>DASTXN010000190.1:0-15543 GCA_035765515.1 Jatrophihabitantaceae bacterium | reverse complement strand
GCTGAGCGAGAGCATGCCGCGCACGACGCGGTTGACGTCGATCGCGGCGAAGCTGCCGTCGCGCACGCCGCGGGCGACGGCGTCGCGGAACACCTCGTTGGTCTGGTGCCGCAGCGCGGTGATCTGCTCGTAGTGCTCCGGCGTGAGGCTGGTGTGCTCGTACTGGCAGACGCGCGCGGCGACGTGGTGGCGCGCGTGCCAGGCGGTGTACCGCGAGACCATCACGCGCAATCGCTCGGGGGCCGCGGCGGCATCGTCCAGGGCGGGGTCCTGGATGTGCGCCAGGGCGCGTTCGTGCCCGGTGCGGATGATCTCGAACAGCACCAGTTCCTTGGACGGGAAGTGCACGTACAACGCGGCCGGGCTGAGCCCGACGCCGGTGGAGATGTCCCGAGTGGTGGTGGCGTGGTAGCCGTTGGCCGCGAAGCACCGGACGGCGGAGGTCAGCAGGTTGCGGACCACCTCGCTGCGTTCGGGGTCCCACAGGTCGGGGGAGAAGTCCTCCTGCCGCTGCGAGACGCTGCCGTCTGCAGAAGTGACGCGAGCCTGCCGCTTCGCCACCACTACCCCACTTTCTATACGCTCGGAACGAGCCGCGATCGGTCGCCGCGGTTGATCCCGAAGCGCTAAATATGCGCTTAGTCACCGGGAGTGTAGCCCTTGATCGCGTAGCAGCCGAGCTTCGAAACCACCGATCCAGCGCTTGTTGCGAAGGGCGCCGCCACGCCGGTGGCTTGCCCTTGACACCCATGTGTTCTTCAATAAGTATGCGCTTACTCACTGAGCGTGCCAGGGACCGGGAGGAGATCGGCGATGACCCTCGACGTGCGCCGTCCCGTGCTGGCCGCGGAGGATCTCGTGGTCGAGTTCCCGTTGCGACACGGCAAGATTCTCCGCGCGGTCGACCAGGTGAGCTTCACCCTGCACGCCGGTGAGGTGCTCGGCGTCGTCGGCGAGTCGGGTTCCGGCAAGTCGACCCTCGGCCGGGTCCTGGCCGGCTTCCTGAACCCGACAGCAGGAAAGGTTCTGCTGCCGGACGCGGACGGACGCCTCGCCGAGCGCGTGCAGCGCAAGCCCCGCGGATACCGGGACATCCAGATGATCTTCCAGGAGTCCGCCATGGCGCTGAACCCGCGCCTGCCGGTGTGGCGCCTGGTCGGGGAGGCGGTGCGTCCGAACACGGCCACGTTTCCCGCATGGGCGCGCGCCGGCGTCGCCGACCTGAAGACCCAGGTCGCGACGTACCTGCAGCGTGCCGGGCTGCCCGACGCGGCGTTCGCGGACAAGCGCGCCGCGGAACTGTCCGGCGGCGAGAAGCAGCGTGTCGCCATCGCCAGGGCGCTCGCCGCCGCACCGGTGGCGATGGTGTGCGACGAGTCCGTGTCCGCGCTCGATGTATCGGTGCGTGCCGTGGTGCTCAACCTGTTCCGCCGGCTGAGCAGGGAGACGGGCATCGCGCTGGTCTTCATCACGCACGACATCTCCGTGGTCGCGCACCTGGCCGACTCGCTCGCCGTCATGTACCACGGCCGGATGGTCGAGTACGGCGAGCCCGGCAGCATCATCGACAACCCGCAGGACGACTACACACGGCACCTCATCGCCGCGGTGCCGACGCTCGAGCGAGCTGCTGTGCTCGCCGATCCAGGCCCGAACGCCAGCTAGCAGTCGGCAGCCGGTCTAGCAATCCACGACGGTGGCCGGCGGTTACACACTCACCCCAAGGAGCGACATGAACACCTCCAGGACAAGGCGAACGCGGATGCGGATCGGCGCGGTGGTAGCCGCGGTTACCGCGATCGCCTCACTCGCCGCGTGTTCGTCCGGATCGAACTCCGGCGGTGGGGGCGGTTCGAGCGACACGATCTTGATCGGCTCCATGTTCCCGCCCGGCACGCTCGACCCGACCACGGGTACGCAGGGTTCCGACCTTGCCTATCTGGACTTCGTGTTCGACCGGCTCATCCAGCAGAACCCGCAGACCGGCGTGCTCGAGCCGATGCTGGCTACGTCGTGGAAGTACGTGGGCGCCGACAAGCTCGACCTGCAGGTCAACCTGCGGCAGGGCGTCAAGTTCCAGGACGGCACGCCGTTCAACGCGCAGGCGGTCGTCGACTACTCGAAGGCATTCATCAAGGCCGGCAACATCGCGAACCTGCTGCAGTACGTCACCGACGTGACCGCATCCGGCCAGTACCAGGTGGACTATCACCTCAGCCAGCAGAACGCGCACCTGCCTGAGGGCCTGGCGGGCCGCGCCGGGATGATCCCGTCGCCGGCCGCCGTCCAGAAGGAAGGCAAGAACTTCGGGACGCACCCGGTCGGCACCGGCCCGTACAGCTTCGTCTCCGAGACGCAGGGCGCCAGCTACAAGTTCACCCGCTTCGACGGCTACTGGGACAACGCCAACCTCAAGCGCGTGAAGAACGTCGAGTTCAAGATCTTCCAGACCGACACCGCGCTCGTGAACGGAATCCGCAGTGGTGCCGTCAACGTGGCGTTCCACCTCGCGTCGCAGGACGTCAAGACGCTCAAGGGCATGTCGAACCTCAGCGTCTCGGTCGGACCCGGCACCCAGTTCGGGCTCACCTACTTCAACTCTTCGCGCAAGCCGTTCGACAACCCGAAGGTCCGGCTTGCCTACAACCTCGCGCTCGACCGCAAGTCGATCATGGAGGCGGTGACGGACGGGCTCGGCCAGGTGACCACTCAGCCCGTCCCGAAGGGCACGATCGGGTACGTGAAGAGCCAGGAACCGGTCTTCAGCTACAACCCGGCCAAGGCCAAGCAACTGATGCAGGAGGCCGGATACGGCAACGGCACCAACATCACCTGCTACGAATACCCCGGCCTCGGCTTCGAGACCGCCGCGCCGATCATGATCGCCGAGGAGAAGGCGATCGGGATCAACATGAAGATCATCCCCGGCACCCCGGCCCAGGTGGGAACGTTCTTCACCAACAAGGCGAACCCGGTCTGCTTCCTGGCCAATTACGGCGGGGCGGACGCGGCGACCGCGTTCCAGCTGCTGTGGAGCCAGTCGTACTACAACGCCGGCAAGACGAACTACGGCATCGACGACGACTACGCGAAGTTCTACCAGACGTACACCGATGCCGGCATCGAGCAGATCGCCAAGGACATCAACGCGAGCCAGGCGACGAATCCCGGCTACGCCCCGATGTTCACGGCCCCGCTGGTGAACGTCTACCAGAAGGACATCGCCGGGTGGGTGACGAGCAACCTCGGCATCGACAACTGGCGCGGCATGCACTACAAGAGCTAGCGGAGTAAATAGGTGCAGATGATGCGCGCACGCCGGGGCGGACCCGCTCGGCCCAAGCTCGCCCCCGTCTCGGGGGAGGAGGTCCTGACGATCAAGGACCTCCGGGTCGAGTTCGGGTCCGGCCCGGCACGCACGACCGCGCTGCGGGGCGTCGACCTGACCCTGCGCGCGGGCAAGATCCTGGGCGTGGCCGGCGAGTCCGGCAGCGGGAAGACGACGGCGGCTCTCGCGGCGATGGGACTGTTGCCGCGGGCCGCCGCCGTCCAGGGCTCGATCCGCTATCGGGACGCGGAGCTGATGGCGCTCAGCGAGCGGGAGCTGCGCGGCTTCCGCGGCAGCCACCTGGCGATGATCTTCCAGGAGACGTCGACCGCGCTGAACCCGGTGATCCGCGTCGGCGACCAGTTGATGATGGCCGCCCGCACCCATGCGTCCGGCGGCAAGGCGGAGGCGCGGGAGCGGGTGCTCGCGGCGCTGGCCGAGGTCCGGTTGACCGACGCAGAACGGGTCATGTCCAGCTTCCCGCACGAGCTGTCCGGAGGCATGTGCCAGCGCGTCATCATCGCCATGGCGCTCAGCTGCGGATCGCGGGTGCTGTTCGCGGACGAGCCCACCACGGCGCTGGACGTGTCCGTCCAGGAGGAGATCCTGGAACTCATCCGCGGGCTGGTCGGCCGGCGGCAACTGGCTGTGCTCATGATCTCGCACGACCTCGCGGTGCTCGCGGAGGTCTGCGACGAGCTGGCCGTCATGTACCGCGGCGAAATCGTCGAGTCCGGCCCTGCCGACGCCGTGTTGCGGCAGCCGGCGCACCCGTACACCCGCGCGCTGCTCGACTGCCTGCCGACGCTGCACACCAGGCGCGAGACGTTGCCGGAGCTGTCCTCGACGGCCGCGGACCTCGAGGCCGCGACGGGGTGCCGGTTCCGCTACCGGTGCCCGTGGGCGAGCGAGGTGTGTGAACAGCACCCGGAACTCGAGCCGCACGGCGGGGGCGGTCACCGCCTGGTGCGCTGCCTGCGCACCGATGCGGTGCTCGCATCCGACGCGCGGCCGGATGCCTCCGAGCCTGCCGCGCTGGGCGCCGACGCGTCTGCGCTGCCGGGCGCCGACGCGTCCGCGGTCGCTGGTGATCAGGTGAGGTGCAGCTGATGTACCGCATCATCGTGCGCCGGCTTGCGACGTCGATCCCGACGATCTTCGTGAGCACCGTCCTGGTCTTCGCCATGCGCTACCTGCTGCCGGGCGGCCCGGTGGAGGCGATGCTCGGCGGCGGGACGGGCCAGTACACCCCCAAACAGATCGCCGCGATCAAGGCCCGGCTCGGCCTGGACGATCCGGTGCCGGTGCAGTACTGGCACTGGCTCGTCAACGTGCTGCACGGCAACCTCGGCACGTCGTACTACAGCCAGGCGCCGGTGACGACGGTGATCGGGCCGCGCGTCGCCCCGTCGTTGGAGCTGATCATCGGGGCGCTGCTGGTGTCCACGCTGGTCGGCGGCGGGCTCGGCATCCTTGCAGCGATCAAGCGCAACCGCGCGACGGGACGGATCGTCCAGCTCGGCACCGGGCTCGGGCTGTCGGTACCGGACTTCTGGTTGGCGGCAGTGGCGGCGGGCCTGTTCGGCCTGACCTGGCACATCCTTCCTGCGGTGGGGTTCACCCCGCTCTCGCAGAACCTCGGCCAGAACATTCACACCTTGATCTTGCCGGTGCTGGTGCTGTCCGTGGTCACCGGCAGCTTCCTCGCCCGGCACATCAGCAGCGCGATGGCCAGCGCGTTGGACAGCCCGTACATCCGGACGGCGTGGGCGATGGGCCTGCCACCGCACAAGGTGTACCTGCACTGCGCGCTGCGCAACGCGGTGGCGCCGGTCGTCACGTTCATCCCGCTCGCGTTCACCGCACTCGTCGGCGGCACCGTGCTCGTCGAGAACATCTTCGCCATCCCCGGTTTGGGCACCGAGATCGTCAGCTCGGTGTCGAACGAGGACTTCCCCGTCATCCAGGCCATCGTGCTGATCGTCGGCGTGCTCGTGGCCGTCCTCAACCTGCTCGCCGACACCGGCCTGGCCCTGCTCGACCCGAGGATCAGAAATGCCATCTCCGACTAGCGCCGTGCTGGCGCCCGAGGGCCCGACCGATGGCATCGCGGTAGCCGGCCCGATTCCCGCGATAACGCGCCGTCCCGGCCGCGCTACTCGGCCGGGACGTTTCGGCGCCGTGGCCCGGGTGGGCCTGGTGGTGTTCGCGCTGCTGTTGCTGGCCAGCCTGCTCGCACCGCTCCTGCCGATTCGCGATCCGCTGGCGCAGACCTTGACGCTGCGCAACGCGGGACCGTCCTGGCAGCACTGGCTCGGCACCGACCTCGTCGGACGGGACGTGCTCAGCCGGGCGATCTACGGTTGCCGCTCGGCCTTCGGTGGCGTGCTGATCGGCATCGTGTCGATGCTCGCGATCGGCGTGCCGTGGGGGCTGGCCGCCGGATTTGCCGGATCCGTCGTCGACGAGGTGCTCATGCGCATCGCCGACGCCCTGCTCTCGTTCCCGCCGCTGGTGCTCGCGATCGGCGTGGTGTCCGCACTCGGGCCGTCCATCGTGCACTCCATGGTCGCCGTCGGAGTCATCTCCGCTCCCGGCATCGCGCGCCTGCTGCGCTCGGCCGTACTGCCCGTGCGGGACGCGCAGTTCGTGTTGATCGCGCGCTCGCTGGGAGTCAGCCGGCTGCGCATCGCCATCCGGCACGTGCTGCCCAACGCGATGGCTCCGGTCGTCGTGCAGACCGTGGCGGCCGCAAGCTACTTCCTCATCGTGGAGGCTGCGCTCGGATTCCTCGGGCTGGGCACGGCGCCGCCGTCCGCGTCGTGGGGAGCGGACATGGCCAGCGCCTACCTCTACTTCACCGCCAACCCCACCGCGACGATCGTTCCGGGGCTGGCGATCACCATCGGCGCGTGGAGCGTGAGCGCGATCGGCGACGGCATGCGCGACGTGCTCCTGCGAGCCTGAGATGACGGCACGCCTCGGAGAGCTCGAAGTCGAGCGCGATCCGGCCGAGCTCGGCTTCGACGCGGCTCGCCTTGATCGCATCGACGCCTACCTGCAGCGGTACGTCGACGACGGCGCGCTGCCGGGTTGGCAGTTCGTCCTGACCCGTCATGGCGACGTCGTGCATACCGCGACGGGCGGCCGGCGCGACCGTGAGCGGGACCTGCCCGTCGAGCCGGACACGCTGTTTCGCATCTACTCCATGACGAAACCCGTCACGTCCGTGGCCGCGATGATGCTCTACGAACTCGGGGCGTTCCAGCTCAGCGACCCGGTCAGCACCTTCCTGCCCGCGTTCGCCGACGTGCGCGTCTACGCCGGTGGCAGCGACCTGCGCCCGAGCACGGTGCCGGCCACCGAACCGGTGCGGATGATCCACCTGCTCACGCACACTGCCGGCCTGACGTACGGGTTCTTCCGCCAGCACCCGGTCGACGCGCTGTACCGGGCGGCGATCTTGGACGGCTCGGGCGAGGTGGCCGTGACCGACCTCGCGGACCTGTGCGATCGCATCGCCGGGATCCCACTGCTGTTCCAGCCCGGCTCGGAGTGGGCGTACTCGATGGCCACCGATGTGCTCGGCCGGGTGGTCGAGGTGCTCAGCGGGCAGCGGCTCGGCGAGTTCTTCGCACAGCGAATCTTCTCGCCGCTGGGCATGACCGATACCGGCTTCGGGGTCCGGGACGACCAGGTGCCTCGACTGGCACGGCTGTACGCACAGCAGCCGGGCGGGTTGTCGCCGGCCGACGGCGTGGGTGCGAGCGTGGACCGTCCGAAGCTCGAACTCGGCGGCGGCGGCCTGATCAGCTCGGCCCACGACTACCACCGCTTCACCCAGATGCTGTTGCGCGGTGGCGAGCTCGACGGTCATCGCCTGCTGAGCCCGCGCACCGTCCGCTTCATGACGCGCAACCACCTGCCTGGTAACGCCGATCTTGAGCAGTTCGGACGCCCGCTCTACTCCGAGGTGCCCCTGCGCGGCGCGGGTTTCGGGCTCGGCTTCTCGGTCGACCTGGAGCCGCCCGCCACGGGCCGTCCCGGCTCAGCCGGCACGTATGCCTGGGGCGGCGCCGCGAGCACGCTGTTCTGGGTGGACCCTGTCGAGCAGCTCACCGCGATGTTCTTCACCCAGGTGTTCACGCTGCGCCCGCTGGCGCTGCGCGGAGCGCTCCGGCAAGTCGTGTACCAGGCCCTGGTCGACGACGGGCACTGCAGGCAGTCGCTCGGCACCAGTGACTCGACGCGGATTGCACCGTGACCGCGGCAGCGACTCCCTCGGCCAGGACGACGCACGGTCCGGTGCGAGGTGTTGCGGCTGCCGGCGTGCTCGCCTTTCTCGGCATCCCGTACGCCGCGGCGCCGGTGGGTGAGCTGCGGCTCCGTCCTCCGCAGCCGCCGCGCGCGTGGACCGAAGTGCGCGATTGCACGACGCACGGTCCCACCGCGCCTCAGCCGCCGCCCGAAGGGCCGGTGTCCGAACTGCTTCCGCACGTCTCCGTGCCGGGCGACGACTACCTGAACCTGAACGTCTGGACTGCAGACACCGAGGGCAGCCGTCCGGTCATGGTGTTCATCCACGGAGGCTCGTTCACGAGCGGCTCGGGATCGATACCGACCTACGACGGTTCGCGGTTCGCCCGCGACGGAGTAGTGCTGGTGACCATCAACTACCGGCTCGGCGCCGACGGGTTCCTCTGGCTCGGCGAGGGCACGCCCAACCTCGGACTGCTCGACCAGATCGCCGCGCTGGAATGGGTGCGGGACAACATCGCGTCGTTCGGAGGCGACCCGGACCGCGTGACCGTCTTCGGCGAGTCCGCCGGCGCGATGAGCGTCTGCACGCTGCTCGCCATGCCCGCCGCGGCCGGCCTGTTCCGCCGCGCGATCGCGCAGTCAGGCGCCGCGCGATGCGTGCTCAGCGTGGAGACTGCTGCTCGGCTCGGCCGATCGCTGTGTGAGCTGCTCGGCATCGAGGCCACCCGCGAGGCGGTCACAGCGGTGCCGGTGTCGCGGTTGTTGAGCGCGCAGGTGCAACTGGCCCTCGACGTGGCCGGCGAGACCGATCCGCTGCGTTGGGGTGAGGACGCCGCGCGGAACATCATGCCGTTCGAACCGGTCGTGGACGGCAACCTCCTGCCGGTCACGCCCGAAAGTGCGATTGCCGCCGGCGCGAGCGCGGGGGTCGACCTGCTGATCGGCACGAACGCAGACGAGGGCAACCTGTTCTTCGTGCCCACCGGCATCACCGTGCAGGCGGACGAGGAGGCACTGGCCCGGGTGGCCCAAGCGCGGTGCTACGCGCCGTCAGTCGTGTCGGCGTATCGCGAGGCGCGGCCGACGGCCACGCCCGGTGAGCTGATCTCGGCACTCATGACCGGTGAGTTCTACCGCGCACCGGCGCTTGAACTCGCACTGGCCCATCCCGGATCGCACGTCTACGAGTTCGCGTGGCGATCGCCGGCGTTCGACGGACGGATGGGCGCGTGTCACGTGCTCGAACTGCCTTTCGTC
The DNA here is from genome assembly GCA_035765515.1 of Jatrophihabitantaceae bacterium. Taxonomy (GTDB): domain Bacteria; phylum Actinomycetota; class Actinomycetes; order Mycobacteriales; family Jatrophihabitantaceae; genus DASRSS01. Next base: position 6,698 of record DASTXN010000190.1, on the reverse strand, counting down.
TTCGACACCTTGGACGATCCCGGCTACGCAGCGGTGCTCGGAGACCGGCCGCCGCAGCACGTCGCGGACGCAGTGCACCGCGCCTGGGTCGACTTCGCCACCACTGGCGATCCGGGATGGCCGGCGTACGAGGCGACGCGCCGTACCGCAATGCGCTTCGACACCGAGAGCACGCAGATCACCGGGTACCGCTAGCCACCGGGCAGTGCGCGGGCGCCTTCCCGCCTAGTGCGGTTGGACGGGTTGTGCTGGTTACGTCGTGCTGTGCCGGGTGCGCGTGGTGGTGGGTCGCCTCAGCCTCCCGCGGTGCCGTTGGCTTCGGCGGCTTCCAGCCCGGTCCGGATCGTGTGGTCGCCTTGCGTCCCCGCACGGTTATTGATCGCTGTTCTGCTTCCCCTCAGAGGCCGCGCCGAGGTCCCCGGCGAAGATGCGCGGTAGGTGGTGGGCGGTGTTCAACCTCGGTGTCTGTGACGGATCGAGCCAGGCAGGCTCGATCCAGTGCGCGCGGCCGTTGATCATGACGATGCGGGCGCCGCGTTCGAGGTCGTCGTGGTTGTGGGTGCAGACCAGTGCCAGGCTGTCGATGTCGGTGGTGCCGCCGTGTTCCCAGCGGTCGACATGGTTCACCTCACACCAGTCCGCGGGCACGGTGCAGCCCGGTCGCACGCAGCCGCCATCCCGAGCGGCGAGGGCTCTTCGTTGGGCGGGGGAGGCGAGTCGTCGGCTTCGCCCGTAGGCCATGATCCCGCCGCTGTCGTTCAACACGACGGGGATGATCTTCGCGTCGGAGGCTCTTCGCAGCAGTTCGTCGACGGGGATCAGTGTTCCGTAGGAGGTGACGCCGTAGCCAGCGGCAGCGCTGGTGTTGGCAGTGTTGCCGGTCGTGTCGGTCGCGGCGCTCGAATGTCCCCGCTCGCTGTCCTGGCCGGCTGCGGTCGCGCCCATCGTGTTCCAGTAGCGCCGCAGTAGGTCGCGGTAGTCGATGGTGACCAGGATCGTCGTCTCGGCGCCGCCAGAATCGGGCAGGGTGCCCGAGCGCAGCAGGTGGCTGCAGGCCTCGGCCAGGCCGTCGTGGCGGCGTTGGCTGGCGGTGCGTTCGTCTCGCGCCCCGTCCTCGGCGGGTGCGGGGGCCGAGAGGGGTCCGAGGACGGCGCGGAGCGCGGCGGCGGCGAACGGGGTGAGCCGTCCGGACAGTTTGGCGCTGCCGTCGGGCTGGTCGATCACGTTGAGCCCGCGCAGCCGCCGCTGGACCTGCTCGCGGGGTTCGGTGCCGTCCTGGTTCAGCCGTGCTTCGGCCTGCACGCACCACTTCCGCAGTTCGTGCGGCCCACAGACGGCGGCCGCCTGAAGGGCGGCCGCCTCGATGTCCTGCTCGGTCTCGGCGTCTCGGCCGGGGATGTGGTCGAACAGGTCGCTGATCGCCCGGGCGTGTTCGATCCCGATCGCACCGTCCACCAGCGCCTCAGCGGTTTGCGGGAGCACCGGTGGTAGCGGCTCGCCGGACAGTCCGCGCCGCGGTGCGAACTCGGCCGCGTCCCGAACCCGCCGCCGCGCCTGTCCGGGGTCGAGCCGCAACAGAGCGGTCAACAATGCGGCCGTATTCGCGTGCCCGGTATCGGCAGCAGCCCGCCGGGAATCCAACTCCGCCACCGCGGCGTGCTGCGCCGTGACAATCCTGCGAGCGAACCGCTCGAGACCGCGGGTATGGTCCAGCAACTCCGGACCGGATAGGGCAGTCAGGTCGGTGGCGCGCAGCTTGTCCAGAACTCCGTCCAGCTCCGCGAGCAGGGCCAGCGGTTCGGCCTCGATGATGTCCCCCGACATGCATCCGATATTAGTACACACGTCGGACAGAAGCAACCGATTCGCCCGATAATCTCGGCTGATTAACTGAATCCAACGACCACTTCACAATTCGAACAGCGGCTCGCCCTGACACCGCTCTCCCACCGTTGATCAACAGCAGGTTGCGGTCGCCGGGGCAGCCACAACCTGCTGTCGATCACGGGAAAGAGGCGGGCGGCTGGAACGGAACGCCGGCAACGCAAGCTGCACGAGCAGAAGCTGTCCCGTCGTCGCTGCCGGAGAACGCAACTCGAGCGAATGGCGACGCGGTGGCGGGAGCCGCACGGGTAGCAACCCGCCCCTCGTCGCTGCAAAAGGCACGCAACCCGAAGCGAAAGGGGAGCCAGCGGCACGAGCCGCACGACAAAAGCCGTCCGCGTCGCCGCCCAAAAAGGCAACCTGAAGTAAGGGCTAGCGGTCGCCTACGTTGCGTGCCTATTGCCGTCGACTACCACGCCTGCCGCGACGAGACGATCGACGTCCTCGTGGGCGTAGCCGAGCGCGAGAAGCACGGCTCGCGAGTCCGCGCCGAGCTCGGGTGCCGTGCGCGAGGGCGTCCGCTCGACGTCACGGAAGGTGTACGGCGCGGCTGGGTAGCGGTACCCGGTGCCGTCGTCCGCCTGCGCGCAGGCGAACACGCCCAGGCGCTGCGCGTCCGCGCTCTCGACCACCTGCTGGTAGCCGCGGATCGCGCCGGCGACGACGCCGCGTGAGCTGAGAAACGCCACCGCCTCGTCGATCAGATAGCCGGCCAGTGCGGACGACAGTTCGGCCCGCATCTCGGCCCGATGCGCAACGCGGTCGTCACTCGTCGCAAAGCGCGGATCGGTCTGCAACTCTGGCCGTCCGATCGCGGTGCACAGCCGTGCCCAGTGCGCGGGCGTGTAGGCCGACAACACGATCCGACCGTCGCGCACCTCGATCACCTCGGCGGCGGGCGCGGCCGTCGGGTACCCGTTCCCGCGTCGCACCGGTTCGACGCCCGAGGCGAACATCGCCGTCCACGCCGCACCCTGCAGGTGCACCGCGACCTGGTACAGCGAGGTGTCGACAACCGTCCCGCGGCCCGTGCGCTCGCGCCGCAACAGGGCGGCGAGCACGGCGTTCGTCGCGGAGTACGCCGTCGCGCCGTCGACCACGGTGAACCCGACGCGCTGCGGCTCGCCGTCGGCCTCTCCGGTCACCGACATCATGCCGCTCTCGGCCTGCGCAGCGATGTCCAGACCGGCGCGCGACGGCGCCGCGTCCCGTCCGTACGCAGTGATGGACAGGTAGACCGCGCGCGGATTGAGAACGAGCACGTCATCGCCGCCGAGGCCCAACCGCTCCATCGCCCCGGGACGCATGTTCTCGATGACGACGTCGCAGTCCGCGATGAGCCGCCGCGCGATCTCGTCCCCGTTCGCGTGTCGCAGGTCGACGGCGAGGGACAGCTTGTCGCGGTTGTTCGTCCTGATCATCGCCTCGCCGAGCGCGCCGGCCGCGCGGGCAGCGTCACCGGCGACCGGTTCGACCTTGACCACCCGGGCGCCGAGTTCGGCGAGCGACTGCCCGACGGCAGGTCCTGCGATGAACTGGCCGAAGTCCGCGACAGTGATGCCGGCGAGCGGTAGCTCGCTCATCGCGCGGGCCCTGCGGCTGATGCGGCCGCGACCGCCGACGGGAAGTCGCTCCGGTGCTCCCGCGCTGCGCGAAGGACGCGCTTGGTGCGTGCAGCCGCGCGATCGGGAAAGAGAGCCAGCCGCGCGGTCAGTTCCCGCGCCTGCTGAAGCGCTGTCGCGTCTGGTGCTACCTGCGCGACGACGCCCAGCCGATGCAGTTCGGGGGCGAACGTTCGCTGACCGGGAAGGGCGAGTTGCAGCGCCACGGCCGCCGGGTGGCGCAGCGCGAGCCATGCGGCGTTCACCGTGGGCACCATCCCGATCGAGGCTTCCATGATCTGCAGGTACGCCGATTCGGCGGCCACGATGAGGTCCGCAGCGAGCGCGAGGGCGGCACCTGCATTGATCGCGCCACCCTGCAGGCACGCGACGACCGGCAGGTCGAGCTCGGCGAGCGCGCAGTGGGCCGCGATCCAGTCCTCGATCGGCGGGTGCGCGGTGTCGAACTCGGTGGTGTCCAGTCCCGCGCAGAAGAAGTCCTGCTCGCCGCGGAGCAGGACGGCGCCCACGTCGCCGTCCGCAAGATTTCGGCAGATGGCGGTCAGCTCCGCAATCGCCTTGCGTGAAAGGGCATTGCGCCGCTCGGGACGGTTCAGGACGACCTCTGCAACCGATCCGCGGCGCCGGAGCGACACCGCGGCGGGCGGCGTGCTCACCGACGGCTCCGAGCGATGACTAAGCGCATAGTCAGACTCTAGCGTGCGCCGCTTCGACGGGGTACGTTTCTAGCACTATGCTAGTTAGCAGCTCTCGATGACCGTGCCGTCGCCGGCTCCCTGGGCGGAGCGCGGGCCGTATCCGGTGGCCGAGTTGGCCGTGCCGTCTTGGACGACCGAGGCCGGCGCGGACGTCGCCCTGGTCGCCCGCTACGCCGTCGGCACGGCCCACGCCTTGCCGGTGGTCGTGCTGTGTCATGGCCTCGGTGGCGAACCGGAGGGGTACGCGGCGCTCGGCCATCACCTGGCGGGCCACGGGTACGCGGTGCTGCACCCGCAGTTCCGCGATGCGCTGTCGCTCGCCGGCCCGGCCCTGGGCCTTGAGGGGCCCGACGCTCGGGACTGGATTCACGACCCGCATGCGCGTGCCCTGATGCACGCGCTGCTGTTCGATCCGGAGCACTGGCTGTCCCGCGTGGCGCGCGTGCACGCCGTGCTCGACTCGCTGGCGACACAGCCACACATGCCGGTGCGGCTGAACCCGAACGGCGTGATCGTCGCGGGTCACTCCTTCGGTGCTTACACCGCGCAGCTCCTGCTCGGCGCGCGGTTGCAGGGCGAGGGTGTGGACCGCGACTTCACGCATCCCGCGGTGGCCGGCGGCGCGTTGATGTCGCCGCAGGGCAGTGGCGACCGGGGCCTCACGCCACGCTCGTGGGACGACGTCCGGCTGCCCCTGCTGGTCATCACCGCGACGCGGGACCTCGGCGCGAAGGGAGAGGGGCTCGACTGGCGGCGCGAGCCGTTCGGCGCGGCCCGTTCGCCGGTCAAACACCTTGCCGTGGTGCGCGATGGCGACCACTTTCTGGGTGGGGTTCCAGCCGCTGCGGGCGACGAACCCGCCGGATCGAGCGAGATACGAACCGCACTGGCCGCGCTGACCACCGCCTTCGCCGCACTCGTCCGCGGCGACCCCTCAGCGGGCGCCTGGCTCGCGTCCGGACCGTTCCCCGAACTGATCGATCACGAACACCAGGAGCAATCGTGACCCAAGCACTCGCCGGGGTGAAGGTCCTCGACGCCGCAACCGTGCTGGCCGGCCCGGTCACCGCCACCATGCTCGGCGACTTCGGCGCGGACGTCGTCAAGATCGAGGATCCGAAGGCCGGCGACTTCACCCGCAACGGCGGTCGGTCGCCGGGCTGGTTGCAGGAGGGCCGCAACAAGAGGTCGGTGACGATCGACCTGCGTACCGACGAGGGGCAGCGGCTATTGCACCGCCTCGTACCGCACTTCGACGTGGTCATCACCAACTTCCGGCCGCCGACGCTCGAGCGCTATCGCATGCTTCCCCGCGATCTGCAGCCGCTCAATCCTCGCGCGGTGCTGGTGTACCTGACCGCCTACGGCCTCACCGGTCCGTACCGCGATCGCGGCGCGTTCGACCGGATCGCCAGCGCGTACAGCGGGCAGACGTACGTCACGGGCCGGCCGGACACACCGCCCGTCCGCAGCGGCTACGCCGTGATCGACTACATGAGCGCCTACCTGGCGGCGTTCGCGACCATGACCGCGCTGTACCACCGCGAGGCGCGCGGCGGCACCGGCCAGGTCGTCGACCTGGCGCTCTACGAGGCAGCGCTGCGGGCGAGCGAGGACTCGGTTCCGGCACACGGGCTCACCGGCGCGGTGCGCGAACGGGCGGGAAACACCAATGCGAGCATCGTCCCGGCCAGCGACTTCGACACCGCGGACGGGCGTCTCGTCTCCATCCATGCGGGCACCGATTCGCTGTTCCGCCGGTTCGCAACCGCGATCGGCCGGCCAGAACTCGCCACCGATCCGCGCTTCCACAACCGCGCCGCCCGCATCGAGAACCAGGAACTGCTCTACCCGATGATCTCCGAGTGGACGCGCGCGCGCACCGCCGACGAAATCGTCACCGCGCTTGCGGCCGCAGACGTGCCCGCGTCGCCGATCATGAGCGTCGCGGACCTGATGGCCGACCCGCACTGCCGCGAGCGCGGCTCGATCGTCAACGCGGCCGACCCGCAGTTCGGAGCGGTGCCGATGGTGGCGCCACTGCCCCGGATGAGCGCGACGCCGGGCGCCATCCGCTGGACCGGTCCGGCCCTCGGCGCGGACACCGACGACGTCCTGACCGAACTGCTCGAGCTGACCGGTGAACAGCTCGACGCGCTGCGCGAGCGGGATGTCGTGTGACCGAGCGCCGTGTCCGCGACCGCGCGCGCACCGAGACGGACCTGCTCGAGGCCACCTTCGAGCTGCTGCAGCGCGACGGCGTGTTCGCCGGGCTGAATCTGCGGGAGGTCGCGTCGCGTGCGGGCGTCAACCGCGGGCAGATCTACCAGTACTTCGGCGATCGCCGGTCGCTGCTGCGCGCGGCCGCGTCCGAGCGTGCCCGGCGCTGGGCGGCCGGGGCCAAGGGCCACTGGGGCGCGCCGTTCGCCCAACGCCGCCGGGCGATGTTCCGCAGCGAGCTGGCCAACCCGCGTGCCACGTCCGTCGAGGCGCT
>DASTXN010000189.1:0-4574 GCA_035765515.1 Jatrophihabitantaceae bacterium | reverse complement strand
TTGCCGACGCCGCCGGGGAACAGCGAGTCGCCGGTGAACAGGTGCGGGACGCCGGCCGGGTCGCGGTACAGCACCGCGATCGAGCCGGGGGTGTGCCCGCGCAGCGCGATGATCTCCAGCGTCGCGTCGCCGACGGTGATGACGTCGCCGTGCGAGAGCCGCTCGTCCACGGCGACCGGTAGCTCGTCCGCGTCCTCCTCGCCGGCGTACACCGCAGCGTCGGCGTCGGTGACCGTCTCGGCCAGCGCCTGCCAGTGATCGGGGTGCCGGTGCGTGGTCAGGATTGCCGACACCGGGGGACCGCCCAGCCGGACGAGCTCGCGCAGCCGGTCGGCCTCGTTGGCCGCGTCGATCAACAGCCCCTCGTCCGTCTGCGTGCAGCGCAACAGGTACGCGTTGTTGTCCATCGGCCCGACGGCCAGCTTCGCGATCGTCAGCCCCGGCAGCCGCCGGACGTCCATCGGCCCGCCGACCTGCACGGCCCCGGTGTACGAGTCGGTGTAGGAGTCAGCCATAGCAGCGAACATAGTCGAGGTCAGTCGAAGATCGGCGCGAACTCCTCGGTCGGCGGACCCTGCGACAGGTCGACCTTCGCGTCCGGCAGGAAGCGCAGCACGTTGTTGACGTACGAGTTCACGGCCGCCGCGCGCCCCACGTCCTGCCCCTGCGCCTCGGACAGGAACCAGCGGTGCTCGGCGATCTCGTAGAACAGCTCGGCGTCCGGCAGCTTGTGCCGCAGGTCGGGCGGGATCAGGTCGAGCGTCCCGTGGAACTTCTCGATCAGCCAGCGGTGCGCGGCCACGTCCTCGGGAACGTCGTGGCCGACGCCCTCGGCCCACTTCGCGCGGAACCGGGCCAGGTCGGCCAGCAGGGTGCGCGCCTGGTTCTCCTGCACATGCAGGCCGGTGAGCGCGGCGACGCGACGCTGGTGATGGCCCGGCTCGACGACGTGTGCGTCGAAGCGCAGCCGGCGGCCGTCCTGCTCGGTGCGCAGCTCGATCTGCGACACGTCGAAGCCGAGACTGTTGAGCCGCTTCACGCGCGCATTGATCCGGTAGCTCTCGTCGCGCGCCACCACCTCGTCACGGGTGAGCTCGTCCCACAGCGAGGTGTACCGCGGGGTCAGCTCCTGCGCGGTCTCGATCGGGTCGATGGACGGATCCAGCAGCCGTGCAGCCTGCAGGTCGAACAGCTCGCCGGCGATGTTCTCGGTTGCGATCTGCAGGTCGTAGGAACGCTGCCCGTCCGTCAGCGACGGGTGCACCTCGCCGGTCTCCGCGTCCACCAGGTATGCGGCGAGCGCTCCCGCGTCGCGGCGGAACAGGCTGTTGGACAGCGAGCAGTCCCCCCAGTAGAAACCGGCCAGGTGCAGGCGCACGAACAGGCCCGCCAGCGCGTCCAGCAGGCGGGTGCGCAGCTCCGGCAGCGTGCGCCCGGTGAACAAGGCGCGGTACGGCTGCGAGAACGGCAGGTGCCGCGTGATCAGCAGACCGGGCAGTTCGGCGCCGTCGTCGGCGGTGCGCTCGACGACCGTGCCGTACGCGTCCACGACCGGCACCGAGCGCTGCGCGAGCGCCTGCAGCAGTTGGTGTTCGCGCAGCACGAACCGGTCGTTCGCCTCCTTGACCGCGTACACCTCACCGGCCACGTCGATGAACCGCACCACGTGGCGGGAGATGCCGCGCGGTACGTGGACGATCAGACGATCGGGCCAGTCGAGCAGCGGCAGCTCGAAGGGCAGCGCGAACAGTTCGGTGTCCGCGCCGAGCGTGGTGAGGCGATAGCTGCTCACGCCGCAGAGCGTATGGCAGTGGCCCTAATCGATCTCGAGTGCGAGCAGCGCGTTCTCGACGACCTCGGTGAGCGCGGGATGGATCCAGTACTGCCCGCGCGCCATTTCGCGCACCCCCAGGCCGAAGCTCATCGCCTGGATCAGCGGCTGGATCAGGGTGGACGCCTGCTCGCCCATCAGGTGCGCGCCGAGCAGCTGACCGGTTGCCGGGTCGGCGACCAGCTTGCAGACGCTGTGCGTGTCCTCCATCGCCCAGCCGTACGCGGTGCCGCCGTAGCCCTGCACTGCAGTGACGTAGCGCCGGCCGGTGTCGCGTGCCTGCTCCTCGGTCAGCCCCACGCCGGCCAGCTGCGGGTGCGTGAACACCGCCGACGGGACGAACCGGTGGTCGGACTCGATCAGGTCGTGCGGGTGCGCGAGGTTGTGTGCGACCACCCGCAGCTCGTGGTTGGCGACGTGCTTGAGCTGGTGTTCCGAGCTGACGTCGCCCAGCGCCCAGATGTGCGGCACGGACGTGCGCTGGTGGGCGTCGACCGCGATCCGTCCGTCGGGGTGGACGTCGACGCCGGCCGCGTCCAGGTTCAGCCGGTCGGCGTTCGATACGCGTCCGGTGGCGACGAGAAGCAGGTCGGCCTCGACTACCGCGCCGTCGCTCAGTTCGAGGCGTACGCCGTCCGCGTCCCCGGACAGAGCGGTGACCACGGTGTTCAGCCGCAGGTCCCATCGGTCGGCCACCTGCTCGGTGAACCGCTCGGCGATCTCGTGGTCGATGTGCCGCAGCAGGGGAGCGCCGCGCGCGATGACGGTGACCTGCGAGCCGAAGGCGGAGAACACGTGCGCGAACTCGGCCGCGATGTAGCCGCCGCCGAGGATCGCGATGCGCGGCGGGAGTTCGTCCAAGCGCATCACCGTGTCGGACGTGTGGAACGGCACGCCGCTGCGCACGATGACGTCGGGGATCACCGGACGGGATCCGGCGGCGATCACGATGTGGTCAGCGGTCAGCTCCTCGCCCGTCGAGAGCGCGAGCGTGTGGGCGTCGCGGAACGTCGCGTGGGCCTCGTACAGCGAGGTGTTCGGCGCTCCGTGCGCCCGGTACTCGCGCCCGCCGGCCGAGATGGCGTCGATGCGTCCGAAGATCCGGTCCCGGATGTCCCGCCAGCGGACCTTGTCCACGCTCGCGTCGACGCCCAGACGCGCGCCGTCGCGGGCCGCCTCGGCGATGCCCGCCGGGTAGACGAACATCTTGGTCGGGATGCAGCCGACGTTCAGGCAGGTGCCGCCGAACGTCCCCTCCTCGATCACGGCGATCTGCCAGTGCTCGAGCTCCGGCGTCGCCAAGGAGTTGCCCGATCCCGAGCCGATCACCGCCAGGTCCACGTGGGTCATAGGGGTCGACGCTAGTGGCTGCCGCTGCCCTCAGCAGACGAGCCGACGACAGTGTGTGGCGACGGAGCAGGGCGACACGCCGGGCCAGGTGCAGCAGCGGCGCCACACACACCGGGGCCAAGTGCAGCAGCGGCGCCACACATGCCCGGGCCAAGTGCAGCAGCGTCGCCACGCACGCCACCACTGAATCGGCTCCGAGCGCCCCGATAGCCTTGGCCCGTGCTGAAGATGTCCACGCTGTTCCTGCGCACGCTGCGCGACGATCCCGCCGACGCCGAGGTGCCCAGCCACAAGCTGCTGGTGCGCGCCGGCTATGTCCGCCGGCTCGCCCCCGGCATCTACTCCTGGCTGCCGCTGGGCCTGGCCGTGCTCGGCAAGGTCGAGGCGATCGTCCGCGAGGAGATGAACGGCATCGGGGCGCAGGAGGTGCACTTCCCGGCCATCGTCCCCCGCGACATCTTCGAGGTCAGCGGCCGCTGGGCGGACTACGGCGACACGCTCTTCCGGCTGCAGGACCGCAAGGACGCCGACTACCTGCTCGCGCCCACGCACGAGGAGCTGTTCACCCTGCTGGTCAAGGGCGAGTACTCGTCCTACAAGGACTATCCGCTCGCGCTGTACCAGATCCAGACCAAGTACCGGGACGAAGCGCGTCCGCGGGCGGGCATCCTGCGCGGCCGCGAGTTCATCATGAAGGACTCGTACTCGTTCGACCTGTCCGAGGACGGCCTGCAGGCGGCGTACAAGGCACACCGCGACGCCTACGAGCGGATCTTCACCCGGCTCGGCTTCGACTACCGCATCGTGTTCGCGGTGTCCGGCGCGATGGGCGGCTCGGCGTCCGAGGAGTTCCTGGCGCCGACCCCGTCCGGCGAGGACACCTTCGTCCAGTGCACCAACTGCGACTACGCGGCCAACACCGAGGCCGTCGAGATCGCCGCCCCCGACCCCCACAGCCCGACGGACTATCCCGAGTCGCAGGTGCACGACACCCCGGACACGCCGACCATCGAGACCCTGGTCGACTGCTTCAACGGGCTGAACCTCGGCCGCGAGTTCACCGCCGCGGACACCCTGAAGAACGTCGTGCTGCGGACGAAGGCCCCTGGCGACAAGGACTGGCAGCTGCTGATCGTCGGCGTGCCGGGCGACCGCGAGGTCGACCTCAAGCGGGTCGGCGGTCAGCTCGAACCGGTCGAGGTGGAGCAGGCCGGCCCGGCGGACATCGCCAAGGTGCCGCAGCTGGTGAAGGGCTACATCGGCCCGCAGCAGCTGGCGGACTGGAAGGTCCGGTACCTGGTCGACCCGCTGGTGGTCGAGGGCAGCTCGTGGATCACCGGCGCGAACGTCGAGGGCAAGCACGCTTCCAACGTCGTGCGCGGGCGCGACTTCA
>DASTXN010000188.1:0-41750 GCA_035765515.1 Jatrophihabitantaceae bacterium | reverse complement strand
AGACGGCAGGACGCGACTGCTCAGACGGGCTGGCGGCGGTCCACCGGGGGCGGCGGAGGCGCGACGTCATCGCGCTCGCCACCGCCGTCGCCACCGCTGCACCACGGGCACCACGGCTGGAGCCGCCGGTGTGCGGTGTGCGCCATGATCAGGTAGATCATCGAGGACTGGATGATCGCCCAGCCGATGCGGCCAACCGTGGTGGTGGCGAAGTTCGATCCGATCAGGACGGCCAGGTACGGGATCAGGTAGCGCGGCTCGGCACCGCAGTGCGTCAGCCGGAACATCCGCCGATACCGCGCGGCCCGCTCGGCCGCGTTCAGCGGGATGGCTGCGGCGCACTGCTCGCAGAGCCGTCGGTCGTGCTGGCGCATCAGCAACCAGCTCGTGATCACGACGCCGAGGACGAGTACCGGGACCGTCAATGACACGGCCCCCTCGGTCGGGAACAGTCCGGTGAGGATCACCGCCACGATCGCGGCGCTCAAGACGAGGTGCGCCGAGTGCCCCCAGCGCTGCGCCAATCGGTCGATCAGCGGCAGCTCGGCGAACTCGTTCATGCGGACCCTTTCCCCCGATGCTCCGATCATGGCCCCGCCGCCGGGGCGACTCAACCTGGCAGCCGTCGCACTTAACCCCGACTGAACACCGGTCGATCAACACGAGGCGGTCGAGCCGAACAGCTCCCACCATGAACAACGGCCCGCCTCCGCAAGGGAGACGGGCCGTTGCCCATCAGTACTTCAATTCACACCGGTTCAGCTGGTGTGCGTGCCGCCCGCTGCGCGGAACTTCCACGCCGCCGCGCCGCCACCGGCCAGCATGAGGCCGACGATCAGCAGGACGATCGGGGCGACCGGGGTGCCGCCGTGCGTACCGAGGCCGGCGTTGACACCGGTCGGCAGGTTCGCCGGAGCCTTGCTGGTCGCGGCCGGGGAAACCCCGTGCGAGGTCGGCGCCACGGAGGTCGGAGCCGCGCTCGGGGTGCTCGGGCCGGCAGCCGCGTTGGCCAGGGCCAGGGTCAGCAGGCCGCTGTTACCCGAGGCTGCCGAACCGCTCGCGCCGGTGAGGACGTTGACCTCGATGGCACGGACGACGGTCTGGCCGGCAACCACCGGGGTGCCCTGCTTCGCCGTCGCCGCCAGGTGATCGGTGTAGGCGAAACCGGACGGGCCGGCCGGGCCGTTCGGCTGCACGTTGACGCCGATGTCGACGAGCTTCTCGAGCGCGTCGGCCAGCGGAGCCAGCGGGTTGGTGCCGGCAGCTGCGGTCAGCTGGCCGATGAGGCCGTTGATGGTCTTCTCCAGCGTGGCCTGGCCCTGCGTCAGGGTGTCGATGAGGCCGCCCAGGATCGGGCCGAGCACCGGGATGTTGTTCAGGAACGCCTTACCGCACGCCGCAAGCGGGTCGGTGATGCCGTTGATCAGCCCGGTGATTCCCGCAGCGAGCCCGTTCGGGTCGGTGAGGTAGTTCAGCAGGTAGCCGATCAGGTCGGTGTTCGGCGCCAGGTTGTTCAGATCGAGGTGCAGCGTCTTGAGCAGCGCCTCGAGGTCGATCGTGATGCTCGCGTCCTTCAGGCTGAGGACGACGGCGCCGTTGTCCAGGCTGAGCGAGTTCGGCACGCCGACGGCGCTGAGGTCACAGCCCTTCGGTGCCGCGGCGCCGACAGCGCCGGCGGCGAGCTGGTTCAGCGCGCTGGTGAGACTACTCAGCTGACTGGTCAGCTGCGCGAGCAGCGGCGAGCCGGCCACGATCTTGAGGTTCGCGATCTGGTAGTCGGTCGACGCCGTCGACTTGCCGGCCGCGTCGAACTTGGTCGTGATCGCGTCGGCGGAGACGCCGCCCACGACGACCTTGATGCCGCCGAGCGCGTCGGCCGCGCTGCCGCTGCTGCCGGCAATGCCCGAGCCGGTCAGGTCGATGGTCGCGTTGCCGGCCATGTCGGAGGCGGTGTTGTTGCCACCGATCGAGACGCCGCCCTGGTTGAGCAGCAGGCCGGCCTGGCCGTAGGACGAGCCGTTGACGTTGGCGTACGCCTTCTGCGTCACGGCACCGAGGTGGATGCCGAGAATCGAGGGCAGCTGGAGCGCGCCGGTGAGCGGGAGGTCGATCGCGCTGAGCAGCTCGACGTCCAGCGGGTTCTGCACCGAGGTCGAACCCGGCGCCTTCGCGGTGGCGTACTTGAGCTTGGCGACCTGGTCCAGCGGCTTACCGCCGAGGGTGGCGTCGAGGAAGTTGCCGACGGCCTGCGAGTTCGGCGTGGCGGGATCGGTGGCGGCACTGGCGCTCTGGCTGTTGACGACGGCCAAGCCGGCGAACGCGAGGCTCGCCGCGACAGTGCCGGCGAGGACGCGACCGCGGCGCGACCGGCGCACGCGAGGCGTCTGCACGCCCTCGGACGGACTGATGGGGGACATCTGCACTCCTACTGTGGTGATCAGACAACGAGACACCGGAAGCCCCGCTGCTTGGAGCACGCCTTTTCGGGCGTCTGAGCTAACCAACGATCCTTGCGCGGTCCGGTTGCGCGACTTAACAAAAAACTTTCCTCGGTCGCCAATCTTCGGCGCCGGCACCGTCCTGGGGAGCTGCCAGCCGGATCATCACCGGACCGGCATCACTGGCGTCCCTGCGCCGGGTCACGCACCGCGCGTCCCCGGCATACCGAGCGGTAACGGCGGTGAGCCTAATGCAGCAAAGGCCGATTCGGGAACTGCAGGCGATCTTGGGGTTATCGCCTTAACGCGGACATAACGCGAGCCGACCGGCGGGCGTTCGTCACGCTCGCCGCGGTTCGGCCACAGCGACATCGCGCGCTCGGCCTGCGCGGTGATGGACAGCGACGGGTTGACGCCGAGGTTCGCGGTCAGCGCGGACCCGTCGACCACGTGCAATCCCTCGTAGCCGTACAGCCGGTGGTACGGGTCGATGACCCCGGTGGCGGGCGAATCCCCGATCGGGCAGCCGCCGATGAAGTGCGCGGTCATCGGCACGTTCATCAGATCGCCCCACGTCCCGCCGGCCATCCCGTCGACGTTCTCGGCGAGCTGGTCGGCGGCCCGGTTCGCGGCCGGAATCCAGGTCGGGTTCGGCTCTCCGGCCCCCTGACGGCTGGTGAGCCGGGCGAAGCCGAGCCGGGACTTCTTGCGCAACACCGTGATCGAGTTGTTCACCGACTGCATCACCAGCAGGATGATCACCCGTTCGGACCATTTGCGCGGTACGAGCATGCGGATCAGCAGCGGGTTGCGCAGCAGAGCCAGCAGGAACTGCGCCCACCGGTGCCGCCGCGTGCCGCCGTCGGTCATCACGGTGTTCAGCAGCCCCATCGCGTTGCTGCCCTTGCCGTACCGGACCGGCTCGATGTGGGTGTTCTCGTCCGGGTGCCACGACGACGTTATCGCCACGCCTTGGGTGTAGTCGTGCTTCGGCCTGCTCATGCGCACCCCGAGCAGCGCCTCGGAGTTGGTGCGGGTCAGTTCGCCCAGCCGCGGCGAGATGTTCGGCAGCGTGCTGGCGCGCAGCGTGTGCAGCAGCTTCTGCGTGTTGTAGGTGCCGGCGGCGAAGACCACCTGCTCGGCGGTGAACGTCCGATCCGGTGTGCGGGTGCGCCAGCGTCCCGTCCGGACGGTGTCGACCGCGTACCCCCCTTCCACCGGACGGACCGTGGTGACGGTGGTCAGTGGGTGGACCTCTGCGCCCGCGCGCTCGGCCAGCGCGAGGTAGTTCGTGTTGAGCGTGTTCTTCGCGCCGTGGCGGCAACCGGTCATGCACTCGCCGCACTGGATGCAGCCGGTGCGTTCCGGGCCGACCCCGCCGAAGAACGGGTCGGGCACGGTCTTGCCGGGCTCCTGCTTGCCGTCGCGTCCGAAGAACACGCCGACCGGGGTCATGTGGAACGTGTCGCCCTTGCCGAACTGGTCGGCCAGCCGGCGCATCTCCACGTCGCTGGGTGTCATGGTCGGGTTGGTGACGACGCCGAGCATCTTCTTCGCCTGCGCGTAGTGCGGGGCGAGCTCGTCGCGCCAGTCGGTGATGTGCGCCCACTGCGGGTCGTCGTAGAACGGCTGCAGCGGTTCATACAGCGTGTTCGCGTAGTTGAGTGAGCCGCCGCCCACGCCGGCGCCGGCCAGGATCACGCAATCCTTCAGGACGTGGATGCGCTGGATGCCGGTGCAGCCCAGCCTCGGTGCCCAGACGAAGTCGCGCACGTGCCACGAGTTCTTCGGCAAGGTCTCGGGGGTGAACCGGCGGCCCGCCTCGAGCACGCCGACCCGGTAGCCCTTCTCGGCGAGCCGCAGCGCGCTGACGCTCCCGCCGAAGCCGGAGCCGATCACCAGCACGTCGTAATCCATGAGCACCCCTACCGAGCTGCACTTATTGAGCGTGAATCAATAGTCGCGACCCTAATCGATGAGTCCTGCATTCACCACAGCCAGAGGGGGTGAATGCAGGATTCATGCGCTCGTCAGCTGCCGTTCACCTCAGCGTCCATCCCCGGTCGATCGGCGCTCTTAGCGTCGGCCTCGACAGGACATCCGAAAGAAGGAAAAGAGGAACGGTGGACGCTGGAATGCGATACCGCCCCATCAGCAAGCTCGTCCCCGCGGCGGCCCTGCTACTCGCCGGCGCGCTGACACTGTCGGCCTGCGGGTCGAACAACAACGGCACGACGAACGGCAACTCCGGTCTCGGCACCCAGTCGGCCGCGTCGGACGGCAACCAACCCGTAAACGTCACCAAGGCAGACTGCGTGTCCGGCACGCTGACGGCCGACGGCTCGACGGCCCAGCAGAACGCGATGGCGCTGTGGATCAAGGACTACCAGACCAAGTGCCCGGGCGCGACGATCACCTACGGTGGCGGCGGCTCCGGCCAGGGTGTCACCGATTTCACGAACGGCCAGGTGAACTTCGCCGGTTCGGACGCGGCGCTCGACCCGAGCAAGGGTGAGGTCGCCGCGGCGACCAAGGGTTGTGGATCGCAGGCGATCGACCTGCCGATGGTCACCGGCCCCATCGCGGTCTCGTACCACGTGAGCGGGGTCAGCGATCTGACGTTGACGGCCGACGAGGTTGCGAAGATCTTCACCGGCAAGATCACGAAGTGGAACGACCCGGCGATCGTGGCGACCAACCCGGGCGCCAAGCTGCCGTCGTCGAGCATCCACGTGTTCAACCGCTCGGACGCCTCCGGCACCACCTACAACTTCGAGAGCTACCTGAAGGCCTCGGCGCCGTCGGTCTGGTCCGTCACGCCGGACAAGCAGTGGGCCGGTGCGGGCCAGGGCAAGGACGGCAACCCGCTGCTCGGCCAGGCCGTCCAGTCGACGTCCGACTCCATCGGCTACGTCGAGTGGTCCTACGCCCTACAGAACGGCCTGTCGATCGCGAAGATCGACAACGGTGGTGGCGCCGTGGCACTCAGCTCGGACAGCGTGGGCAAGACGGTCGACACGGCCAAGCCCAACCCGAGCGGCCCCGGCGACCTGACGCTGAAGCTCGACTACGCGACCAAGACGCCGGGTGCGTACCCGATCGTGCTGGTCACCTACGAGCTCGTCTGCACCAAGTACAAGGACCCGCAGGTCGGCGCAATGGTGAAGTCGTTCATGAACTTCATCTCCAGCACCGCCGAGCAGGACGCGGTTCACGGTCAGGGCTACGCCGCGCTGCCCGCGGACGTGCAGCAGAAGGTCCAGGCCGAGATCGAGAAGATCAGCTAGCCGGTCGAGAACAGATGACGAAGGACCCCGCCAGTCGTCGGGCGGCGACTGGTGGGGCCGTTCTACGCATCGTCGGATTCGGCGGTGCACAGCCTCGGTGCAGCGAGACGGAATGACCCATGACTGAGCGAGAGACTTTGACGCATCGGCACTCCGCGCATCCCGACGAGGTCCGACCGCAACAGCTGCACACCCCAGAGGATCCCGATGGGGCACAGTTGGTCGGCTCGAGCCGGCCGCCGGCGATCCGCGAGGTGGAGCCGTTCGCGGAGGCGCGGGCGCCGTCCGCGCTGCGCGGTGGGAAGATCCGGATCGGCGACCGGCTCTTCTACTGGCTGACCTCCGGATCCGGCGGCCTGATCGTCATCCTGATCGCGCTGGTCGCGGTGTTCCTCGTCGGCAAGGCGATTCCCGCGATCCGCGACGACAACGCCAACTTCTTCACCTCGCGCGGCTACTACGTCGGCTCGGTGTTCAGCTTCGGCATTCTCGACCTGCTGTGGGCGACGGTGATCAGCTCGGTGATCGCGCTGCTGCTGGCGACGCCGATCGCGGTCGGGATCGCGCTGTTCATCACCCAGTACGCACCGGCCCGAATGCGCAAGCCGGTTGGC
Source organism: Jatrophihabitantaceae bacterium (assembly GCA_035765515.1). GTDB lineage: Bacteria > Actinomycetota > Actinomycetes > Mycobacteriales > Jatrophihabitantaceae > DASRSS01. Next base: position 35,411 of record DASTXN010000188.1, on the reverse strand, counting down.
TACGTCATCGACCTGCTCGCCGCGATTCCGTCGATCATCTTCGGCGTGTGGGGCATCTTCGTCCTAGCGCCGAAGCTGGTGCCGGTGCAAAAGGCGCTGTATCACCTCGGCTGGATCCCGCTGTTCAAGAACGAGAACGTCCCGACGGGGACCATCTTCGACGCTTCGGTCGTGCTGGCGATCATGATCTTGCCGATCATCACGGCGATCTCCCGGGACGTTTTCGACCGCACGCCGAAGGCGAACGTCGAGGCGGCGCTTGCCCTCGGCGCGACCCGCTGGGAAATGATCCGGATGGCCGTGCTGCCCTACGGCCGGCCGGGCGTGATCAGCGGCGCGATGCTCGGGCTGGGCCGCGCATTGGGTGAGACCCTCGCGGTGCTGTTCATCATGTCCAAGCCACCGCAGAGCCAGCCGTTCACGTTCTCGATCTTCAACGGCGGCCAGACGTTCGCCTCACTCATCGGCTCGAACATGAAGGAAGCCCAGGGCGCCAGGCAGACCGGTGCGTACATCGCTGCGGGCCTGGTGCTGTTCGTTCTGACGTTCGTGGTGAACGCCGCGGCACGAGCGGTCGTCAACCGCAGGAAGGAGTACCGATGACAGCGATCGCGGATCGACGGCCCACGCTCGCCGCGAACGGCATCGGCGCCGGTCGCAAGCTCAAGAACCATCTCGCAACCGGGCTGGCCGTCGGCTCGTTCCTCGTGGCGCTCGTCCCGCTCGTCTGGCTGCTCTGGACGGTCGTCGGCAAGGGCTGGCACGTGCTGGCCAACGCCGGCTGGTGGACCAGGAACCAGCGCAGCCTGGTCTACACAGACCCGGGCGGCGGCGCGTATCACGCGATCCTCGGAACCGTCGAGCAGGTCGGCCTGACCTCCGTCATCTCGATCCCGGTCGGGCTCCTGGTCGCGATCTACCTGGTCGAGTACGGCCGCGGTCCGTTCGCGCGGGTCACGACCTTCATGGTCGACATCCTCACCGGCGTGCCGTCAATCGTCGCCGCCGTGTTCGTCTACTCGCTGCTGATCGTCACGCTCGGTGGGCAGAAGGCGGGCTGGCTGGTCTCGATGGCCTTGGTGATGCTGATGATCCCGGTCATCGTGCGGACCACCGAGGAGATGCTGCGCCTGGTACCGGACGAGTTGCGCGAGGCGGCGTACGCGCTCGGCGTGCCCAAGTGGCGCACGATCGTCCGGGTGGTGCTGCCGACCGCCATGAACGGCATCCTGACCGGGATCGTGCTCGGCATCGCCCGAGTGGCGGGTGAGACCGCGCCGCTGCTGGTGCTCGTCAACTACAACCCGAGCACGAACAACAGCCTGTTCAACGGGCCGCAGGGCGCGCTGACGACCATGATCGCCGACAACTTCCACTACTACAGCTCGAGCCAGACGTTCGCGATCGTGAACAACAAGTCGGTGCCGGTGCACAACTACGCGGTGGACCGCGTGTGGGGCGCTGCCCTGACGCTCGTGCTGTTCGTCATGCTGCTCAACCTGATCGCCCGGCTCATCGGGCGCTACAAGAAGATCCCGGACTAGGGGCGACACGTGGCCAAGCAAATCGACGTGAAGAACGTCGACATCTACTACGGGAAGTTCCACGCCGTGCGGGGCGTGAACCTGACCATCCAGCCGCGGTCGGTGACGGCGTTCATCGGCCCGTCCGGGTGCGGCAAGTCGACGATGCTGCGCACCCTCAACCGCATGCACGAGGTCGTCGCCGGCGCACGGGTGAGCGGCGACATCCTGCTCGACGGCGAGGACATCTACGGCGCGGGCATCGACCCGGTAGACGTGCGCCGCACGATCGGCATGGTGTTCCAACGGCCCAACCCGTTTCCCACCATGTCGATCTACGACAACGTCGCGGCGGGGATCAAGTTGCAAGGCCGGCGGACCAGCAAGAACGAGCTGGATGCGGCCGTGGAGCGCGCGCTTGTCTCGGCGAACCTCTGGGACGAGGTGCGCTCGCGGTTGAAGAAGCCGGGTGCGGGCCTGTCCGGTGGTCAACAGCAGCGACTCTGTATAGCCCGGGCGATCGCGGTACAGCCACAAGTCCTGCTGATGGACGAGCCGTGCTCCGCGCTGGACCCGATCTCGACGCTGGCCATCGAGGACCTGATCCAGCAGCTGAAGGCGACGTACACGATCGTGATCGTCACCCACAACATGCAGCAAGCCGCGCGCGTCTCGGACCGTACTGCGTTCTTCAACCTGGCCGGAGTGGGCCAGCCGGGCGAGCTGGTCGAGATGGACGACACCGAATCGATCTTCTCGAACCCGGCCGACAAGCGAACCGAGGACTACATCTCCGGACGCTTCGGCTGACCGACCGATCCCACAGATCCCACTGCTGAAGGCGGAACACGTGCGCGACAACTTTCACGACGAGCTCGACGACATCGGCAAGCGGGTTCTCGAGATGATCAACCTGGTCTCCGTGGCAATGCAGCGCGCCACCGCTGCGCTGGTCGATGCCGACCTCGCCCTCGCCGAGCAGGTGATCGGCGAGGACGACCGGATCGACGCGCTGCGCGTCGAACTCGAGGACCGTGCGTTCACCCTGATCGCGCAGCAGCAACCTGTCGCGACGGACCTGCGCGTGCTGATCGCGACGACACACCTGGCCGGCGAGCTGGAGCGGATGGGCGATCTCGCGCACCACGTCGCGAAGACCGCGCGGCTGCGCTATCCGGAGCTCGCCGTGCCGTCCGAGGCGCGCCAGATTATCGGCCTGATGGCCGACGTGGCGCACTCGCTGGTGACGAAGGTTGCCGATGTTGTCGCGGGCCGGGATGTCGCTCTCGCGCAGGCGATCGAAGAGGAGGACGACGCGATGGATGCCTTGCTGCGCAAGCTGTTCACGCTCGTGCTGTCACCGACCTGGACGCGTGGGCGCGAGGCGGCGATCGATGTGACCCTGCTCGGGCGCAACTACGAGCGGTACGCCGACCACGCCGTCTCGGTAGCCCGCCGCACCGTGTTCATTGCGACGGGGCGGAGGACCGTTTCATCCATTGGGCGTCCAGGTCGTGCCGGGTGAACCCGGCCCGCTCGTACAACCGAACTGCGCCGGTGTTCGAGTCGTCCACATAGAGCAGAACGTTCGGGCAGCCGCGGTCTGCGAGGTGCCGCAACCCGATGCCGAGCAGCGCCCCGCCGAGGTGCATGCCTTGCGCGGACGGATCCACGCCGAGCACGTAAACCTCGCCGGCGCCGTCCGGGTGGGTCTTCGTCCAGTGGAAGCCCAGCAACGTTTCCCCTTGCCAAGCAAGGAAAAACCCGGCCGGATCGAACCACGGTTCGGCCTCGCGTGCCGCGAGATCGGTCCGTGTCCAGCCGCCCTGCTCGGGGTGGTCTGCGAACGCGGCCGCGTTCGTGCGCAGCCACGCGTCCTCGTCCGTCCCTACCCGGAACGGCCGGACGGCGACTCCCTCGGGCAGCGGCACGTCGGCGGGCAGATCCGTCAGCGGCCGGCGCAGTTGATGCAACAGCCGGGTGCGTCGGTAACCACGCGAGTCGAGCAACAGCATGACGGGGCTACGCACACCATGCGTCCACACCGTCGGCTGACCACCGGCGGCCGCCTCGACAGCCTCCAGCAGCTGAGGGCCGTCCTCGCGCCGCACCGCGAGCTCGGCCACGCCGTTGTCCACCTGCGCGTAGCCGACGAGCTCACCGTCCGCGCGCAGCGACAGGTGCACCAGCCCCTCGGCGCGCTCACCGAGCCGCAGCAGGCTCTCATCGTTCAGCGGCGGCGCACCGGTCTTGGCCGCGATGGTCGCGGCCAGGGTGCGGACCTCGTCCTGTTGATCTGCAGAGAGCTCGTCAGCCCGCTCGAGGATCATTCCCCGACCGTAGCGCCCCGATCGGCCGCGTCGTGGTCGCGTCGTGCGCCGTCAGCGGGGCGGACGAACTTGTAGCCCACGTTGCGCACCGTCCCGATCATCGCCTCGTGCTCGGGCCCGAGCTTCGCGCGCAACCGCCGCACGTGGACGTCGACGGTGCGGGTTCCGCCGAAGTAGTCGTAGCCCCAGACCTCCTGGACGAGGTGCGCGCGGCTGAACACGCGACCCGGATGCTGCGCAAGGAACTTCAGCAGCTCGAACTCCTTGTAGGTCAGGTCCAGGGCCGTCCCGGACAGCCGCGCCGTGTACGTCCCCTCCTCGATGGTGAGGTCGCCGACGATCAGCTGTTCGGCCTCGGCCGCGGTGCCGATCGCATGCCTTTCGAGGACCAGCCGCAGGCGCGCGTCGAGTTCGGCCGGGCCGGCGGTGTCGAGGACGAAGTCGTCGACCGTCCACTCGGCGGACACCGCGATCAGCCCGCCCTCGGTGAGCACCGCGACGACCGGCACGCCCAGGTCGCTCGCGGCGAGGATGCGCGTGAACGTCCGCGCGGCGGCGAGGTCGCGTCGGGCGTCGACCAGCAGGACGTCACCGGTGCTGCGATCGATGAGCGCGCCGACGTCCAGCGGCAGCACGGTCACGCGATGCGCGAGCAGTCCGAGCGCGGGCAGCACCTCGGTGGTCGGCTGACTGGCCGTGGTGAGAAGGATCAGGTCCACGCGTGCCTCCTGCGAACATGCGGAAAATGCCAGAGGCCGCGTTGCCCGTGGAACAGTGCTACCCGAGAGAATACCGGTCGTGCCCGCTTCCACTCGCGTCGAGCTGACGACCTCCGACGGCGTAGTCCTCTCCGCGCTGCACTGGGACTCCGGCATCCGCGATCTCGGCTGCGTCGTCGCGCACGGCTTCACCGGCTCGGCGAGCAAGCCGCACGTGCGCGCCGTCTGCGTCGCGCTGCGCGAGCGCGGTTTCGGTGTGCTCGCGCCGGACATGCGCGGGCACGGACGCAGCGGCGGGCTGTGCACCGCAGGAGCAGACGAGCGGCTGGACGTCGCCGCGGCCGTGGACTGGTTGCGCGCGCGGGGCTATCAGCGCGTCGCCGTGCTCGGCTGGTCGATGGGCGGCTCTGCGGTGCTGCGCTACGCCGGCCTCGGCGGGGCCGCGGACGCGGTGGTCTCGGTCAGCTCGCCGGGACGCTGGTTCGAGCGCGGGACGCGTCCCATGCGGATCGTGCACTGGATGTGTGAGACGGGCACCGGACGGGTGGCGACGCGGTTGGTTCGGCGCACCCGGATCGCCGGCGCCGCGTGGGACGCCAGGCTGCCCGAGGCGCCGGCCGAGGTCGCCGGCTTGATCCCGCCCACGCCGCTGCTGATCGTGCACGGCGACGCCGACCACTACTTCCCGGTCGGGCACTTCGAGGCGCTTGCGGAGGCCGCGCCGGAGGCCGACCACTGGCTCGAGCCGGGAATGGGCCACGCGGAAACGGCCACCACGTCGGAGCTGCTCGCCCGGATAGCGGACTGGCTGGCGGCCGCGGTGCGCACCGGACCGTCGGGCGTCTGCGACGATGGCTCGCGTGAGTGACGTCGCGGACGGGGACGCCGGGCTGGACGCGGAACCGCGCGAGCTGGACCTGACCGGTTCGCTCGCCGTGGCCGTCCTCGCCGGGGCTGCGCTTGCAGTCACCGCGCGCGTCGGCGCGACCGCGCTGCTCGTCGCGATTGCCGCGGTGCAGGCCCTGCTCGGGTTCGCCTGGATCTACGGCACGCGGCTGCCGGGCCGCCGCGGCGCGCTGCTCATCGGGACGCTCGCCGCTGCGGGCAGTGACGTCTGCGTATCGGTGTGGCCGGGGAGCCGGTTGGGTACCGAGCTGATCGTGTTCGCCCTCGCCGGGCCCGTGATGTTCGTCCATCAGCTGACGCGCGGGGCGGCGCGCACCCGCATCGTCGAATCCCTCGGGGCGATCGCCGTGCTGGTGCTCGTCGAGACCGCCTTGCCAGCACTGCTGCAATTGCGCCACGAGTTCGGACGCGATCTCGGCGGGCAGGTCGTGTCCGGGGTCGTGGTCGCCGCGGCGGGCGCGCTCGTGATCGGGTGCCTGGTCGACCTCGTCTACTCCGCGCCGCGCTTCGATCCGGACGTGCCGCGGGGGCTGCTCGCCGTCGCTGCGTCGGCCGGCCTCGGGGGCTCCATCGGTTACCTGATGCTGCAGTCCGACCGGCTCGTCGAGTTGCACGGGGGACGCGGCGCGTTCCTCGGTGCCGCGCTCGGCGTTCTCATCGGGCTGTTCGCGGTCGGGACCGGCTTCATCGAACACAGCACGCCGGTTCCCGGTTCGCGGTTCGGGCAGCGGATGCGCCCGGTCCTCGGCGCGCTCGTTCCGCTCGCCGTGCTGTCCCCGATCGCGTTCCTGCTGTGTCTGGCGATCCGTGGCTGAGCCAGTCGGCCGCGCTGCCCGATCCCCGCAATGCTGATCGCGCTGGTCGTCTTCGCCGTCCTCGCCGCCGTGGCCGTCGGTGTCGGGCTCGCCGACCGCAGCATCGCGACGCTGGCCGAGCGGGCCGCGTCCGCCTACCTGGCCGAGCCGTTCGGTGGGCCGCCGACGGTCCGCGTCCATGCGACGCCGTTCCTGACGCAGGCGCTGCGCGGCCGTTACCGCGACGTGGAGGTGGCCGGCGGGGGCTTACGGGTCGGCGAGATGTCCGGCGCGACGCTCAACGCCCGGCTGTCGAACGTGCATCTGCCGCCGCGCGAACTCCTCGGCCGGCGGACGCAGGAGGTCGCGTGCGAGCACGTCGCCGGGCGGCTGCTGCTGCCGTACGGCGAGCTGGCTCGGGTGAGTCGGGTGCCGGGGTTGACGCTGTCCTTCGAGCGCGGACGGTTGTTCGCGGGTGCGGCGCTGCCCGTCCCGGGCATCAGCCAGCTGGCGTCCGTACGCGGCCAGGCCGGGCTGCTGGTCGACGGCAACACGGTGTGGCTGCGCGTCAGCGAGCTGTCGGTCGCGGGCCTGAGCGTCACGACGCTGCTGCTGCGCCAGTTGATGCCGCGCCTGAATGTCGCGATCGCGCTGCCGAACCTGCCGTGGGGCCTGCACATCGACCACCTGGAGCCGAGTGAGGCCGGGCTGTTCGTGCATGTGTCCGCCGCCGCGGTCGTGTTCCGCGCGATCGACGGTGCCGGGCGTCGTCCCGAATACCGGGACAGTGATCCCGCCTACTGACGGCCGATCTCGATGGCGGGCACGCTCGAGCGCGGACTAGGCTGCTGGTCATGGGCATCCCGCTCTTTGCCGTGAGCGCCCGGCTCACGTCCCGCCGCGCGGTCGACCTGTGCCGCGTGGGCAGCTGCCTCTGTCCCATGCGCTGAGTCCGCGCCCCGGCGCGTTTCGCGCCGCTTTCCGACAGGCATCTACCTACTTCGCAAGGAGAAACCATGGCTCGCGCTGATGTGCTGGTCTCGGCCGATTGGGCCGAGCAGAACCTGAATACCCCCGGTGTCGTCTTCGTCGAGGTCGACGAGGACACCGCCGCCTACGACGGCGGCCACCTCGCCGGCGCCGTCAAGCTCGACTGGAAGACCGACCTGCAGGACCCGGTCCGCCGCGACTTCGTGAACAAGGAACAGTTCGAGAAGCTGCTGTCTGAAAAGGGCATCAGCAACGACGACACCGTCGTCCTCTACGGCGGCAACAACAACTGGTTCGCGGCGTACGCGTACTGGTACTTCAAGCTGTACGGCCACCAGGACGTCAAGCTGATCGACGGCGGCCGCAAGAAGTGGGAGCTGGACGGACGCGAGCTGTCGAAGGACACGGTCTCGCGCCCGGCCACGCAGTACACCGCCAAGGAGCCGGACACCTCGATCCGCGCGTTCCGCGACGAGGTCGTGGCCGCGATCGGCAACCAGAACCTGGTCGACGTGCGCTCGCCCGACGAGTTCAGCGGCAAGCTGTTCGCGCCCGCGCACCTGCCGCAGGAGCAGCCGTACGTGGCGGGGCACGTGCCCGGTGCGCTGAACGTCCCGTGGAGCAAGGCTGCCAACGAGGACGGCACCTTCAAGTCGGACGAGGAGCTGCGCGAGCTGTACGCGGGCATCGACGACTCCAAGGACACCATCGCGTACTGCCGCATCGGCGAGCGCTCCAGCCACACCTGGTTCGCGCTGCGCGAACTGCTCGGCCTGAAGAACGTCAAGAACTACGACGGCTCCTGGACCGAGTACGGCTCGCTGGTCGGCGTGCCCGTCGAGCGTGACGTCTGATCATCCCCACCGAGTTTCTTCGCAAAGAACGCCCAGAAACTCGTCGGGGGCCCCGAAACCCGCGATACCGAAGAAGCAGGAGTGACTGACTGATGTGTGGTGCGCCCGCCCAGACGCCGACGTTGCTGGCCAGCGTGGACCTGACCAAGGAGACGGTGATCTACGGCGTCGTCTCCGCCGGTGACGCTCCGGTGCCGGGCGCCTACGTGCGGCTGCTCGACGCGTCGGAGGAGTTCGTCGCCGAGGTCGTCACGTCCGCGACCGGCGACTTCCGGTTCTTCGCGGCGCCCGGTGCCTGGACGCTGTCCGTCCTGCACCGGGACGGCTCGGTGCGCAAGCAGGTCCACGCGCTGGAGCCCGGCCTGATCGAGGTCCCGCTCCAGCTCGGCTGACAGTTGGCCCCGTCGCAGGCAAACACGCCGCGTAGGACCCTGCTACGGGGCCAACAGTCAATAGACCAGCGCCTGGGCGTCTGGGGCCAGGACCTCGGCCACGAACGACGCGCTCCCGGCGATGCGTGCGCCGGCCACCAGGTCCGTCTCGGCGATCCCGCGCCGCGCCGCGCATTGCGTGCACACCGTCAGCGAACCGCCGGCCAGCACCGCATCGCGCAGGTCCGCCAGCGCGGCCGAGTGCGGAAGCTCGAACTGCTCGGCCCGGCCCGGCACCGCCAGCCACGCCGCCTCGCCCGTCAGCCACAGCGACACCCGCGCGCCGGCGGCCAGCGCCGTCGCCGCTGTCGTGAACGCCTGTGAACAACGCTCCGGATCGTCCGCCCCTGCGGTGCACTTCACGACGAGTGGGCGTACGGACGGCGCGGTCATAACGATATCCTCTCCTGTATGGAAGCGGCCTACCTCGTCATCCTGATCGTGACGTTCATCGGGATCGGCCTCATGTCGCTGTACATCCTCTTCAAGCTCTATGCCGGACAGTCTTAATCCGCGCGAGTGGCATTTGCCGACCACCCCAAAAAGCGGGGTGGGTCGACAAACGCCAGCCGCAAGCTCCTTCGTCGCGCGGCGCGCGGGCTCTTCGCGCTGGGGGTCCCCCCGCTTGCGGGGGAGCTCATCGCGTGGTGGGTTGCTTGCTGCCGCCAATAGTTGGGCTGTTGAGTCATGACTGACAGTCAGCCGACGCCTGACACCGCGGACCTGCGTAGTGGGGTCCCGGTGCATGACTCGCTTTTGGCGTTGTTGCCGCTGGTCGGGGTGTGGCGCGGCACGGGGACGGGAGTCGTCGCCTCGACAGGCGCGCAGTTCAGCTACGGGCAGCAGGTCAGCTTCGTCCACGACGGCCGTCCGTTCCTCGCCTATGACGCGCGGTCCTGGCTGACCGACGCCGGCGGCGCGGTGCTGCGACAGGCCTGGCGCGAAAGCGGATTCTGGCGACCTGGACCCGGTCAGGACGACGTCGAGGTCGTGCTCGCATCCAACACCGGGCAGGCGATCCAGTTCGTCGGCGTGGCCGGTGACCAGCGGTGGGACGTCCACTCCATCTCCGCTGTGCCGTCGCCGTCCGCGCGCGAGGTGGACGGCGAGCGCCGGCTGTACGCGATCGTCGGCGAGGAACTGGTCTACGTCAGCGAGCTGGCGCCGGCCGGTCAGCCGTACGCGCCGCACCTGAACGCGCGGTTGCGCCGGACGCCGTCGGCAGCTTCGCGTCCGGATCGAGGGTGAGTCCCAGCGAGCGCGCGGTCGCCTCGATGACCACCCAGACCTCGTCCGTCAACGCGGCGGTCAGTTCGTCGCGCGAACCGGCGTCGCGGTGCTCCAACCACCACGCGGCGGTCGCGTCGACCATCCCGACGACGCCGACCACCACCCGCTCGGCCGGGCTCGGATCCAGGCCGAACACTCGCATGTAGCTCTGCAACAACGCGGTCAGCTCCGCGGCGAAGACGGCCTTCGCGTCGTCGACCGCTGGGGTGCCGGTCGCCGCGACCGCATACGAGTGTTGCGCGAGGAACCGGTACAGGTTCGGGTGCTGCTCGATCCAGGACAGGTGTGCCTCGATGGAGCCGGCGATGATCTGCCGCGGCGAACCCGGCCCGGTCAGCCCCGTACGGATCCGGTCACCGAGCTCGCCCGCCACGTGGCGCGACACCGCAAGGTCCAGTGCCTGCTTGCCGTCGAAGTGCCGGTAGACGTGGGTGCGCGGCACGCCGGCCACCTGCGCGATCTGCGCCGTGAGGGCGTCCGGGCCGTACTGCTCGATCGCGCTGATCGCCGCGGTGATGATCGCGATGCGCCGCTCACGCCGATGCGGATCCCACCGCGTCGAGCGCCCGTCGCGCACCTCTGCGGTCATGGGGAGCAGCCTATTGCCCGCGGTGCGTGGTTCACCGTTTACGGCCGCCGATCCTGGTCGATTCGGCGCCGACGAAGTTGGTGTCACTGCTTGTCCTACTCAAAAGTAACCGGTACAGCTTGTAATAGGTAGCTACGGAGGTGGACGGCATGACCGCAGTCGATCCGGCAATTCAGCGCGAGAAGACAGCCACCCGGCTGCTCAACTCCTCGGCCCGCAACTCGTACGACCCGTTGCTGGACATCGACTGGGCGGCCGAGGTCACCGAAGGCATGGCCTACATGCCACTCGAGCGCGTGTCGCTGTACGGCACCAAGCTGTGGGACGAGATGAGCGACGAGCAGCGCGTCGAACTGTCCAAGCACGAACTGGCCAGCATCGCGGGCACCGGGCTCTGGTTCGAGATCGTCCTGATCCAACTGCTCGCGCGGTACGCCTACCACCAGGACCCGCAAGCCGCGCACACCCAGTACGCGCTCACCGAGATCGGGGACGAGACCCGGCACGTGATCATGTTCGCGAAGGCGATCAACCGCATGGGCGTGCCCACCTACCGTCCGCCCAAGTTCGTGCACCACCTGGCCCGGCTGTACAAGGCGACCGCGCGCGGACCGGCCGTGTTCGCGCCGGTGTTGGTGGCCGAGGAGGTCACCGACCGGCTGCAGCGCGCGACGATGAACGACGAGACGATCAATCCGCTGATCCGCATGGTGAACCGGATCCACGTCGTCGAGGAGGCGCGGCACGTCCGCTTCGCGCGCGAGGAGGTGGCTCGCAAGTTCCCGCAGTTGAACCCCGTCGAGAAGCTGATCGCGACCACGGTGTCCGCGCTGGTGTCGGCGTTCGTGGTGGGCGTCCTGATCAATCCGGACGTCTACGAGGCGGTCGGGCTGGATCGCAAACGGGCCGTTCGCGAGGCGCGGAACAACCCGAACAACCACGCCACCCGGCGCTGGATGGGCGAGAAGATCATGGGGTTTCTGGCCGAACAGGGGATGGTCACCTGGAACGCCAAGCCGATCTACAAGCTGGCTCACCTGATCTGAAGGCGATCCCGGCTGCTTTTCGGGGTCCCCGCGAAGTTGTCGAGCGTTCTCTGCGAGAGAACTTCGTGGGGTAAAACAGCCCCCGGACCTGTTCCGCGCGGCGCGTCATGCGCGCCGCAAGCGGGTCGGCTGGACGGGCCGACGGTCCGGGGGCCGGGTAGCTGCCTGGTAGTGCTCGCCGCCGTCGTCATGCACGGCGCGGGCATTGCCACGCGGGTCCGTTGCATACAGCGGCTAGCGGGCAGCCACCTCACGTGTCCGGTAGGTATTCAACTGCGGACCACCTCCTCTCTCGTGTACAGCCAAGGTACGTCCGTCCCGGGGCCGGAGCAACGACTTTTTCCCGCATGATCAACAGCGCCGAGTGGACGGCGCGACGGCCACGACGGACTGTTGATCTGCAGTTCAGAAGCCGCAGAGTTCGCGCAGTGCGGCGGTGCGAACCTCATCGCGCCCGCGCGGCGTTCCGTCCAGCCTGACCACGTCGACCGGCCCGCGGACGCTGCCGATCAGCCACAACGAGTCGGCCGCGTGTAGGTCCGCTGCGTGGGCGGGCACCGTGGCGGTCGGCCAGCCAGCGGCGGCGGCGCGCTCGAACAGCAGGGCCTGCGTGGTGCCGCCGAGAATTCCGGACGGCCCTTGCGGTGTCGTGTGCAGGGTCCCGCCGGCAAACCAGAGGACCGAGCTGGTGGGCGCCTCGAGCACCAGGCCCTCGCTGCTCACGAAGATCACGTCGTCGGCGCCACGACGGGTTGCCTCGCGCTGCGCGGCCATGTTCACCGCATAGGACAGCGTCTTGACGCCGCCCAGCAGCCAGGGCGCGTCCGCGAAGGCGTCGACCGGATAGCCGCGCTGCAGCGTGATCACGGCGATGCCGTCCCGGCGCTGCGCGGGGTAGCCCTCGGGCAGCGGCGAGATCGTGAGCAGGCCGGCCGGGGAACCGCCTGGCGCGCCACGGGTCAGCAACAGCTTCATCGCCCACTCGCCGGGCACCGTCCACGCGCCGACCGTCTCCAGGACGAACGTCTGCCAGGCCGCAACATCGAATGCGATCTCCAGTGCGGCCGCCGACCTGCCCATCCGGGCGAGGTGTGCGTCCAGCTTGTCGACGGCACTGTGCCCGTCGGCGGAGGTCCGCACCCGGCAGCCCTCGAAGCAGCCGTCCCCACGGGTCAGGCCGGAGTCGTCCGCGGTGACGACCGGGCTCGCCGGATCGACGACACCGACACCGAGAATCGCAAGCAGGCTGACCGGCACCGCGCCAGGCTACCTACGATGGAGTCGATGCAGCCCACCGATCACCACGACACCGTGCCCGCCTTGGACACGGCTGGCGGCGACGGTCCGGACCTGGCCGCGGAGCTACGCGCGCGCGGCCTGCGGGTGACGGCGCAGCGCGAGAAGGTGCTGGGCGCGGTGCGCGCACTGCGCCACGCGACGCCTGAGCAGGTCAGCGAGTCGGTCGACGGGGTCGATGTCGCGACCGTCTACCGCACCCTGGAGCTGCTCGAGGAGCTCGGCCTGGTCAAGCACACCCACCTCGGTCACGGCGCGCCGTCCTATCGCCCCGCCGAGGACGACCACATCCACCTGGTCTGCCACCTGTGCGGCGCGGTGTCGGACGTCGACCCGGCCGTCGTGGACCTGCTGGACGCACGGCTGCGCGAAGAGCGCGGGTTCGTCCTGGACCGGGCGCACTTCACCGTGTTCGGCCGCTGCGCGCCGTGCGGGGAACAATCCGGGAGCGTCCAGCGATGAACACTGATGTGAGCGAGACGATCCAGGCTGTCCCGGACCGCGGTGTCGACGCTGCCGTGGCCTGGCACCACGGCGACCCGTTGCGCGAGCAGCGTGTGCTCGCAACCCGTGCCGGCCTGGTCGATCGCAGCAACCGGGACGTACTCGTGGTGCCCGGCGAGGACCGGCTGCCCTGGCTGCACTCGATCTGTTCGCAGCACGTGGCCGATCTGGCCGACGGGGAATCCACCGAGGCGCTGGTGCTGTCCCCGCACGGTCACGTCGAGCAGCACTGGCAGGTCACCGAGCTGGACGGGCAGGTCTGGCTCGACACCGAGCCCGGTGGTGGCGCGCCGTCGCTGGACTACCTGCAGAAGATGCGCTTCCTCAAGCGGGTCGAACCCGCCGACGTCACGGGCGAATGGGCCGTGCTGTCGCTCGTCGGCCCGCACGGCGAGCAGGTCCTGACCGCCGCGGGGCTGCCGGCGCCAGTTCCCGTCCGCGCGGAGCGGTTGGACGGGGCAGGCTTCGTCCGTGGGATGTCCTGGCCGGGCACGTTCGCGGCCGACCTGATCGTCCCGCGGACGGCTCTCGACCGCGTCCGCCAGCAGTTGCTCGACGCGGGCGCCGAACCGGCCGGGCTCTGGGCGTTCGAAGCACTGCGGGTGGCCGCCCGGCGGCCGCGGCTGGGCTTCGAGACCGATCACCGGACGATCCCGCACGAGGTCGGTTGGATCGGTCCCGCCGTGCACCTGAACAAGGGCTGCTATCGCGGCCAGGAGACCGTCGCGCGTGTACACAACCTCGGCAAGCCGCCGCGGCGCCTTGTGCTGCTGCACCTGTCCGGGGACAGCGAGCAGCTGCCGGATCCGGGCACGCCGATCCTGCTCGGTGAGCGGCAGGTCGGCTTCCTCGGCACGGCACTGCACCACTACGAACTCGGACCGATCGCGCTGGCCGTGATCAAGCGCTCGCTGCCGGACGACGCCGCACTGACCGTCGCCGGTTCGGCCGTCGCAATCGACTCCTGACGGGCGCGCGGTCAGACGATCGGCTCGTCCTCCGGTGCGGGTTCGTCGGCGAGGACCTCCGGCGGCTCCACGCTGACCCGCGGGGTGATCCGGTCCAGCCAGCGCGGGAACCACCAGTTGGAGCGTCCGAGCGCGTGCATCAGCGCCGGGACGAGGACGGTGCGCAACACGAACGCGTCGATGAAGATCGCCGCGCCGAGCCCGAGTCCGATCATCTTGATCACACGGGCGTTGCCCAGCAGGAAGCCACCGAAGACCGCGATCATGATGATCGCCGCCGCGGTGATGATCCCGCCCGTCTCGGCCTGGCCGACGCTGATCGAGTGCCGGTTGTCGTGTGTGTGCACCCACTCCTCGTGCATCCGGCTCACCAGGAACACCTGGTAGTCCATGGACAGCCCGAACAGGATCGCGAAGAACATCACCGGCAGGAACGCGTCGATCGGGCCGCCCGCTCCGATTCCGAGTGCCTCGCTGAACCACCCCCACTGGAACACCGCGACCAGGATGCCGAACGACGCGCCCGCGGCGAACAGATTCATCACCGCGGCCGTCAGCGGAACGACCAGGCTGCGGAACGCGAGCAGCAACAGCAGGAACGACAGGCCGATCACGGCGGCGAAGAACAGCGGCATCTTTTCGGAGAGCACGTGCGCGAAGTCGACCAACACCGCCGTCTGGCCGAACACGTAGATCTGGTTCGCCGTGCCGCGTTCCAGGCTTGGCGCGAAGTCGCTGCGCAGCCGCTTGACCAGCGCGTTGGTCTGCTCGTCCTGCGGCGCGGACCTCGATTTGAACGTCATCAGCGCGAGATTCTTCGACAGCGGCTCGGCGCCGATCGTCGCGGGATCCACGTCAGGCGTTTGCGCGAGCGCCTCCGCGACCGACTTCAGGTACCCGGCGTCCGTGGCGGTCGGGCCGTCCAGCACCAGTTCCAGCACGGACGTGTAGCCCTTGCCGAAGCCGGGTGCGTCGGCGATCAGGTCGAAGCCGGCGCGGGTGGTCGTGCCCTTCGGGTCGCTGCCCTGATCGGCCTGTCCCAGCCGCATGGAGAAGAACGGGATGGCGAGTACCACGATCACGCCGGCCGCGACCGCCGCGAGCACCGTCTTGCGTCGCGCCACCAGGTCGGACCACCACGCCCACCGGGTGCGGTGGTCGTCGTGGACGTACGAGCCGTCCCGGACCGCCCTGCGCAGCCGACGTGGCAGTACCCGGTAGCCCAGCAGGGACAGCACCGACGGCAACAGCGTGAGCGAGGCGATCATGGTGAGCCCGACCGCGATGAACGTGCCGATGGCCACGCCGTACAGGAAGCTGACGCCGAGGGCGCACAGGCCCAGGATCGCGACACAGACTGTCGCGCCGGCGAACAGGACGGCGCGACCGGACGTGTTGATCGCCACCGCGATCGACTCGTCCATGGCCATTCCGCGCAGCAGGTTGCGGCGATGTCGCGTGACGATGAACAGCGCGTAGTCGATGCCGACGCCGATAACCATCAGCGACGCCAGCTGCGTTGCGAATGTCGCGACGTTCATGACGTGACTGAGCAGCGAGACCAGCCCGAGCCCGACGCCCAGCGCGCCCGCCGCGCTGAGCAGCGGTAACACGGTCGCGCCGAGCGAGCGGAACACGATCGCCAGGATCAGCAGCGCCGCAGCGAAGCCGAACACCTCGGGCGGGATGCCCTGTTGCTGTGCGGCCAGGTTTGCGAACGCGCCGCCGGTGAACTCCAGTTCCAGGTTCTTCGTCCCGAGCGGTGCGAGCGCGTCGTGAACGCCGCTGAAGTTGCCGATCGCGTTCTGATCGCCCTGCCAGCCGATCGTGATCAGCCCGACCGTGTTGTCCGTACTGAGCAGCGGGTTGTGCTGCGCGGCCGCGTGCCGCGGCACCGGTGCCGTGACCGCGCCGTTCGGTCCGCACCGGTACGCCGCCCAAGGCGAGGTCACCAGCGCGACGTGCAGGTGTGCGCTACACAGCTTCTGGAGTGTCGGCAGCAGACCAGCCGGCGGCTGGTGCGGATCGAGCCTCCCCGTGCGTGGATGGACGACGACTGTGCCCACCTGACCGGTCTGGCCGGCCTCGCCGTTGCTGCGCAACAGATCGAGCACCTGTTGCGTCTCGGTGCCCGGGAGCGTGAAGACGTCCTTGTAACTGGAGCCACCGGCCGCCGACGCCAGCGCCTGGGATCCGAGAATGCAGGCCAGCCAGACAGCCACGACCCACCACCGGTGCTTCGTGGCGAAGCGGGCGACGGTCTTCATGCTGGCTCCGGGCAAAGGTGAGGGCACGGCACGTACGGCTTAACCCTGCCGCACACGCCGTGCCCTCTTCGTCGCGGGTCGCCCCGGGACGATCAGACCGGCGGTCTGTTACACCGGGCTGAGTTCGCGCTCCGGCTCGTCACCGGGTTCGGGCGACCAGCCGTCGTCGGCCGGTTCGACGGAGACCCGCGGGGTGATCCGCTCCAGCCACTTGGGGAAGAACCAGTTCGCCTTGCCGATCGTGTGCATCAACGCGGGAACGAGAATCGTCCGCAGGATGAACGCGTCGAGGAAGACGGCGCTGGCCAGCCCGATGCCCAGCAGCTTCACGACCCGGTTGGGGTCGAGCACGAAGCCCATGAACACCATGATCATGATGAGCGCGGCGGCGGTGATGATGCCGCCCGTCTCGGCCTGTCCCACCCGGATGGCTCGCCGGTTGTCGCGGGTGTGCACCCACTCCTCGTGCATGCGGCTGACCAGGAACACCTGGTAGTCCATCGACAGGCCGAAGATGATCGCGAAGAAGAGGACCGGCGCCCAGGCCTCGATCGGCCCGCCCTTGCCGATGCCCAGCGCGTCGGACAGCCATCCCCACTGGAAGATCGCCACCACCACACCGAACGAGGCACCCGCGGCGAGCAGGTTCATGACCGCGGCGGTGAGCGGAATGACCACGCTGCGGAAGGCGATCAGCAGCAGGATGAAGGAGAGCAGCACCACGGAGCCGATGAACAACGGCATCTTCGCCGAGAGCACGTGCGCGAAGTCGACCTGGATCGCGGTCTGCCCGTACACGTAGATGTGATCACCGGTGCCGTCGTAGATCTTCGGCAGCACGTCGTCCCGCAGGTGGTGCACCAGGTCCGTCGTCTTCGCGTCCTGGGGCGTGGTCAGCGACTTGAACGAGACCAGGCTCAGGTCCGGCGTCAATCCCTTGGCCGGAACGAACACGCTGGCCGGGTCGACGTTGTTCACGTTGCCCAGAGCGGTACCAGCCTGTTCGGCCACGGCATGCGCGTTCTTGCCGTCGACGACCAGGGTGAGCGTCGAGTTGTACCCCTTGCCGAAGCCCTGCGCGATCAGGTCGTAACCCTTGCGCGTGGTCGTGTTCGCCGGGTCGTTGCCCTGGTCGGCGTGACCCAGTCGCATCGACAGGAACGGGATCGCCAGCACGACCATCACGATCGCGCCGAGCGCGCCGAAGGCCACGTTGCGCCGGCTGATCAGCCTGGACCAACGCGCCCAGAATCCGACGTCGTGCGGGTCGTGGTAGATGCCGGCGCGGACCTCGCGGCGCTGCTTGCGGGTCAGCACCTTCAGGCCGAGGAAGCGCAGCAGCGCAGGCAGCAGCGTGAGTGATGCCGCCATCGTCATGAGCACCGCCACGGCGACGCCGATCGCCATGCCGTAGAAGAAGCTCACGCCGAGCGCGATCAGGCCGAGCATCGCGATGCAGACGGTGGTGCCGGCGAACACGACGGCGCGTCCGGACGTGTCGATCGCCGAGAGGATCGAATCCTCGACGCTCATGCCGCGCCGCAGGTTGCGGCGGTGCCGCGTCACGATGAACAGCGCGTAGTCGACACCGACGCCGATCACCATCAGCTCGGTCAGCTGCGGGGTCACGTTGGAGACGCTCATCGCGTGGGTGAGCATGCCGATCAGGCCGAGGCCACTCGTCAGCGCCGCGACGGCGCTGGCCAGCGGGAGCGCCGTCGCGCCCACCGTCCGGAACACGACGCCCAGCACGACGAGTGCCGCGATGAATCCGATCAGGAACGGTGGGATACCGCCCTGCGACTGCCCCTCGCCCTGGAAGGCGTCACCGGTGAACTCGACCTGCAGCTGCGAGCTGTTCAGCGGCTTCAGGTGGTCGTACACGCCGTCGAACAGCGATTGGTCGTACTGCTTGGACTGCCAGGTGACGTTGACGATCGCGATCGTCTTGTCCTTCGACAGCAGGCTGGGCTGGCCGGCGTCCGGCTTGGCGGTGCCGTTGACGCAGTTGATGCTCGCCCACGGGGAGGTCACGTTGACGACGTCGAGCTTGTCGGCGCACAACCCGGCGAACGCCTGCGCAGCGTCGGCCGGCGCGGAGTCGAGCGTGCCCGTCTTGGCGTGCAGCACGACCTGGCCGGACACGCCGTTCTGGTTGGACTGCCCGGAGTTGTCGAGCAGGTGCATGACCTTGTCGGTCTCGGTGTGGGGAAGGCTGAACGTGTCCTTGTAATCCGCGCCGCCGAGACCGCTGCTCAGGCCCTGCACCAGGGCGATGAACGCGATCCAGCCGACGATGACCAACCAGCGCTTCTCGATGGCGAAGCGGGCGATCGTCCTCATCAGATCTACTCTCCGTGCTGTCGATGGTTTCGTCTGTCGTGAGCAGTGCGGGCTCGTCGCGCCCGCACTGCACAACGGTGGTGCAGCACAGGCAGTTCCCGGTCGTGATGCGACGTTCGGCGGCGAGTGCGCGTTGAATTGTTCCGGACGGGTACGACGAGCGGCACCGGGTTTTCCCCCGGATCAGCCCTGACATTTGTCCCGGGAAGACCCCGTGCTGCCCCGTCCGGGGTTCAGTCGTAGTGACGTAGCTGCGGCCAGATCCGGCGCCACGCCTGACGTGGGTGCGTGCACACGTACACGTGTCCGTCCCACTCCTCGTTGTGGATCCGGTAGGGGTTACGCAGTGTCGCGACCGCGCGTACCGAGCCGAAGAAGCGCCGCAGGTAGCTGCCGTAGCCGACGACGTCGCGCGGGCCCGGGGCGACGGCCAGGACCGTGGTGGCGTCCGGGTCGCCGG
Organism: Jatrophihabitantaceae bacterium; assembly: GCA_035765515.1. Taxonomy (GTDB): domain Bacteria; phylum Actinomycetota; class Actinomycetes; order Mycobacteriales; family Jatrophihabitantaceae; genus DASRSS01. The sequence continues at coordinate 16,101 of DASTXN010000188.1, read as the reverse complement.
GCCCCCACCACCACTCGCTGTTGTGCGCGCTGACGGCGGTGGGCAACCCGCGATCGCGTCCGAGTTCGTTGAGCGCGCCGGCTTCGCCATAGTCGGCAGTGAAGATCACCGCAGAGGCGCGTCGAGCCGGCGGGAGGGCCTCCCAGGCCTGATCGACGGTCGCCACCAGTTGCGGCCAGCCCAGCGACTCGCCGGGCACCTGGTTGATCCCGTACGTCCAGCCGATGTCGGCGGCGGGCAGCACCGGCAACACGATTACGAGCGCTCCCGCGAGGCAGACGGCCGTGGCGCCGCTGAGCCGGCGCAGCCCGGTGCGGGTGATCGTCGCGTCGATTGCGACGGCGCCCGCTGCGAGCAGGTACACGTAGGCGCCGGCGAGGTAGTAGATCTGCGCCCCGGTCGTGAACATGAACAGCGCGAACAGCAACGTGTAGGCGATCACGAGCGACCGCCAGGTGCTGCGGCCCGAGCGCCACAGGAACCGGAGCCCTGCGATCCACACACCGATCATCGCTACGGCGGACATCAGGAACTGCCCGGCGATCCAGCTGCCGACGTTGCCGAGGCCGCCGTTTTCGTGGTTGAGGGCGCGTGTCATCGAGATGGTGGCCCACCCGTGACCCGCTTGCCAGAGCAGGTCCGGGACGGTGAACGCAGCCGCCACGGCCGCGCCCAGGACGAACCAGCGGTTCGCGATGCTGCGCCAGTCGCCGGTGATCAGCAGCCCGACTGCCACGGCGGCGGCGAACAGCCCGATGCTGTGCTTGTTGGTCAGCCCGACCCCGAGCACGAGACCGGCCGGCAGCCACCAGCGCTGCTGCCCGGTGCGCCCGACGCGGGCCACGAACAGCGCGAGCGCGGCCCAGGCGAGCATGTCGAACGCGGTCGGCCCGGCGAGATGGTCGACGGCCAGGAGCACCGGCATCGTCGCTGCTGCGGCGGCGGCGATCAGTTGCGCCCGTCCGGAGCCACCGAACTCGCGAGCGAGCAGCCCGGCGACGACGATGGTCGCCCACGCCGCCAGTGCGGGCCACAGCCGCAGGCCGACCACGGAGACGCCGAACAGGTCGAGGCTGGCTCGCGCCAGCAGCGGGGTGAGCGCCGGCTGGTCGACGTAGCCACCTTGCAGGTGGCGGGCGCAATCAAGGAAGTACAACTCGTCGCGATGGAACCCGTACCACGGCGAGAGGGCCATGAGCACGGCGAACACAACAGCGCCGACACCGATCGGGCGGCGGTCCCACGGTGCCAGCCCACTGTCGGCGCCGACCACCGTCCGTTCGGCGACTTGGCCGCTCACGAGGGCTCACCGTAGGGCCCGGCTCCGACAGCGGGCAACCAGCGCCGCGGGTCGCCACCGGACCCGCCAGTAGGTTCGTGCAACACCGTGTCGAGCGTGACCGAGGTCGCTAGCTAGCCGCTTGCATTTGCTAGCACTCATCGCGCACACTGGTCGGGTGATCACAGAACGACCGAAGGAACAGGCCAAGCGCGGGGGCGCCGCGATCGGAGAGTTCATCCGGGAGCAGCGCGAGCAGGCTCAGGTGTCGCTACGGCAACTGGCCCGTTTGGCCGGGGTGTCCAACCCGTACCTGTCGCAGATCGAACGCGGTCTGCGCAAGCCCAGCGCGGACATCCTGCAGCAGATCGCGAAGGGCCTGCGGATTTCCGCGGAGCAGCTCTACGTCCGGGCCGGGATCCTCGAGACCCGGACGGGCAACCCGGAGCTGGTCGCGGCCATCGTCGCGGACGAGTCCCTCGGCGAGCGTCAGAAGCAGGTGCTGCTGGACATCTACGAGTCCTTCTGTCGCGAGAACGCACAGCTCGAAGCTGACACCGCAACCATCACCGCAAACACAATCTGAACCAGGCAGGGGAGTTCATCATGTCGATCACCCGCGATCTCCGTGGCTACGCAGACACCGCGCTCGAGCAGGGCCGCCAGGTCCTCGGGCAGGCACAGAGCCAGCTGAACGACGTCACCGGGCAGGCCAACGAGTTCGTTTCCGACCTGCGTGCGCAGGCCGAGAAGGCGCTGAACCTCGACGCGATCAAGACCGCCGTCGAGCCGTACCTCGCGCAGGCGAAGGGCTACCGGCACTCGGTCACCGACCGCGCCGAGGCGCTGATCAACACCGCCAAGAAGGACCCGCGCGTCGCGAAGGCGTTCGTCACCGCCGAGCAGCTCACCGGAGTCGTCGTCGAGACCGTCCAGCAGCGGCTGGTGCAGCCGGTGTGGACGTTCACCGGCCGCGACGGCAAGCCGGCCGCGTCCAAGCCGGCCGCCAAGCCCGCGACCAAGGCTGCGGCCAAGCCCGCGACCAAGGCCGCCGCGAAGCCGGCCACGACCCGCTCGGCGAACAAGTCCACCACCGCGGCGGCGCGCAAGCCGGCCGCCCGCAAGGCGAGCACCACGAAGGCCAGCAAGGCCGACAACGCCTGATCCAAATCGCTTCGCTGCCCCGCCCCGGATCCGTCCGCGGCGGGGCAGTGTGCGTCTGCGGCCGTGGACGCCGCGCGGTCGGTAGGCTCGGCGCGTGTACCTCGTCGATCAGCTCTTCCGCTGGACCAACCAGGTGTTGGCCATCGGCGAGTTCGCGCTCTGGCTGTGGGCCTTCGCCGACTGCGCCACCCGCAAGAGCGCCGCGTTCCCGGCCGCGGACAAGCTGACCAAACCCGCCTGGCTCGCCATCCTCGCGATCGCCACCCTGTTCGGCTACCTGACCGCACGGCCGTTCGACGTGTTCGCCTCGCCGGCCAACGGCGTGGTCCCGCTCGTCGCGTCGATCGCCGCCGGGGTGTACCTGGCGGATGTGCGCCCGGCCGTCCGCGAGATCAGCGGCGGCCGGTAGCTCCTGACGGGTTCGGCGCCTTCGGCGCGGACGAGTCCGGGAACGAGTTCGCCCACACGGTCGCGAGGCCGGCGAGCAACTGGTCACCGTCCGGCGCACCCTCCGGGTCGAGCAGCCACTGGACGGACAGCCCGTCGCATACCGCGATGACGAACGCAGCGATCGCGGCACAGCGCGGGTCGTCGGCGGGGGTGCCATCACGCAGGGACAGCGCCACCAGTTCGGCGACGCGGGCGCGCGCCCGCCGGTAGTGCTCGGCCAGTTGGGCACGCAGGGCCGGCTCACGCTGCGCCTGCGCGAGCGCCTCGACATAGGACTGAAGCATCGGCCGCCGGTCGGGCAGCGAGTTCCGAACGCTGACCCAGGTGGCCATACCGCGCTGGATCGCCGTCGCCTCCGGGTCGGCCATCACCATCGAGGCCAGCTGCTCGGCCCAGTGCTCGAACGAGGCCTCGATCGCGGCGTTGAGCAGGGCCGCCTTGGAGCCGAAGTGGTAGCCGATGCTGGCCAGGTTCGTGTTCGACGCGGCGACCAGATCGCGCGCGGTGATGTGGGCGTAGCCGCGCTCCTCGAGCAGCCGCTGGGCGGCTTCGAGCAGTTGTTCGCGGTGGCCCACCTGCGCAGCTTAGCGCCGGGCCTCTAGACGCCCGTCCTATACGGATGTATAAATCGAAGGGAGAGCCGTCGTGCGTGAGGAGTGCAGAGCCGTGAGCCTGATCGCTGATGCCCGCTCGCAGGCCCGCCCGAAGACGCCGGACCTGAGCGCGCTGCCGCCGGGGCCTTCGCTGCCCACCGCGCTGCAGTCGCTGCTGTTCATCATCGCGCCGTACCAGAGCATGCCGCGCTGGCACCGGCGGTTCGGCGACATGTTCTCGGTGAGCCTCGCGCCCGCCGGGCACGCTGTCGTGCTCGCCAACCCCGATCACATCCGCGAGGTGTTCGCGGGCCCGTCCACCGTGTTCCACGCCGGCGAGGGCAACGCGATATTGAAGCAGATCATGGGCGACAACTCGGTGCTGCTGCTGGACGAGGAGGCACACCTCGCGGCCCGCAAGCGCGTGATGGCGGCCTTCCATGGCGAGACGATGCGCGGCTGGGGCGAGCGCATCGAGCAGATCACTACCGAGCAGTTGCGGCGCTGGCCGATCGGACGTCCGTTCGCCATCCACGCGAGCATGAACGACATCAGCCTCGAGGTCATCATGCGGATCGTCTTCGGCATGACCGACGAGGCCCGGTTCGAGCGACTGCGGCCATTGCTCACCCGGCTGGTGAAGGTGGGCCCGACCGTCTTCCTCGGCTGGATGTACCCGCAGCTGCAGAAGATCGGTCCGTGGCGTCGGTTCATGGCTCTCAAGAGCCAGGTGGACGAGCTGCTGTACGCCGAGATCGCGCAGCGCCGCCTGGAGTCCGATCTGGACGGACGTGTCGACGTGCTGTCCAAGCTGCTGGTCGCCGCACCGGAGCAGAGCGACGAGGAGCTGCGCGACCACCTGATCACGCTCCTGCTCGCCGGGCACGAGACAACCGCCTCGACGTTGGCGTGGACGTTCCACGAGCTCGCGCGCAGCCCTCGGGTGCTGGCCCGCGCGCAGCAGGCAGCCGACGACGGCGACGACGCCTACCTGGACGCGACCGTCAAGGAGTCGATGCGGGTACATCCGGTGATCCGCAACGTGGCGCGCTACCTGACCGAGCCGGTGCGGGTCGGCGGCTACGACCTGCCCGCCGGTGTGACCGTGTTCCCGTCGATCATGCTCGTGCAGCACACCCCGCGGCTGTGGCCGTCACCGCAGGAGTTCCGGCCCGAGCGGTTCCTGGACGGCAATCCGCCGTCGACCACGTGGTTCCCGTTCGGCGGCGGCATCCGGCGCTGTCTCGGGGCGGGGCTCGCGGCAGTCGAGTCGCAGGCCGTGCTCAAGACCGTGCTGCGCAGTTTCGACGTTGCGCCGGACGGCTCCCGCGAGCAGCCCAAGACCCGCAACATCACGACCGTCCCGGCGCGGGGCGCGCGAGTGGTCCTGACCCGTCGCTGACCGTTCGCGCGCGCCGGCGGCGGTCCCGGGCAGTCGCCCGGAGCTACAGGTGACCGTCCACGGCATGCGTGGCGATCCCGGCAGGCTGTCGGCGACGCAGCGCGAGCAGTAACACCATTGCGATCACCAGCAGCGACAGCAGGGTCACCTCGTGTGCGACGCCCTCGCGCATGCCCGCTGGAGCCAGCACGCACGTCGCGCAGCTCAGCGCCAGCACCCAGTCGCGGCGCGCCCCTTCGGCCGACGGCGCCAGCGCGCACAGCCCGGCGACCAGCGACCACGGGTAGAGCACCGGGCTGCACGCGCCGACCGTCAGCAGCACGTAACCGGTGGTGCGGTTCAGCGGACGCCGCCGCACGGTGACCAGCAGGTAGAGCACGATCCCGATCGCGGCAAGGATCACCGCGATCCGTCCGCCGATCGCGAGATCGTCCTCGGACGCCGCCGACACGATTGGACGCACCACGTTGCTGACGATGCTGGCCGGTGCAAACGGCGTGTGGTCGAGCGTCACCGTGCTGAGGTTGTGCCGCCAGCCGAAGCCGTTCGGCACGATCAGGGTGAACACCGCCAGGCTCACCACAGCAGCGGAGACGTCGCGCGCCGCGATCCGCCACGCGCTGCGGCGCCGCAGCCCGGCGCAGTGCGCGAACACGACGACCGGGAGCACGGGCAGCACCGCGGGCTTGATCGCACCTGCCGCGGCGGCCAGCACGACCGCGAGCACGCGCCGCCGCTGCGCGGTCGCGACCAGCGCGCCGAGAATCAGCGCGGCCACCAGTCCGTCCAGATGGAACGAGGACAGCACGAACAGGGTCAGCGCCGGGTTCAGCGCGGTCAGCGCGATGGCAGGGATGCGGTACGGCCCGGCGAGTTCGGCGGCGAGCATCGCGATCACCGCGACGCATGCGATGCCGAGCACGCGCAGTACGAGCACGGCGGCGAAGGCGTGCCCGCCGCTGATCGAGACGGCGAGGTGCTCGACCAACGTGGCGAGCGGACCGGACGTGCTGGCCGTGCCTCGCCGCGCCGGGTCGATGGCCGCGACAATCGCGTGGCCGCCGAGATGAGCTGGACCCACCGAGTACGGATCGGCGCCGGCGCGGGCGAGCAGGCCCTGACCGACGTAGGTGTAGAGGTCGCCGGAGAGCAGTGGCGGTCCCACCGCGAAGGGAGCCGACCAGATCGCGGCGAGCGCCCAGGCCTGGCGCTCCGAGCACGCGCCCTGGCGCAGCCGCGCGACGGCGACAAGCCAGAGGCCGAGCAACGCGACGATGGCGGCGAACATGATCGCGCCGGCGACGCGGTCGTCGCCCGTGCCGTTGTCGGGGAGCAGCCCGAGCCAGTGCGTGAGCGGCGTGGTTGCAGTGTTGGTTCCGACGCGGCCGCCGGACACCACGACGACGGCCGACAGCAGGAGGCCGCCGATCGCGAGGGACGTGAGCGGGTGCTTGACGATCTGCTTGCGAGCCTCGTCGAGCCCGTGCAGCGCCTGCTCGGCCAGATCGTTCATGGTGCGGCTCAGTATGCCGCCCGGCGCCGCGCGGTTTCCGGCCCGCCTACCGCGGGATCTCCGTCTCGGGTGCGACCGCCTGGGTGAAGGCGCGGATGCCGGCCGCGGCCGCGGGAACGGTGGCTGCTTCGAGTCGATGCACGAGGCTGATCTGCCGGGCGGGCCGGCCGGAGATCGCCAGCCTCACGACGCCTGCGTTGGCGGCCGCGTTCAGTGCGAGCTCGGGCAACAGAGCCACGCCGAGTCGCTCGGCCACCAGCGTCTGCACGACGACGTAGTCGTCGGTGATGTGCCTGATGTCGGGGACGAAGCCGGCAGCACGGGCCAAGTCCTGCAGGTGCGTACGGCACCGGACGCAGCCCGCGATCCACGGCTCGTCGGCCAGCTTGTGCAGGGCTATCGGTTGCCGGCTCCGCGTCAGCGGGTGTCGCGCCGGCACGACTGCGTGTACCGGATCGTCAAAGAGGGCGTGGGAGATGAGATCGGGATGATCGTCGCTCTCCTCGGATCCGGCGTGCTTGAACAGGATCGCGATGTCCAGGTCCGCGACGAGCACGGCGGACCGGGCCTCGGGGGGCGCGAGCTCGGTCAGCCGCACCTCGATATCCGGTGCCGTCAACGCGAGGCGCGCGAGTACCGCGGGCACGAATGTCGCGCAGGCCGATGGGAACGCGCCGATTCGCAGCCGGCCGGAGCGCAGCGTCCGCAGCGCCGTCATCTCCTGCCGGGCAGCGTCCAGCCGCGCTGCCACGGCGTCTGCGTGGGCGAGCAGCCTGGTGCCGGCCTCGGTAAGAGCTACGCCGCGGGTACTGCGGCGCGCCAGGCTCAGGCCCAGTTCGCGCTCCAGCCGCTGCAGGTGCTGGCCGACCGCGGGCTGAGTCCATCCGAGTGCGGCTGCGGCAGCGGACAGTGAACCGCGGCGCGCTACTTCCCGGAAGATCAGCAGTCGGCGGGCGTCGATGGCGTCCGCATTCTCGTACCCGGTACCGGCATCCGATGGCATATTCACCACGCCGGTGAAAGTACAGCTTTGATCTGGTGATGGCACTTCGGTGTAGTGCATGCCAGCGATTTCGTAAGAAGCTCATCGCGTGGACGAAACGCGACCGGCACAGCAGGTGGAGCCGAACCGCGATGCGGACCTGGCGGCCGTGCGCAGCGAATTCGCTGCCGAGCGCACCTACCTCGACACGGCCACGTTCGGACTGCCGCCGAGCCGCAGCTGGCAAGCGCTGCAGCGGGCGCTACGCGATTGGCGCGCCGGCACCGCAGACCCGTCGTCCTACGACGTAGCGCTGAACGCAGCCCGCAAGGCGTACGCCGGTCTCGTCGGTGTCGCCAGCGCTGCCGTGGCCGTCGGCAGCCAGGTATCGGTGTTCGCAGGGCTCGTCGCCGCGTCACTTCCGGACGGAAGCGAGGTTCTCACCGCGACCGGTGACTTCACGAGCATCCTGTTCCCGTTTCACGCCCAGGCTGATCGCGGCGTCGTCGTGCGCGAGGTCCCCCTCGAACAGATCGCCGAAGCGGTCACTGAACGCACCAGGCTGGTCTCGGTGTCGGCGGTGCAGTCGGCCGACGGCCGGGTGGCCGACCTGGACGGCCTGCGCGAGGCTTGCGCGTCGACCGGGACACAGATTCTGCTCGACGTGACCCAAGCGGTCGGATGGCTGCCCATCGCCGCCGGAGACTTCGCGTTCACCGTGTGCGGCGGCTACAAATGGCTGCTGTCGCCGCGTGGCACGGCCTTCCTCACGGTGGCGGCGGATGCAGCCGACGCAGTCACGGCTCACACGGCCGGCTGGTACGCGGGCGACGACCCCTGGCAGAGCATCTACGGCACGCCGCTGCGCCTTGCGGCCGATGCGCGTCGCTTCGATGTCTCGCCGGTATGGCACGCGTGGATTGCTACAGCGCCGTCGTTACAGCTGCTGGAACGGATCGGCGCCCTCACCCTGCACGGGCACGCCGTTGCTCTCGCCAACGGATTCCGCACCGGCCTCGGACTGAAATCGACGAACTCCGCAATCGTGTCCCTGCCCGTGGATGACACGGTGAAGGCGGCACTCGAAACCGCACGCATTGCCGCATCCGTCCGCGCAGGGCGACTGCGGCTCTCCTTCCACGTATGTAACGACGTCGGTGACGTCGAGCATGCCGTCGATGTGCTTCGACCGCACGTGACTGCGACGTGACGGGTCCTTGCACCGAGCGTCGATCCATTGCGGCCAACGGTGGCCGGCGCTTGGGCACACCCTCCTGAGCGGGGGCGAGGACCGTCCGCCTATCGCTGTCTCGGCGGTGTGCGCAACCAGCGGGCCAGCCCGCCGGAGGTCGGCGGTCGCTGCGGCCGCCAGCCGAGCCCGACCGGCAGCCGCCAACCGCGCCACCGCGCGAGCAGGCAGAACACGGCGCCGACCACGGTCGCCGCGATCAGGCCGGCGGTCGGATGTCCGGCGCGATAGAGGCCGATCATCGTGCCGCTCGCGGCCAAGGCGCACGTCGCGTACAGGGTGTTGCCGCCGAAGATGCCCGGCACCCGGTGCAGCACGACGTCCCGGACGAAGCCGCCGCCGACCGCGGTGATCGTGCCGAGCAGCAGCGCCGGCAGCCAGCCGAACCCGAAGGCCAGGGTCTTCTGTGCGCCCGCGGCGGACCAGCAACCGAGCGCGACCGCGTCCACCACGGGGAACAGCCGGTTCCAGGTGCGTCCTTCGATGCGTAGCAGGAACGCGATCGCTGCACCGGCCAACGCGACCAACGGATAGGCGTAGTCGGTCAGCGCGACGGGCGTGCCGCGTTGCAGCAGCGTGTCGCGGATCAAACCGCCGCCGAGGCCGGACAGCGTAGCCAGCGTGGCGAACCCGATCGGGTCGAAGCGTTCCGCACGCGCGATGACGCCGCCGAGGATCGCGTTGGCGAGGACCCCGACGAGGTCCAGGGTGCGGAACAGGTCGGTGAGCTGTGCCTCGGCGGCCATGGTCTTCATTGGACCATCCGCGATCACGTTTCACTCGTACCGGCCGCTTCGGCGGTTCCGAACCGGTCACGCGGAGCGAAAACGTGATCAGCGCGCGACCGTGAACTCCCGGGACGTGCCGGTGAAGGGGTGCAGCGTGCCGTAGCGATTGCGGGCGTCGCCGAAGTAGCGCACGCGGAACCTGCCCTCGGCGTCGGCCGGGACGTCCCAGCTGATCGTGATCTGCGAGCCGGCCCGTCCGTGCCGTCGGTAGTGCAGCTGCGTTGACCAGTCGCCATCGTCGGCGACGGTGTGCCAGCCGGACCCGTCGTGCTGTTGCACTTCGAGGTAGGTGCCGCCACGGTGCAGGTCGTTGTTCGGGTACGCGCCGACGAAGCGGACCTCGATCCGTTCGCCGGGTCGGACCTGCGCCGGAGGTTGGACGAGCACGTCCCCGAACGCGCGGCCGCCGACCGGTTCGTCGGCGGGCCGGCGCCGTTGCCAGGAGAGCCGGCGCTGCGACAGGTCCGGCGGTCGTGGGCCTTTGTCTGCGGCGCGCCCGTCGCGCATCGCTTCCGCCAGGCCGGCGACCGTCTGGGTGAGCGCGGGCAGCTCCCACCGACCGAACAGCGTCGAACCGCCCTCGTACCGCTGGTTGTCGTACTCCTCCGGCGTGGTGACGTAGTGGATGTATGCGTTCGCGTAACCGGCGACGAGGACGTCGCGCAGCTCGGCGCCGGCGATCGCGGCCACGGTTCGCCGCAGCCGGAGCCCGGCCACGATCGTGACCTCGCCGGGCATGCCGATCAGGTACAGCCGCCCGAGTCGCACGAGCTGCACCGGGACGATCCGCTGCACCATCGGGTAGAACCGGTCCGGCAGGGACGCGGACAGCACGATGCCCTTGGGCGACTGGGAGTCGCGCAGCGCGGGTGAGCGGCGGTAGACGATCCGGGACGAGATCGCGTCGACGATCCGGTTGCGGCCCTGCTTGAAACCGGCGAAGCCCTTGCCCTCGTCGGTCCCGGCGAGCGCGGCAGCTGCGGTCTGCGCCGGGCTCGTGCGGTGCTCGCGACCGTCTCCGGTGAACTCCGGACGGACCAGCGCGTCGCCCAGGTCGAGGTAGGTGAAGCGGACATCGACGCCGTCACCGAGCGCAGCACCCGGTTCGGCGGCGAGGGCGGCTGCGGCCTCGTACTGCCGGGAGCCGATGATGCGGGTGTTCTCGAACTCATCCTCGGTTGGGCCACTGCCTGGGCCGTTGTTCAGGTTCGGCGACATGTCGCCCGCATTGGTCTGCGCGAACGCGCCGACGAAGTCTTCGGGCGTGCGCTCCAGATAGCTCACGCCTTCGACGAGTCGTTCCCAGTGGTAGCCGGCGTAGCCCTTGTTGTCGCTGCTGATCAGGCAGTTGTGATTGGTCATGCTGGTGCCGTGGGTGGCGAACCAGTTGATCGCGCCGACCGTCCGGCCGTCGCGGTGGACGCGCAGCAGGGTCGTCTGCGGATCGATGGCTTCGGGGAAGAAGTCCTTGTCCGCTAAGGGGTTCCGTGCGAACGACGTCGGTGAGCGGTTGGTGCTTGCATTGTGCAGCTCACCGTGCGTGAGCCTCAGCTCGGCGGGAGCGACGTCGGCGTGCGCGCGCTCGATCGCCTCGAGGATCCCGTCCACGATCGCGTCGAACGTCTTGGCGTGGAAGCCGTTCGTCGTCAGGTTGTAGAGCAGATGGTGCCCGTAGCCGCCGGGCCCGCTGTGCGTGTGCGTCGCGGTCAGCATCACGTTGTGCTCGCGGTACAGGTCGCCGTGCCGCAGCCGCAGCTCGCGCAGCACCGCCTGGGTGACGCCCTCGAGCATCAGCGGCAGCTCGTTGACGACCAGCAGCACGCGGTTGTCGGGCTGGTCCGCGTCGGCGAACACGAACGCGCGTGAACGCAGCCGCAGGTGCAGGCCCTTCGTCCGCTGCGTCGACTTGCCGTAGCCGAGCATGCCGCAGTCCGCCGGCTCGCCGGTGATGTCCGAAAGCCCGCGCCCGACGAGATGTCCCACGCCGGGCACCGTATCCTGCTCGCGGAGATCGAACGAGCCGCGAAATTCCGGCCGAGTGGCGACTTAGGGCGCCGAGTGGCGACTTATATCTCGCCACTCAAGGGGTTAAGTCGCCACTCGCGAGCTTGCGAGAGCGGGGTCTGATGACCGAGAACGCTGACGTGATCGTGGTGGGTGCCGGGCTCGCCGGGCTGGTCGCCACCTACGAGCTGACCCGGGCCGGCAAACGGGTGCTCGTCGTGGACCAGGAGAACGAGGCGAACCTCGGCGGCCAGGCGTTCTGGTCGCTGGGTGGTCTGTTCCTGGTCGACACCCCCGAACAGCGCCGCATGGGCATCAAGGACTCGCGCGACCTCGCGCTGGCCGACTGGCTCGGCTCCGCGCAGTTCGACCGCGAGCGCGAAGACCACTGGCCGCGGCAGTGGGCCGAGGCGTACGTCGACTTCGCCGCCGGGATCAAGCGGCAGTATCTGTACGACCTGGGGCTGCGGGTCATGCCGACGGTCGGGTGGGCCGAGCGCGGCGACGGCACCGCGACCGGGCACGGCAACTCGGTGCCGCGCTTCCACCTGACGTGGGGTACCGGCCCGGAGGTCGTGCGCGTGTTCCTCGAGCCGGTGCTGGACGCGGCCCGGCGCGGACTGGTCGAGTTCCGGCACCGGCACCAGGTGGACGCCCTGATCGTCGAGGACGGGACCGCGGTGGGTGTGCGCGGCACCGTGCTGGTGCCGTCCGGGCTGCCCCGCGGGATGCAGTCGTCGCGGGCCGCGGCCGGCGAGTTCGAGCTGCGGGCACAGGCCGTCGTGGTGACGTCCGGCGGCATCGGCGGCAACGCCGAGCTGGTGCGCAAGAACTGGCCGGTCGACCGGCTCGGCCCGGCGCCGGCCTCGATGATCACCGGCGTGCCGGCGCACGTGGACGGCCGGATGCTGGAGATCACCGAGGGCGCGGGCGGCAGCATCGTCAACCGCGACCGGATGTGGCACTACACCGAGGGCGTGATCAACTGGGACCCGATCTGGCCCGATCACGCCATCCGGATCATTCCGGGGCCGTCGTCGCTGTGGCTGGACGCGACCGGTCGGCGGCTGCCCGCTCCGTACTTCCCCGGCTTCGACACCCTGGGCACGCTGCGGCACATCGTCTCGACCGGCTACGACTACACGTGGTTCGTGCTCGACCGCGCGATCGTGGAGAAGGAGTTCGCGCTGTCCGGGTCGGAGCAGAACCCCGACATCACCGGCAAGGATCTGAAGCGGGTGCTGTCGCGGGTGAAGAAGGGCGCGCCCGGCCCGGTGCAGGCCTTCCTCGATCACGGCGAAGACTTCGTGGTGCGCCCGACGCTGCGCGAGCTCGTCGACGCGATGAACGCGATCGCGCCGGGCCCGCAGCTGTCCTTCGAGCAGGTCTCGCGCGAGGTGGAGGCGCGTGACCGAGAGGTGGCCAACGGGTACAGCAAGGACCTGCAGCTGATGGCGATCCGCAACGCGCGCGCCTACCGGCCCGACCGGATCATGCGCGTGGCCAAGCCCCATCGGCTCACCGATCCCACGTTCGGCCCGCTGATCGCGGTCCGGCTGCACCTGCTCACGCGCAAGACACTCGGCGGGCTGGAGACGAACCTGGACTCCCAGGTGATCCGTCCGGACGGCTCGGCCTTCCCGGGCCTGTACGCCGCCGGCGAGGTCGCGGGCTTCGGAGGTGGAGGCGTGCACGGCTACAACGCGTTGGAGGGGACGTTCCTGGGCGGCTGCATCTTCTCCGGCCGTGCCGCCGGCATGGCACTCGCGCGGTCGCTGTCGTGAGGACCGCGCTGGTCACGGGCGCGTCGTCCGGTATCGGCGCTGCGACGGCGAAGGCATTGCTGGACAAGGGTTTTCGCGTCTACGGCACGAGTAGGAACCCTTCGTCGCTGGCCGCTCCCGTCCCGGGCGTCGAGTTCCTCGCGCTGGACCTGACGGACCCGGCGAGCGTCGAGGCGTGCGCCGCCGCGGCTGGTGACGTGGACGTGCTCGTGAACAACGCCGGCGAGAGCCAGAGCGGCCCGCTCGAAGAGCTGCCGATGGACGCGGTCGAGCGGTTGTTCGCCACGAATGTGTTCGGCGCGGTACGGCTGACCCAGCTGCTGCTGCCCGGGATGCGTGCGCGTGGCTACGGGCGCGTGATCATGGTCGGGTCGATGCTGGCCAGCTTCCCACTCGCGTACCGCGGCTCGTACGTCGCGACAAAGGCTGCGATCAAGGGCTTCGCAAACTCGCTACGCCGCGAGGTTTCTCCTTACGGCATAGGCGTTTGCACGGTCGAGCCGGGATCGATTGCGACCGGGATCGGGGAGCGTCGCACGCACTACCTGCGCGACGGATCGCCGTACACGGCCGAGTACAGGAGGATGATCGAACGCCTGGACGCGAACGAGCGCGCCGGCATCACGGCAGGCAAGGTCGCGCGCAGGATCGTTGCCGCGATCGAGGCGGATCGTCCGAAGCCGCTCTACGCCGTCGGCTCGAACGCGCCAGTAGTGTTCGCGCTGCGACGCGTGCTGCCGCGCACGGTCGTCGAGCGAATGGTCGCGCGCCGGCACGGCCTGTAGGTTTCTCGCCCGTGGTCGCCATCCATCACGAAGCCAGCTGCGACGCACCGGTCGAGGTGACGTTCGCCTACCTCGACGATTACCGGAACACCACGAAGTGGATGTTCGGGCTGAGCCGGTTCGAGCCCACCACCGACAAGGTGCGCGGGGTCGGCTCGGTGTTCGAGGGGATGTTCGCCGTCAAGCCCATCTCGCTCAGCTCCACGATTGAGGGCACCGGCTGGGAGGAGAACGCGCTCATCGCGTTCGAGTCCGTCAAGGGTTTCAAGAACGCGTCCACGTGGCGCTTCGCCGCCGACGGGCCCGAACGCACGCGAGTGACCGTCGACTTCCACTACGAACTGCCCGGCGGGTTGGCCGGCAAGGTGCTCGGTCGCGGGCTGGAGCCGGTGATCGCGCTGACGATCCGGCACAGCGAGGCGGCGCTGCGCAGGCTGGTCGAGGAGCACTACGCCGCCACGCGTTAGAAGCTCAGGGGCGCACGATGCAGCGGAAGCCGATGTGCGACATGGACGACTCCACCTGCTGGGCCTGCCGCGCGGCCGGGCGGTAGCGCTGGCAGTAGTTCTCCGCGCACAGGTGCGACCCGCCCTTGATCACGCGACGCGGGATGTGCGCGCCGCCCGGCTCGTCCGCGTCGTACGAAGCGTCGGGCGACTCCACCCGCGGGTTCGCAGGCGCGCAGCACGCGTGCGCAGCCGCTTCGTGCTGGGCCCGGTAGAAGTCGCTGGTCCATTCCCAGACGTTGCCGGCCATGTCGAACAGCCCGTAGCCGTTCGGCGTGAACGAGCCGACGGGCACGGTGCGTTCGCGTCCGGCGGGCTTGAGGTTCTGCCACGGGAACTCGCCGATCCAGTGGTTGGCCATCGGCCGGCCCTTCGGCATGAACTCGTCGCCCCAGGTGTAAAGGGCGCCGTCCAGTCCGCCGCGCGCCGCGAACTCCCACTCGGCCTCGGTCGGCAGCTCCTTGCCGGCCCAGGACGCGTATGCGCTCGCGTCCTCCCACGTCACGTGCGTGACCGGGTGTTTCTCGCGGCCCCCGGTGTTCGAGTCCGGCCCTTCCGGGTGCGCCCAGTCCGCACCGGGTACGTACCGCCACCAGTTCTGCCAGACGGTCAGGTCGACCGGCCCGCGCGTGGGGGTGAAGACCAGCGAGCCGGGCTGCAGCAACGCCGGGTCGAGGTTCGGGTAGTCGGACGGATCCAGCGGCCGCTCGGCGACCGTGATGTATCCGGTGTCCTTGACGAAGCGGCGGAACGCGGCGACGGTCACCTGCGTCTCGTCCATCCAGAACCCGTCGACGGACGCGTGGTGCGGGGGGCCCTCCTCCGGGTAGTCGGCCAGGTCGGAGCCCATCAAGAACGTGCCGCCCGGGATCCAGGCCATGCCTTTCGCGGGTGCTCGGCGCGGGGAGGATGCGGTCACGTCCACCGAGGTTAGCCGGTGGACAATGGACGGGTGACGATCGTGATGGGCATCGAGACCTCCTGCGACGAGACCGGTGTCGGCTTCGTACAGGACGGCGTGCTGCTCGGGGACGCGCTGGCCTCGAGCATGGACGAGCACGCCCGCTTCGGCGGAGTCGTCCCGGAGATCGCGGCGCGCGCGCACGTGCAGGCAATGGTGCCGACGGTCGAGGCTGCCGTCGCGAACGCGGGCATCGCGCTGTCCGACGTCGGGGCCGTCGCGGTGACGGCCGGGCCTGGCCTGGCCACTGCGCTGCACGTGGGTGTCGCGGCGGCCAAGGCGTACGCGCTCACGCTCGGCGTGCCGCTGTACGGCGTGCACCACCTGGCCGGGCATGCGGCCGCGGACACGCTCGCGCACGGTCCGCTGCCCGACAAGTCGATCGCGCTGATCGTCTCGGGCGGCCACACCTCGCTGCTGTTCGTGCGCGATCTGGTTCGCACGCCGATCGTGCACCTGTCCGACACGCTGGACGACGCCGCGGGCGAGGCGTTCGACAAGGTGGCCCGGCTGATCGGGCTGCCCTACCCGGGTGGCCCGTCCATCGACAAGGCCGCGCGCGACGGCGACCCGAACGCGGTGGCGTTCCCGCGCCCGCTCACCGGCGCGAACGATCCGGCGCTCGGCTTCTCGTTCTCCGG
>DASTXN010000187.1:0-13752 GCA_035765515.1 Jatrophihabitantaceae bacterium | reverse complement strand
CGCCGCGCGACTTCAGTTTGAGCTCGGCCACGTCGGCCTTGAACTGCTCACGACGCTGTTCGACGAGCATCGTCATCCTCCTAGATAGTGGGTCGTCAGTTCTTCCTCGACGTCCGCCGGTGTGCCGACCTGGACGACTTGCCCGTGCAGGATCAGGGCCGCGGAGTCCGCGATGGGCAGCACGGTGCGCGCGAACTGTTCCGCGACGAGCACCGCGATCCCCTCGGCCGCGAGCTGCGCGACCGTCTCGTACATCTGCGCGACGATCAGCGGCGCCAGGCCCATCGACAGCTCGTCCAGCAGCAGCACGACCGGCTCGGTGCCGAGTGCGCGCGCAAGTGCGAGCATCTGCTGCTCGCCGCCGGACATCGTCCCGGCCAGCTGCTTGCGCCGCTCACCGAGCCGCGGAAAGCGCGCGTACGCAACATGCTCCATCTCGGCCAGCGAGGCACGATGTCCCGCCGCCAGCCAGAGGTTCTCGCGCACGGTCAGGTTCGCGAAGATGCCGCGCCCTTCGGGGATCGAGCAGACGCCGATGTCGGCCAGTTGCGTCGCGGTGACGCCGTTGACCTTGCGACCGCCGACCCGCACCTCGCCGGACGTCGCCGCCAGCAGACCCGAACACACCTTCAGCGTGGACGTCTTGCCGCCGCCGTTCGGCCCGAGCAGCGCCAGCACACTTCCCGGCATGACCTGCAGGTTGATGCCGTGCAGCACCTCGATCGGGCCGTAGCCGGCGTGCACGTCGACGAGCTCGAGCAGCGGCTCGGCCGTCGAGGAGGGCTGCACTGCGGACGCTGGAGCGGTCACGAGGCTGCCCCTTCGGCGGTACCGATGTAGGCAGCGATGACTGCCTGGTCCTGCTGCACCTGCTCGGGGGTGCCGGACGCGAGGACGACGCCGTAGTCGAGCACGTGAATCATCGAGCAGACGTCCATGACCAGGCCGAGGTCGTGTTCGACCAGACAGATGCTCAACCCGTCCGCGGCCAGCGAGCGCAGCAGCGTGCCGAAGGCCTGCGTCTCGTGTTCGGTCTGGCCGGACGCGGGCTCGTCCAGCAACAACACCTGCGGCTTCGTCATCAGGGCGCGCGCCACCTCCACGACGCGGGCCTGACCGGTCGGGATGTCCGCGACCTCCTTGTCCGCGATGCCCGCAAGTCCCGTGAGCTCCAGCAGCCGCTCTGCCTCGCGCGCCACGTCGATGCGCCCGCGCTGGTTGGCGTTGCGGATGTCGCCTGCCACGCGCAGGTTGTCCCGCACGGACAGCGACAGGAACAGCTCCAGCCGCTGGAAGGTGCGTCCCACGCCGAGGTGCGCGCGCTTGGCCGCGGGCAGGCTGGTCACGTCCCGCTCCCCCAGCAGCACGCGTCCATGCGACGGGCGCTGCAGACCGGTCAGCACGTTGAACAGCGTGGTCTTGCCCGCGCCGTTCGGCCCGATCAGCCCGGTCACGGTGCCGGGCTCAATGCCGATGCTGACGGCGTCCAGCGCGGTGAGGCCGCCGAAGCGAACGGTGATGTCCTCGGTGCGCAGCGTCGCGGTCATGTCGTGGCCTCCGCCGGAATGCCGACGTGCTGCGACGTCGTGGCGGCGGCAGTGCGGCTGGACGGACGGTTCACCCGCGCGGGCAGGCCCAGCCGGTCGTCCAGCATTGCGCGCACCCGCTCGGTGTACGGCTCGTCGATGCCCACGCCTTCGAGCTCGGGCCTGGCCTCACGCGGCACCTGGCTCATCGCCTCCGGCTTGACCGCCTGGGCGATCGCGGGCAGCAGCACGATCCCGGCGTAGGTGCCCACACCGAACCACCAGTTGTCGATCGTTCCCGTCAGGGCGAGCAGGTACAGCACAGCCTCGGCGGCGCCGGCGGCGTAGAGCACCGAGCGTGCATTTGCGGCGATCCGGCGGTATCCGTCGAACAGGTCGTGCAGGAACCCGCTCGGGCTCTGGCCGATGGTCACGCCGACCAGCGCGGGCAGCAGCGCCGCGACGTGCGCCAGGCTCGTGTAAAGGCCGTGCAGGCTCGTCCCGCCGTGGGCCAGGTTGTTGAAGGACGAGACGACGACGGCGAAGCCGACACCCGCCATCATTCCGCCGAGCAGCGCGCCGGTCACGTAGCCGATGCCGGCCGAGACCGCGAGCATGACCAGCGCGAGGCTCAGGAAGATCGAGAAGTTGTCCTCGGTGACAGCACCCAGCGCGGAGGACATCAGCACGCCGCCGAGTCCCGCGATCGCCGCGGACAGCATGAACACGCTGAGCTTCAACCGCACCAGGCTCTGCCCCAGCATCGCGGCGGCGACCGGGCTGTCCTTCATCGCGGCCAGCCGACGGCCGTAGCCGCTGTTACGCAGGGCCACGAGTCCGATTCCGATCAGCGCGAACAGCACGGTCACGCTGATCAGGAAGGTGGTGCCGTCGTGCAGGTCCAGCAGGCCGATCTTCGGCTCGGGGACGATCAGGCTGCCCTGGGTGAACAGCGAGAAGCGGGTGTGGATCAGCGGCAGCTTGTGCGGACTGATGTCCGACAGGATCATGTCCGTCACGAACACGCCGAACGCCATCGTCGCGAGCGCCAGATACAGCCCGCGCATGCGCAGGGCGGGCAGCGCGACGACCGCGCCGATCACCGCCGTCAGCGCGACCGCGAGCAGGATGCCCCAGACGGTCATGCGTGCCGCGACGCCGGTGCCGGACAGACCCAGGTGGTAGACGATCAGCGTCGCGATCGCGCCGAAGCTGCACACGGCCAGGTTCATCTGGCCGGCGTATCCCGTCAGCAGCGTCAGCGACAGTGCCATGATCGCGAACGTCATGCCGAGCGTCATCGTGCTGATGTCCGAGTCGACCATGAGCAGCCGGATCAGGATCATCGCGACGACCAGACCGATACCGGCGAGCACCGCCTTGCGGACGGTCGGCACGCGGTACCGCTCCCGCGTGCGGACGGCCGCGCCCTGCAACCGGTCCTGCGGCAGCAGCACCAGCACGGCGAACAGCACGATCATCGGCAGCGAGATGCGGAAGTTGCTCGTCCACGACCAGCCGGACGGGAAGTACGCGAGCACGTAGGTCGCCGCGAGGCCGAGTACGACGGCGCCGAGGAACGTGCGCGGGATGCTGCGCAGCCTGCCGAACATCGCCGCCGCGAACGCGTCGATCACCAGGAGGGTGAGGGCGTTCGCGTCCAGCGTGCCGCCGCTGATCGGCGTGATCAGCACGCCTGCGAGCACCGCCAGCATTCCGCCCAGCACCCATGAGATGAGCGAGAGCAGCTGCGGGTTGTGGCCGTTGAGCTGGATGAGATCCGGGTCGTCAACCACGCCGCGCATCGCGACGCCGGTGCGGGTCTTGTAGAACAGGACTCGCAGCCCGATGGCGATCAACACCGCGGCTGCGAGCGTGATGACCTCGTGCGTCGTCAGCGTCACGCCGGCGACGGTGAGATGGCTGGCGTAGCCGAAGAACATCTCGTTGGTGTGCGGTACCAGCGGGTCCCAGACCCACTCGGACAATGCCACCATGCCGAGCATGATCGCGACGGTCACGACGATCTTGGTGACCTCGGCGGTGTTGCGCAGGCCGCGGATCACCAGCAGGTACAGGCCGCCGCCGAGCAGCGGCGCGACCACGCACAGCGTCACGATCACAGCAAGCGGCGTCGGCCAGTGCCAGCCGTAGCGCAGCTGCCAGTAGCAATACGCGCCGAGCATGGCCTCGGCACCGTGCGCGAAGTTGAAGACGCCGGAGGTGTTGTAGGTCAGCACGAGCCCGGAGGCCGCGATCCCGTACACCGCGCCGAGCACCAGGCCCAGCGCGGTGTAGGTGAAGAAGATCGTCATCGCCCGTCCTAGCTCTATCTCGACGTGGAGCCGAGACTAGTATGTATTTCAGTTTTGGCAAGGGGCTCGGGCCGCGGAGATTCGCAGCGTCCGCAGGAAACTCTTCCCCGGACGGCGCACGCGTCGAGAATTCTTTCTACCGACAGGTAACCGACCGCAGGAATGCCGAAGGCCGGCGGCGCGCCCCAGTCGGGCAGCGCGCCGCCGGCCTTGCAGCGACCTTCTTGCGGCCCTCTCCGCTACGGCTGCGGAGTGATCACGTTCTTGGTAAGGAACTTCGTCGCGATCCGGTCCGAGTTCAGCGATGCGAACCACGTCGCCTTCGGCAGCTTGACCGCGTACGACGAGTTGCAGTCGAACTGCCCCGCCTGCTGCGGGTAGGCCTGGACGAACTTCGTGCCGTCGAGCTTGAGCAGCAACCCGCACTGCGTCGCGACGTTTGCACCCGGATCGGTCTGCGCCTGCAGCCCGCCGGCCGTCCAGTCGTGCACCTTGGCCAGGTTGTTGACGACGCACTGACGGGTCAGCGTGCTGCCGCATGCCTTGGCCGCCGTAGCCCAGAGCAGGAACGACGAGGTGGCCTGCATGCCCAGCGGCGCGGTCTTGCCGCTGACCGCCTGGACCGCGTCCTCGTACGTCTTGACCGCCGGGTTCGAGGTGTCCTCGAGCGGCTCGAACGCACTCTGCACGTACACGTCGTTGCCGTAGCCGGCCGTGTTCCATGCGGCGAAGGCGTCACTGTAGCCGTTGGCCTGCATGAGGTATTTGGGGTGCAGCCCCAGCTGGTTCATCGCGGTCAGCAGGCCGTTGACCTCGGGACCGGGCGTCGGCAGGTAGATGATCTTCGCACCGCACTGCTTGAACTTCTGCGCGAACGGCGTGTAGTTCGGCTCGCCGGTGTAGTTCATGCTCACACCGCAGTCGAGCACCTTGAAGCCCGCGGCGGCCGCGGCCACCTTGATCTTCGCACCGGCCACCTGGATGGCCGGCAGGTTCGTCTCCATGATGCCGAAGGCATCCTTGGTGTCGGGGAACAGCTTCGCCATCTGGAACAGGCTCGACGCCGGCTGCTCATCGTCCGGCAACGGCATGCCCTGGTACATCATCGGGCCGTTCGCGTAGTCCGGACCGATCGCGTAAGCAGGAACGGCCGGCAGGTTGCAGGCCACGCGCTGCTGCTCGACGGTCTCGTCGCTAGCCCAGCCGGAGCCGACCAGCATGAAGTCGTTCTTGCAGGCGCCCTTGATGGCGGGAGCGACGTTCGTGATCGCCGCGTCGTAGAAATCACCCTTGATCTGGCGACCGTTGATCCCACCCTGGTCATTGCACCACTGGATCATCCCCTTGACCGCGTCGCCGATCTCCTTGTTCAGGCCCGGCGACTGCGCGAACCCGCGGTCGTCGCCGTAGCCGATCGAGATCGCGGTGTCGGTGACGCCCTGGTCGGTCGCGCCCTTTGCGTCGCCCTTGCCGCACGGCGAGTCCAGCGTGCCGAACTTGACCGTACTGGCCGCGGCGGAGTTCGTCGCGCTGGTGCCAGCGGTGTTGGCGTCGCCGGGGCCGGTGTCCGAGCCGCCGCGCTTGTTGCTGCTACAGGCCGAGACGGCCACCAGGAGGGCGATCATCGCCGCTCCCAGTTTCATGCTCCTGCGTTGCACGATCGCTCTCCTCGACGTCGGCGGGTCCGTTGGTGGCCCGACACTAGTATGTATTTCAGTTGTTGCGACGTAATCGTTCTCTTGTCGTTACCTGCAAGGTTGACCGTCTAGCGATACCGGCCGCAATTGATTCTCGCGCCGGGCGCGCTCAGCTCTGTGGGACCAATCGCCGGGTGGCCTCCGCGGCCCTGCGCACGATCTGCGCCCGGTCGAAGCCATTGCGCTTGCGCGCGGCCTCGAGGTTTCCGCCGGCGATCCACACCGGCCCGTCGGCCAGGTGCTCCAGGCCCTCGCGCGCCACGTCGCCCGGCTCGGCGACGTTCAGTCCCGGGATGTCCATGCGCAGGCCGGCACGCTCCATCGCCGGGGTGCGCGTCACGCCCAGGACGAGCTCGAGGACGTGCACGCCGTGCGGCTCCAGCTCGATCCACAGGCTCTCGGCGAAGATCCGGTCGAACGCCTTGACCGCCGAATAGACACCGATCTGCGGTTGGCCGAGATAGCCGGCCATCGAGCCGAGCAGGATGATGCCGCCGCGGCCGCGTGCCTTGAGCCGGGCGCCGAAGTGCTGGGCCAGTCGCAACTGTGCGCCGATGTTCAGGTCGATCACGCGCTGGAACCCAGCGAACTCACCCTCGACGATCTCCGCGCCATAGGTGTTCGCACCGGCGTTGAAGACGAACAGCCCGACCTCGACGTCGTCACTCGCGACGCGAATGGCGTCGAACGTGCCCGCGTCCAGCAAGTCGGCGGCGACGGTGCGGACCTCGACCCCATGTGCGCGCGCCTTGTCCGCGGTCTCCTCCAGCGGCCCGGGCTTGCGCGCGATCAGCACCAGGTTGATCCCGGCGGCGGCAAGCTGGACCGCAAACGACGCGCCGACGCCCTCGGAGCCGCCCGCGATGACCGCCCAGGGTCCGTACACGTCGCTGTCCACCGTCATGCCGCGAATCTGACACCGGCGCGCGGCGGCGGCACCCGGTCCTCCCGCTCACCGGGACGTGCGCAAACCGGCCCATCTGCGCGTCTGTTAGCACTTGGGCGTGCAGATCGGCATCGTGAGCCCGGTGGTCGTGCAGTACCCGGGCGTGGCAGCGGAGTGGGAGTCGACCGCCGGCATCAGCGAGCTGGCGCGCATCGCAGCGACTGCCGACCGGCTGGGCTTCCATCACCTGACCTGCAGTGAGCACGTGGCCGTCCCGGCCGACGTCGCCGAGCAGCGCGGCGGAACGTACTGGGATCCCCTTGCCACGCTGGGGTATCTGGCCGCGGCGACCGAGCGGATCCGGCTGGTGACGCAGGTAGTCGTGCTCGGCTACCACCATCCGCTGGCGATCGCGAAACGCTACGGGACCCTCGACCGGGTCAGCGGCGGACGGCTCATTCTCGGCCTCGGGGTCGGCAGCCTGCGCGAGGAGTTCGAGCTGCTCGGTGCGCCGTTCGAGGACCGCGGTGCGCGCGCGGACGAGGCCCTGCTCGCGTTGCGCGCCGCGCTGTCGACGCGGGCACCCGAGTTCCACGGGACCTACTACGACTTCGCCGACGTCGTGGTCGACCCGCACGCCGTGCAGCCCCGGGTGCCGCTCTGGATCGGCGGCCGCACGCTGCGCTCGCTACGCCGCGCGGCATCCTCCGGCGACGGCTGGGTGCCGTTCGGCCTGAGCGGCGCCGAGCTGACCGCCTTGCTCGCTCAAGTAGACCTGCCGCCGGGCTTCGACGTCGTTCTGAGCGCGGGACGGCCGCTCGACCCGATCGGCGATCCGGACGGCGTCCGTCGCACGCTCGCTCGCACCGCTGCGATCGGCGCCACGATCACCGGCGCGAGCATCACGGCGAGGTCCACAGACCACTACTGCGAACAGCTCGCCGCGCTCCGCGAGCTGCATTCGTTGGAGGAGCAATGACCGAAGAACGGATCGACGCGATGGAGCGGCGGCTACGCCTCGTCGAGGACCAGCTGGCGATCACCCAGCTCGTGCTCGCGTACGGCCCGCGGGTCGACAGCGGCAGCGCCGACGAGGTCGCCGCGCTGTGGGCCGAGGACGGCAGCTACGAGTTCCAGCCCGACGCTCCCCCGCTCACCGGTCGCGCCGAGCTGGCCGGCATGGTGCGCAGCGCTCCGCACCAGGCGCACCTGCACCGCGGTTGCGCGCACGTGCTCACCGCTCCGCACGTGCAGATCGACGGTGACACAGCGACCGCCACCTGCTACTCGCTGATGCACCACTTCGTGCCGGACACCGGAATCTTCCAGGTCAGCCGCGTCTCGTCCAACCGCTGGGACCTCGCGCGCACTGTCGATGGCTGGCGCGTCGTCACGCGCACGAACCGGCTGTTGGACGGCAGCGCCGAGGCACGCGAGCTGTTCGCCGGCACCGTCACGGCCTGACGGAATCAGCGAACCCGCGCGCCGCGATCAGTCGGGCGTCGCGGCCGACGTCCCGGCCATCATCAGCCGGCAGGCCAGCCGGAGGTCGCTCTCGGCGTCGGGCATCGACAGTCGGCCGTTCAGGCTGGACTGCAGGATCCCGCCCCAGGTCTGGAGCAGCACCCGCACGATCGCGAGGTCGTTCACGGTCGGTCGCTCGATGCCCGCAGCGGCGAGCAGCACGTCGCGCATCGTGTTGTCGATGCGCGAGACGTCCGTGACGGTGGCTGCGTTCGCGGCGCTGGAGGACTTCATCATCGCGGTCGCCAGGTCAGGCTTGCTCAGCAGCGCGCGGTTCGCGCGCACGAGGACGTCGAAGACCCGGTCGGCGGGGGCGCCGGTGAGCTTCGGACGCCGCGCGAGCGCGTCGCCCATGCGCTCGATCTGGTACGACATCACGCCGACGAACAGGTGCGTCTTCGACGGGAAGTAGCGGTACAGCGTGCCGATCGCGACGCCGGCACGCTTGGCCACCTCGTGCATCTGCACATGGTCGAGGTCAGTCTCGGCGCCCAACTGCTCGGCGGCCTCCAGGATGCGCAGCTGCCGGGCGTGCTGGTCGGGCGAGCTCGGCTCGGCCGCCGCACGGGCCTCGGCAACTCTTGGCACTTACGCCTCCGGAAGTGAAAGAAATATCAGTTTCTCGATCATAAGGTGTCAGGCGTCGTCGGGCATTTCCGGAGCCCACGCCGCACCGTTGATATGCGTGCCGCCGTCCACGAACAGCGTGTTTCCGGTGAGGTAGGACGCGTCCTCGCCGGCCAGGAACACCGCTACCGGCGCGATGTCGCGCTCGGGGTCGCCCAACCGCCCCATCGGGTTCGCCGCATCCGCCGCCGCCTCCAGTTCGGGATGCTCGGCGAACACGCGCCGTGTCGCCGCCGACTTCGCGCCGGGGCAAATGGCGTTGACGGTGATCCCGTGCGCGGCCCACTCGCGCGCGGCCGTGCGGGTCGCGGTACGCAACGCCTCCTTCGCGACGTTGTACTCCAGCGTCCCCATGTGCGCGTTCACACCGTTGAGCGAACACATGTTGATCACGCGTCCGTACCGCTGCGACTTCATGATCGGAAAGGCGAACTGCATCGCCCACAGCGGTCCGCGGAAGCCGATGGCCAGCCCGCGTTCGACCGCCTCGTCGGTGCGGTTCTCCACGCGGCCGATGCCGTTGGTGCTCCATGCATTGTTCACCAGGACGTCCAGACGACCCCAGCGCTCGTGCGCGGTTGCGATCACGGCCCGGACGTCTGCCTTCACCGAGACGTCCGTCGGCACGGCGATCACGTCGCCGGCGAACCGGCCTCTCAGATCAGCGGCCAGCTTCTCGCCGCCGGCGGCGTCGATCTCGGCGATCACCACACGCGCGCCCTCGGCAGCGAACCGGGTTGCCACGCCGCGCCCGATACCGTCGCCGGCGCCGGTCACGACAGCCACCCGGCCGGCCAAGGTGTCTCGTCCCATTCCGGGTGTGTACCAGCGCGGCGGCCGCCGCAGCGGTCAGCCCTCCCGATGACCGGGACGTGGCCCTCGTCCGTCACTCGTCGGCGACGTCGATGAGCACCTTGCCCACCGCACCGTTCTCGACGGCCTCATGCGCCTCGGCCGTCTTCTCCAGCGGGAAGTGATGCAGCGGCAGGCCGGCTTCCTTCCCGACCCGGACGGCTCCCTCGAGCACGGCAGCGGCGACGTCCTCGATCGCGATCGCCTTGGCCGCCGCCGGTGCCGTGTACAGCAGTACGAACTGCCAGCGCGCGTTCGGGCCCATCAGCGCGCGGATCGGCAGGGTCAGCTCGGGGCCACCGTTGTCCGCGTAGATCGCGACGGATCCGTTCGGGGCCAGCACCTCGGCGTCGATCGCGGCATTGGTCGCAGCGGACACCTCGACGATCGTGTCGACGCCGCGCGGACTGATCTTGCGGATCTCGGCAGCCACGTCGTGGCGCTTGTAGTCGATCACGTGGTCCGCGCCCGCGGCCGCCGCCAGCACAGCCTTCTCGGCACTACTGACGGTCGTGATCACGGTCGCGTCCGACCAGCGGGCCAGCTGGATGGCCGCATTCCCGACCGCGCCCGCTCCCCCGGCGACGAGTACGACCCGGCCGTCCAGCGTGCCGGGACCGATCCGCTCCGGCCCACCTTCGGTCACGGTCAGGCAGCGGTGTGCGGTCACGAACGGCACGCCGAGGGCAGCGCCGAGGTCGAACGAGGCCAGGTCCGGTAGCGGGACGACGTGCCGCGCGGGAACGATGGCGTAGTCGGCCGCGGTGCCGTGCGGGCGTCCGTACGCGGCCTCCCAGATCCACACCCGTAGGCCGTGCAGCGCGTTCTCGACGCCGGGACCGACCGCGTCGACGACGCCCGCGCCGTCCTGGTTCGGCACCTGCGGCGGGTCGACGGGACGGCCGGGCTCGGGACCGCGGCGCGACTTCCAGTCGGTCGGGTTGACCCCGGACCGGTGCACCCGCACCCGCACTTCCCCGGGCCCCGGCTCGGGGACCGGACGCTCGATCAACTGCAGCACGTCGGCATCACCGGTCTCGGCGTAGACGACCGCGCGTGCGGTCGTCGGCGTGCTCGTCTCGCGCAATGGACGATCGGCTGCTGACCCTGTCATCACTCACCTACCGGCTGGCTTCCGCAGCGGGGCTACCCGCGCTCGGGATGTGACGAAACCGCCACCGCAAATTACCTCGCCAAGCGCTGTTTGTGGTGCCGATCCCGCGGGAAGGAACTTTGCGTGGCGCTGTCAGACTACGAGCGTCGAGTGCTCGCCGAAATCGAAGTGGAGCTGCGCTGCACTTCTACCTCAACCCGCCTGCGACGCGCTCGGCCGATCGTCATCATCGCTGCCTGCCTCGTGGTCGTGGCCGGCATCGCCGCGATGGGCAGCCTGCTTTTGCCCTCGGCGGCAGCCGCCGGACTGTCCAGCCTCGCCGGTCTGCTCGCCGGATTCGTCGTCGCCGTCGAACGCGAACGAGCGCGGCTGCTGTAGGCGGCGGTCAGGTCGACCGCGCCTGCGGTTGAGTCATCCGCGCTTGCGCCCGCGGCCGGACTGCTTGGATTCGTCTTCGATCTCGTCGAGCGATCGTTCGGCCTGTTCCACGTCACGTCCGGAGCCGATCACCTGCCCGTAGTTCAGCAGGCTGACCATCAGCACGCCGCCGACGGTGTTGCCAAGAGTCGCGCCGAGCAGCCAGAGCAGGTAGCCGCCGCTGCTCGCCTGCCCGGCCAGGACGGCCGACAGCGCCTCGCCACTGCCGGCGATGCAGTGTGCGAGATGCGCGGCGCCGACCACGAACGTCATGATGTAAACGAGCATGATCTGGCCAAGCGTGAAGCGGGCCGCGCTGACCAGCCACGCCATCAGCGCGATGATCCAGCCGCCGATCACGCCCGCCCAGAAGATGTGCCCGAAGCTGCCCTCGGTTGTGCGGTGCCCGAGCGAGCTCAGCGCAGAGCGCAGTTCGGGGTTCAGCGCGGACGTCTTCATCGCGAGAACGGCGAACAGCAGCGCGCCGACCACGTTTGCGACGAACACGACGGCCCACAGTCGCAGCGTGTTGCGGACGTGCCGTCGCCGGTCGAGCGCGAGGATGACCGGAAAGAGCGTGTTCTCGGTGAACAGTTGCGCCCGGCCGAGGATGACGACGATGAACCCGAGCGGATAGAGCAGTGCAGCCAGCAGCTCGGCGCTAGGGCTGGTGCTGCCGGTGGCGACGAGGATGGTCGCGGAGCCGAGTCCGGTGAGCCCCATCCCGAGGCCGGCGGCCAGGCCGGACAACGCGAGACCGGCGGACGATCGTTTCAGCTCGTCCTCGCCGGTCTGGACGGCCACCGCGAAGATTTCGGCGGCCGTCAACCGGACCCCGCCGGTCTGCGGCGTCCCGACCTGCTCCGATGCGCTCATGGCGGCAGACATACCCAGCCCCCGGTGTAGGTATCCCGCCGGTGACTCACGCCGCCCTCAGTTCGTCGACCGGTGATGGCCGGCGATCCGGGTTGGCTGCGCCTGCGAGCGCCGTGTCGGAATGCCTTCGCTGTCGGGTGCCTTCGCTGTGGGGATGCGCAGTGTCGCCGGCGACGACGACTTTTGCCTGCGCGGCTCGCACTGCCTGCGTTGGGCGACTGGGACGGCTTACTGCCGGGTCGGCTCGCGCTGCCCAGTCACCTTTTCGCTTTGGGTTGCGTGCCTTGTGCAGCGACGGCGGACGACTCCCTGCTCGCGCTCCTCGCGTTGCCGGCGTTCCGTTCCAGCGGCCCGCCTCTTTCCCGTGATCGACAGCAGGTTGTGGCTGCCCCCGCGACCGCAACGTGCTGTCGATCACCGGGCGAGTAAGGGTGTCCCGACGAGCCGGTGTTCGAATTGTGAAGTGGTCGTTGGATTCAGCAAATCAGCCGAAGATATCGGGCTAAACCGTTGCAACTGTCGGATGTGTGTACTAATATCGGATGCATGTCGGGGGACATGCACGGAGCGGAACCGCTCGCCTTGCTCGCGGAGCTGGACGGGGTGCTGGACAAGCTGCGCGCCACCGACCTGAGCGTCCTGTCCGGTCCGCAACTGCTGGATTTCACCCGCGGCTGGGAACGGCATGCTCGCCGTGGGGTGACGGTGCAGCACGCCGCGGTGGCGGAGTTGGATTCCCGGCGGGCTGCTGCCGATACCGGGCACGCCAGCACCGCGGCGTTGTTGACCGCTCTGTTGCGGCTCGATCCCGGGCAGGCGCGGCGCCGGATCCGGGACGCGGCCGAGTTCGGCGCGCGGCGCGGACTGTCCGGTGAGCCGCTACCACCGGTACTGCCGCAGACCGCCGACGCGCTGGTGGATGGGTCGATCGGGATCGAGCACGCCCGGGCGATCAGCGACCTGTTCGACCACATTCCCGGCCGAGACGCCGAGACCGAGCAGGCCATCGAGGCCGCCGCCCTTCAAGCTGCCGCCGTCTGTGGGCCGCACGAGTTGCGCAAGTGGTGCGTGCAGGCCGAAGCAACGCTGAACCATGACGGGACCGAACCCCGCGAGCAGGTCCAGCAGCGGCTGCGCGGGTTGCACGTGATCGACCAGCCCGACGGCACCGCGAAACTGTCCGGACGGCTCACCCCGTTCGCGGCCGCGGCGCTCCGCGCCGTCCTCGGACCACTGTCCGCCCCCGCACCCGCCGAGGACGGGGCGCGGGACGAACGCACCGCCAGCCAGCGCCGCCACGACGGCCTGGCCGAGGCCTGCACCCGACTGCTGCGCTCCGGCAGCCTGCCGGACTCCGGCGGCGCCGAGACGACCATCCTGGTCACCATCGACTACCGCGACCTCCTGGCCCGCTACTGGAACACCATGGGCGCGAACAGCGGCGACACCGCGAGCGACGCGGAAACCGCGAGCGGTGCGACCCGTGGCAGCGGCCGGGCTCCGGCTAGCACCAGCGCCGCCAGTGGGGGTCCCCCCCGCCAATAAAGGCGTAGCCGGCGGGGGAGGGTATGGGGTGACGTCGTACGGGACGCTGATTCCGGTCGACGAGCTACTTCGCCGCGCATCCGATGCGAAGATCATTCCCGTCGTCCTCAACGACTCGGGCGGGGTCATGGCCTACGGGCGAAGCCGAAGACTCGCGAGCCCAGCCCAACGAAGAGCCCTCGCCGCCAGAGATGGCGGCTGCGTGCGACCGGGCTGCACCGTGCCCGCCGACTGGTGTGAGGTGAACCATGTCGACCGCTGGGAACACGGCGGCACCACCGACATCGACAGCCTGGCACTGGTCTGCACCCACAACCACGACGACCTCGAACGCGGCGCCTCCATCGTCATGATCAACGGCCGCGCGCACTGG
>DASTXN010000186.1:0-18060 GCA_035765515.1 Jatrophihabitantaceae bacterium | reverse complement strand
GACCTGATGGTGCGCTTCAACGGCGAGCGCGTGCAGCAGATGATGAACTTCCTGCGCCTGCCCGAGGACGTCCCGATCGAGGCGCGCACGGTCTCGAAGGCGATCCAGTCCGCGCAGACCCAGGTCGAGCAGCAGAACTTCGAGATCCGCAAGAACGTCCTCAAGTACGACGAGGTCATGAACAAGCAGCGCACCGTCATCTACGAGGAGCGCCGCAAGGTGCTCGAGGGCGCCGACCTGTCGGACCAGATCCGCCCGATGATCACGTCTGTGGTCGCCGGCTACGTCGAGGGCGCGACCGCCGCGGGCTATGCCGAGGAGTGGGACCTCGAGCAGCTGTGGACGGCACTCAAGACGCTGTACCCGGTCGCGCTCACGATCGAGGAGGCCGTCGAGCAGGCCGGTGGCGAGAAGTCCGACCTGACCCGCGAGTTCCTGGTCGAGGAGCTGGTCGCCGACGCGCAGGCCGCTTACGACGCGCGCGAGGCCGATCTCGGCGCCGAGGTGTTGCGCGAGCTCGAGCGCCGCGTCCTGCTCTCGGTGCTGGACCGCAAGTGGCGCGAGCACCTCTACGAGATGGATTACCTGCAGGAGGGCATCGGCCTGCGTGCGATGGCGCAGCGTGACCCGCTGGTCGAGTACCAGCGCGAGGGCTTCGACATGTTCGCCGCGATGATGGACGGCATCCAGGAGGAGTCCGTCGGCTTCCTGTTCAACCTCGAGGTCGAGGTGGAGGAACCGGCTACGCCGCCCGCGGCCACCGTCGAGGCGGCAGCGCAGGAGTCGGTGGGCGCCGATGCGGTGACCACGGACGAGCCGCAGCTGGACACCTCGCTGCTGGACGCGGCCCAGGCGGCACACGAGCAGGCCGCCGCGCCGCAGATCTCCGCGAAGGGTCTGGACCGCGACGACTCGCAGCGCCAGATGACCTACAGCGCGCCCGAGCTGGGCTCGGAAACGCCGGCGGTGCAGACCAGCGGGCCGACAGCCCCGTCCGAGTCGAAGACCGCCAAGCGGCAGCAGGCGCGGACCAACCCGAACAAGGGCAGCCGCGGCAGCAAGTCCGGCAAGTCCGGCGGCAAGCGCAAGAAGTAGCGAGCGCTCACCCGAGCTGCAGCCGGGTGCAGCGCCAGC
Source organism: Jatrophihabitantaceae bacterium (assembly GCA_035765515.1). Lineage (GTDB taxonomy): Bacteria > Actinomycetota > Actinomycetes > Mycobacteriales > Jatrophihabitantaceae > DASRSS01. Next base: position 16,926 of record DASTXN010000186.1, on the reverse strand, counting down.
GTCCTTCGCGCGCCTCCAGGCGCAGCGCGACCGCGCGGACCCGCCGGCCGGCCTGAACTGTCGCGTTCAGCTCGGCGACGCCGTCGGCCGGTTCGCTGGCATGAACGCTGCGCACGGTGGCGGCGTGGGTCCAGTGCGGGGTGCGGCGCTGCGCGGCCCGCTCGAAGTCGGCACCGAGCCCGGCCGCCACGCTCGGGCTGAGCATCGCCGCGAGCTGCTGCAGCGGGCGCCGTCCGGCGGCGGTTTCGATGATGCCGATGAGCAGCCTGCGTCCCCAGATGACCGGGTCGGGAAGCGTGCGCGGCAGGGCGGGCGCCGGCTTGATCGGCCGCCTCCGGCGCTCGGTCCGGAACGGCAGCTGCTGGTCGAGCGGGCCGACGACGTGCAGGTCGCCGATCTCGTCGTCGAAGCAGGGTTCGCGGCGCGGCGCGGGCCGCAGGTAGATCGAGTGCTTCGGACGGGTGGGGTTCCGGGACACGGTTGCGGTCATCGCTGATCCTCCGAGCTGTGCGGGGCGTGCAGGACTTCACCGGGTACGAGGAGGTCGGGGTCGGCGCCGATCACGGCGCGGTTCGCGGCGAACCAGCGCGGCCAGGCGCCGGCGACGCGGGCGGCAGTCGGGGCGCGGCCGAGGTGTGCGGCCGCGATGCGCCAGAGCGAATCCCCGGGACGCACCGTCACGTTCGGCGTCCCGGCGCCCCGCCCCGGGCCGGCGGGCGGGTGCACGTCGCCCGAGCGCACGGCAGGCGCGTGAACCGCTGGCGATCCAGCGACGGGTGCGGAATCGACCGGCAGTTGCGGCGCCCGCAGGGAAGTGGTCGGTGTCAGTGGCGAGGGCACCGGGATGCTCGCGGCCGCACTCGCGGTCCCGCCGGGATGGGGCGCTGCCGCCGATGCCACGGCCGGGCTGAGCAGGACCCCCAGCCCGGCCGCGCCAACAGCCGCGCGATACAGCGCCCGCGGCAAGGCGACGGCCGCGATCCGTTGCGCGAAGACGCCGGCGGCGCCGGGCAGCCGTCCGGCCAGTGCCGCCAGCAGACCGACGGCGACCCAGGCCGCGAGCAGCCACAGCGCAGTGGCGGCCAGCGCCCCTGCGACCGCGTCCGCGCCGGCCGCGTCCAGCCACCGCCCCGGATGCGCCGCGTGCCGCGCGACCCGCAGTGGGGCTCCGCGCAGCGCGACCACCGCCACGCAGGCGCCGGCGGTGATCAGGGTGAACGTCACGGGCGCGTGTCTCCGTGCGCTCCACGATCGGGGAGGGATACCGAGCTGCCGGTTCGACATCGAAAACATCCATTTACGTTCGTTTGCGGATGTTCTCGTTCATACGCGGGCCGCAGGGGCACGTCAAGATGCCGGCTTGCGACCTGTGGACAGCGTCGAGTCGGAGGAGCGCATCGGAGCGGTGCCCCGCGAAGCCGTCAGCGTTGTGCGACGGCTGCCAGCTGTAGGGCGGCCGGCTGTGGATCAGCTCGGGCGGCGGACGCGCAACTGCTGGGCGTAGATCTCGCGGCGCAGCAGGGTCTCCTCCTGGGGCAGGTGATCGAATGCCACGATCACGCTCAGCCAGCCGATCTCCGGGTAGTGCGGGCGTCGCGCCGTCACCCGGCCGGACAGCGCGAAGTCGGTCTCGCCGAGCCGGAACGAGGACAGCAGGACGGTCCCCTCGGCGAGCGGCCGGCGGTGGCCCGCCAGCAGGATGGACAGCTCGCTGCTCGTCACGGCGGCCTGCAGCGCGGCCTCGCCGATGTCGACCAGACGGGCGTTGAGCACCTGCGGTTCGGGGGACTGCGGGCCCGGCACGCTCATGGTCATCGGGCCGTCGACGTCGACGCGCACGAACTCGCGGCGCTGCTCGCGCCAGACCTCGCCGATCGGGCGCAGGCCCCACAGCGGGATCGTGTCCGCGATGTTCGCCAGCGCCAGCTTGACCGGCAGTACGGCGACGCCGTCCCCCGCGGTCCAGGTGAGCAGCAGCTCGGCGCCCTCCTGCATGCCTTCACGGACGGGCGGGTCCAGCGGTGCGGCGACGCAGATCAACGCCCCGCGCTGGTCTTCGATGCGGCTGGGAAACTCCGCGCCGGCCCACGTGCGCACGCAGACCGGGTCGTTGATGTTCGGAAGCACGCTCACCGGCCGGGACGTCGGGTATTGGTCGCCGCCAAGATTAGTCGTCCTGCGTGCCGGCCAGACCGGCGGACCATTTCTCCTCGATGCGCCCATAGCGCCAGACGGCGAGGGCGATCAACCACGCGCCGAAGAACACCGCGACGATGCCGTAGCCGGCGTAGTCGAGCGGAATGTCCGCGATCACGGCGATCGGTCCGGAGGTGATGTCGGCCTGATCGGCCAGCACGCCGATGAGCTCGATGCTGCCGATGATGAGGGCCACCGCGACCGAGATCGACGTGATCGTGATGTTGTAGAACACCTTGCGCACGGGCTTGGCGAACGCCCAGCCGTAGGCGAAGTTCATGAACACGCCGTCGATGGTGTCCATCAGGCACATGCCGCCGGCGAACAGGATGGGCAGCACCAGGATCGAGTAGAACGGCAGGTTGAACGCGGCCGCACCGCCGGCGAGCACCAGCAGGCCCACCTCGGTCGCGGTGTCGAAGCCGAGCCCGAACAGCACGCCCACCGGGTAGATGTGCCAGGCCTTGCGGACGGACTTGGTGAGTCCGCCCAGGAACCGGTTCATGAAGCCGCGCTTGTTCAGGTGCTCCTCGAGCTCCGCCTCGTTGTAGACCCCGCGCCGCATCCCGCGGAAGACACGCAGGATCCCGGCGAGCACGACCAGGTTGAGGATGCCGAGGATCCAGAGGAATACGCCGGACACGGACGCGCCGATGACGCCCGTGACCGAGTGCAGTGCCGAGTTGTCGTTCTCCACCGGCCCGGCGAGCGCCTTCACGCCCACGGACAGCAGGAACGAGAGCAGGAACACGATCGTGGAGTGGCCGAGTGAGAACCAGAACCCGATCGACAGCGGCTTGCGCGCCGGCTTGCCTTCCGCCTCCAGTTCGACGTTGTCGGCGAGCAGCTTGCGCGTCGTGTTGTCCACGGCCGCGATGTGGTCGGCGTCGAACGCGTGCCGCAGCCCGAACGTGTACGCGAGCACCCCGACGCCGATGGTGAACACCGGGTGTTCCCCACCCAGCGGGTAGTGCTTGGGGATGATGAACCCGAACAGGATCCCGAACCCGAGCACGTGCAGCAGCACGATGAATCCGGCCATGCCCGCGAGCGAGCGGCGGTCCTGACGGTCGAGCGATTCCCGGAACCGGGCCAGCCGCGAGGTCTGGGAACTGCAGGGCGCCCGCAGCGTGCTCGTCACGCCGCGCTCCGCCGCGCCTCGCTCGCTGCGCCCGTCATGACTCCACCCTAATGCAAGTCATTCGCAATAGTCATCAGCCTTGATCACGACCGGGCGGGCGGCCAGGATCGGCCGCGGGGAGGTGCGATGCGCTGGGACGCCATGTTCGCCGACCTGGAGGCGCAGGCCGAGGCGCTCGAGGTGGCAGAGCGGGCCGGCGAGGTCGACGAGCGAGTCCGCGCCGAGTTCGGCGCGCTGACGTTGTTTGATCGGCTCCGTCCCGCGATCGCGTCGCCGGTACGGCTGCGCACCGCAGGTGCAGGTGTGCTCGCCGGGACGATCACCAGGGCCGGTCCGGACTGGGTGCTGCTCGACCAGGACAACGGGCGGGAGGTGCTGGTGCGCCTCGGCGCGGTCACGGGGATCAGCGGGCTCGGCCGGTTGACCGCGACGCCGGACTCGCTGGACCCCGTCACCGCGCGGCTGGGGCTGTGGTTCGTGCTGCGGCGGATCGCGCGTGACCGGTCCCCGGTCACGGTGCGGCTGGTGGACGGATCGACCGTGCACGCGACCGTGGACCGCGTCGGCGCCGACTTCGTCGAGGCTGCGGTACACGCACCCGGGGAGCTGCGCCGGCCGCGATCGGTGCGCGAGGAACTGCTGATCCCGATGGCGGCGCTCGTCAGCGTGCACCGCGAGGCGTGATCGGCTAGCGCGTGCTCGCTACCGGTGTGGCGACGCTTCTTCGTCGGTCTCGTCCGCGGAGTCGCTGAACGGGTGGGCGGCGACGAAGTCGCGGGTCTGGTCGTACATCCGCCCGATGTAGTCCTCCAGCTTGTCCCGCTCGACACGCCACTGGCCGCGCCCGCCGATCTTGATCCCCACCAATTCGCCCGAGCGCAACAGCGCCATGGTCTGCGACATCGAGATGTTCAGGACCTCGGCGACGTCCGCCGGGGTGAGGAAGCGATCGGCTGCCATGGCCGCCAGTGTGACAGCACGATCCGGACGCCGAGCAGGTTGTCCACAGCTGCGCCCGAGCGGTTCCCAGGACCGGTGCGAATCGGGCATTATTTGCCGACATGGGGGGATTCCGGAACGGCGGGCACGGCGAGGAGCGCCTCGCCGCGCCGGCGCCGCCGTCCCCGTCGCCGAGCCGGGTCCGGACGCCTCGTTGGCTCGACGCGCGGCTCGTCGGCGGCCTCGTGCTCGTGCTCGCCGCGGTGCTGATCGGCGCGAAGGTCGTCTCCGGGGCGCAGCACACCCGCCGGGTCCTGGCGCTGACCCGCGACCTCGCCGCGGGAGCGACGCTGCGCACCGGCGACCTGACGCACGTGGATGTCCGGCTGCCGTCGAACGGCGTCTACCTGGCGGACCAGGACAAGGCAGTGGGCCGGCAGCTTAATCGCCCGCTCGGCAAAGGGGAATTGATTCCCGCGAACGCTCTGGGCCGGCCCGCCGAGTCGACCACGATCAGCATCCCGTTGCAGGCGCGCGACGCACCGCAGCTGCGGCGGGGCGAACGAGTGGAGATCTGGCTGTCCACACCCGCCTGCAGCTCGGTCGTGCTGCTCTCGGACGTCACCGTGCAGGACGTGCACGCCGGCAGCGACGCGATCGGAGCGGGCGTCGGGCAGGACGTCGTGCTCACCGTTTCGCCGCAACTGGCCGACCGGGCGGTGGCTGCACTGGCCGACAAGGACGCGGTGATCCGAGCCGGCGTGCTGACCGGCACGCCCGAACAGGACGTCGCGACGAATCTGCCCAGCCTCACCGGTTGCCTGGCCGGATCGTCATGAGCTGCAGCGTGATGGGCCGGACGTGAAGCTCCCGGTGCTGACCGCGGCGGGCGGCGCGGGTTGGGAGACCGGGCTGGTCGCCGCGCTGGAAGGCGGCCAGTTCGGCGTCGCGGTGGCGCGGCGGTGCGTCGACGTGGTCGAGCTGCTCGCGGTTGCGGCGACCGGCCAGGGCCGGGCCGCGCTGGTCTCCGCCGCCCTGCGGCATCTCGACGCCGACGCGGTCGACCGGCTGCTTGCGGCGGGCGTGGTGCCCGTCGGTGTCGTGCCGCGTGACGACACGGCGGCGGAGGACCGGCTGCGCGCACTCGGCATCGCGGACCTCGTGCCGGAGGACGCGGAGCCGGCGATCGTCGCCAGCGTGCTGCTGGAGGCGGTGCGCGCGGCCAGCGCCGACAGCGTCCCGGCGCCAGCGCGCGAGCGGATGTTCGGCGACCCGACGGCCTCGCTGGCCGTGCCCCCTGGCGGAGTCGCCCCGGAGCCTGCTACAGCCGCCACCCGCCGCGGCCGGGTGATCGCCGTGTGGGGCCCGACCGGTGCTCCGGGACGGACCACAGTCGCGATCGGCCTGGCGGACGAGATCGGACGCCACGGGCTCGCCGCCCTGCTGGTCGACGCGGACGTGTACGGCGCGAGCGTCGCTCCCGCGCTGGGCCTGCTCGACGACTCGCCGGGCCTGGCCGCTGCGTGCCGGCAGGCCGCGGCCACCCGGCTGGACCCGGCCGCCCTTGCCGCGCTGTGCTGGCAGCTGACGCCGGGGCTGCGGGTGCTGACCGGGCTGCCGGTGGCCGCGCGGTGGCCCGAGCTGCGCCCGGCCGCGGTCGAGTCCGTCCTGGAGGCCGCGCGCGGGCTCTCCGACTGCATCGTCGTCGACTGCGGCTTCTCGCTGGAGACCGATGAGGAGCTGTCCTTCGACACGCTCGCGCCGCGCCGCAACGGCGCCACGCTCGCGGTGCTGGACGCGGCCGACGTGATCGTCGTGGTCGGCTCGGCAGACCCGATCGGCGTTCAGCGCCTGGTGCGCGGGCTCGGCGAGCTGCGCGAACTGGACCTGTCCGTCGCGCCGTGGGTGGTGCTGAACCGGGTGCGCCGCGGCGTGGTGCCGGGCGATCCCGCCGCCGAGCTCACCGGCGCGCTGGAGCGCTTCGCCGGCTGTCGGCCCGCCGCCTTCCTGCCGCTGGATCAGCCTGCCGTCGACGCTGCGCTGGCCCGCGGCAAGACGCTCGCCGAGACCAGCCGGCGCGGTCCGTTGCGCGCCGCGCTGGCCGAACTTGCCGGTGCCGTGATCGGCGTGCCGACGGGCGGGCACCGGCGCCGGTGACGCCGTCTCTGTGACAATGGCCCGATGGGCGTCGCGCGGCTGAACACATCCGAACCCCGCCGCGCGCTGGTGCTCGGCGGCGGCGGCGTGCTCGGCTTCGCCTGGATGCTCGGCGCGCTGTCCGCGCTGCAGGACGTGCTCGGTGTGGACGTGCGGGAGTTCGACCTCGCCGTCGGCACTTCGGCCGGTTCGGTCGCGGCCGGGATGCTGGGCTGCGGGCTTCCGGTGGAGGCGCTGTGCCGGCATCACCAGGGAGTGCCGCTGCCGGAGGATCCGGTGATCGGCTACGACTACGACGGGACGGGCGCCGCCCTGCCGCCGCGTCCCGGCCTGCGTCCGGCGGCACCGCATCTGCTCCTCGATGCGGCCCTGCACCCGGGGCGCATCTCGCCGCTCGTCGCGCTGTCCGGTCTGCTGCCCGCCGGCCGGGGCACCCTCGAGCCGATCCACGACCTGCTGCGCGGGATCACCGCCGAGGCCGGCTTCGGCAGCCGCTGGCCGGATCGCCCGCGGCCGTGGGTGGTCGCGGTGGATCAGGCAGCCGGCCGCCGCGTGGTGTTCGGCCGCGACGACCTCGGGCCGACTCGCAGCGGCCCACCGCGGATCGTGCCGCGTGCGTCGCTGGCGGACGCCGTCACCGCGTCGTGTTCGATCCCGGGCTGGTACGCGCCCACGGTGATCGACGGCGTTCCGTACATCGACGGCGGTATCGCCTCGAACGCCTCCGCGGACGTGCTCAGTGGCACCGCCGTCGACGAGGTGTTCGTCCTCGCACCGATGGGCGGCCGCGGACGGGCGCGGCCCGCGACCGTGCTCGAGCACGTCGACCGTGCGGTCCGCCGCACCATCATGCGCACGGTCGGGCGCGACGTCGCCGCCCTGCGCGCGCAGGGGATGCGCGTGCACGTCCTCGCGCCGGGTGCCGCGGAGCTCGCCGCGATGGGCGTCAACCTGATGGATCCGCGCACCCGCGGCGGCGTCCTGGAGTCTGCATCGGAGAGCGTGGCCGAGCGGCTCCGCAGGGAACTGTCCACCCGCAGGCTGTCCGCCGTGCGGGGCGCGTCCGGAGGCATCGCGTGAGGATCTACCTGCCGTCGAGCACCTCGGGATTGCAGACTCTGCTCGACGCCGGCGAACTCGGCCCGGCCCCGCTGACCGCCTTCGCGGTGACCCCGGCGCTGCGAGAGTGGTACGTCGACGACGAGCTCGAAGAGCTGGAGTACGCGGCGATGAACGAAGCGGCGCGCGCGTCGCTGCGACTGCTCGACGCCGACCCGGCCGCGGCGCGGCGGCGCGTGGTCGTCGCACTCGATGCACCGGACGCTGAGGTCGAGATCCGCGACGACCTGGACCGCGGCGTGGTCCGGCTGCAGAAGCCGGTGGCCCTGGCACAGATCGCCTCCGTGCACGTCGACGACGCCGAAGCCGAGGCAGCCGTCGCCGCAGCGGCCGGAGCAATCATCGCCGCCGACCTCGGTGACCAGGCGGCGCAGGACCGGGTGGACGACGCGGAGGGCCACGAACTGTCCTGGTACGCGACGCAGGAACTCGCGAACCTGCTCGGCTCGCTCTGACGCCTGCGCGCACGACGCGAAGCTGCTTCACGGCTGCGCGACCTGGATCGCCACGGGCGCGGCGAACTGCCAGCCCCACGCCCGGTCGCCGACGACGACGCCCCGGCCGGGCGGCCCGCCGGTATGCGCCCTGCTCAGCCGGACGCCGACCAGCTCACCATCGCCCGGCCCGGGAGTGAGCAGCACGGCACAACGCGCCTTGCGGACGTGCGCTGCGATCCCGCGAAAGGTGAGCGCCAGGTCGTCGCTGCAGCCACTCACGACCAGCGCGGCTTGCGGATGTTGCTGAGCCCAGGCGGTCAGCGTGTCGCCGGCCGGCGCGTCGAGGAAGGCCTCGGCGTCGTCGAGCAGCAGTGCTGCGCGTCCGCCGGGGGCGGGCGTGACGTCCGCGCCCGGGCCGCACAAGGTCGCGCCGACCGCACGCGCCCGGGCCGCCAGCGGGGACGTCTCCGGGGCCGCCACCAGCAGCGAGCTGCCCCGCGCTGAGAGCTGATCCAGAAGCGACACCAACAGCGTCGAACGGCCCGAGCCGGGCGGGCCGGCGACCAGCAGCCGCCCGCGCCCGGCAAACAGATCGACCACCAGCGGCTCTCCCGCGTCCCCGCCGACACCGAGCACGACCGGAGCGCTGGCGCTCCCGCCGTGCGGGTCAGGACGGGGCAACTCGTGCAGGCGGACGGATGCCGGCAATGCACGCACCCGGATCGGTGCCGGGTGCGGCGACGGCGATTGCGCCGCCGGACCTGCCGCGTCCGCCCAGCGCTGCGCAATGCCCGTGATCGCCTCCCATGCCGCCCCCCGCGCGGGCCCGTCACCGAGGTGCGCCAGTTGCAGTTCGGCACCGTCTTCGGCTCGCACGGCACGCCCCGGCGGCAGTCGCGCGGGCACCGCCTGATCGGCTAGCCCCAACAGCGCGTAGTCGCCGCGGTCGGTGAGGCGCAGCACCAGCTTCTGCGCGACCGCTGAACTCAGCCGCGATGCCAGGGCGCCCCGATCGCCGGTCAGGGCGAGGGTCAGGCCGACCGACGGCCCGGCACGCAGTAGGCCGAGCAGCGTCTCGACCATCCTGGCGTCCGCCTGGTGTTCGGCCGCGGCGAGGAACTGCTCCCAGCCGTCCAGCAGCACCAGCAGCGCTGGATCGACGCACGGCGGTCCTTTTGCGCGCCGCCGGGACACCTCGGCCGAGAGCCGATCCAGCAGGCGCGCGCTGACCGCCGGGTCGTCCAGCGCCACCGAGCCGCAGTGGGGCAGCGCGGCCAGGCCGGCGAGACCGCCGCCGGCGTGGTCGAGCACGTGCAGGTGCAGCCGGTCGGGCGCGAAGCGGGCGGCCGCCCCGGCGGCGAGCGTGCACAGCGCACTCGTGCGTCCGCTCCCGGGGCCACCCGCGAACAGCAACGTGCCGCCCGCCGCGACGTCCACGGCGAACGCCGCCTGCCGTTGTTCGCGCGGCAGGTCGAGCAGCCCCAGCGGCACCTGGCTCGCGTCCTGGGCAGCGAGCGAACCGACGGCGACGGTCTCCGGCAGCGGCGGCAACCAAGGACGTGCCGCTCCGTCCCGGCCGGTCAACCGCGCCGCCTCACGCACCGCGTCGACGAGGCGGCGCAGCCCGGTGTCCGTGGGCCGCTGCGCGGGCATGCCGACGGGACGGCGCCAACCGTCGAGGTCGATCACCTGAACCTGCTCGTCCTGATCTGCCGCTGCGGCACCGCTCACTAGCGCGGACTGCAGCAGGACCGGGGCGCAGCCGGGCAGGCGCAGGTACGCCCGGCCGGGGTGATGGCGGTCGAGCACGGCGGCCGCGGGTGTGTCGATCACGTCCTGCGAATCACCGGCGTCGGTCATCCGCAGGGCCACGCGGATCGCGGTGTTGGCCCGGATCTCTGCGGACACCACCCCGGCGGGACGCTGCGTGGCGAGGACCAGATGTACGCCGAGTGATCGGCCCCGGCGGGCTACGCCGACCAGCCCGCTGACGAACTCCGGCAGCTCGGCGGCGAGTTCGGCAAACTCGTCGACGACGATCACCAGCCGCGACAACCCGCCGGTCCGGCCACGATAGGTGGAGAAGTCCCGCGCACCCACAGCCGCGAACAGCCGCTCGCGTCTACGCAGCTCACACTCCAGCGACGCCAACGCCCGCGCCGCCAGGTGCCCGTCCAGGTCGGTGACGACACCGACCGTGTGTGCGAGCTCGGCGCACTCCGCGAACGCGGAGCCACCCTTGTAGTCGATCAACACGAAGCCGACCTCGTCCGGAGCATGGTTCGCCGCGAGCCCGGCGACGAGCGTGCGCAGCAGCTCGGACTTGCCCGACCCGGTCGTGCCGGCGACGAGAGCGTGCGGCCCGTCACGCACGAGATCGAGCCGCACCGGGCCGTCCCGTGCGACCCCGAGCAGCGTGCTCAGGGTGTCGCCGCCAGCGCGCCAGCGCTCGGCGAGCTCTTGGGCCGACGGTTCGGCCAGACCGAGCAGCTCCAGCAACGAACACGAGGCGGGCAGCGTGCCCGCGCCGGCGCGGCGCGGCCGGCCCGGCGCCAGCACGCGCGCCAACTCCTCGCACCACCACTCGTCGACCTGGTCGGCGATCAGCTGCTGGTCGCCGTCCGGCCCCGTCGCCTGCAGGGTGCTGCCCGTCTCGCCGCCTGCGGCAGCGGTCGTCACGCAGCCGGCAGGCAGCGGCGCACGATCGGCGCCGACGCAGACGGCCGTGATCCCTACCTGTTCGCCGTGCAAGGGCAGGCCGGCGAGCAGGTCCGCGAGGCCCGGCACCTCGCTCGCACCGTCGATCAGCAGGACCGCCCAGGGGCCCGTCCAGCGCTCGCCGCGGCGCGACGCCGATAGTCGCTGGTCGAGCACGGCGGTGAGGTCGGCGACCAGGTCGGCCTGATCGGCAGTGGTGAGCGCGGCGGGCGCGTTCAACTGCGGCAGCCAGCGCAGCCACCGCCAAGCCGTCTCGACCGCGGGGTCGAGCAGTGCCCACAGCTCGATCCCGTCCGGCCCGGCCCGCGCCACAAGCTGGCCGACGACCCAGCGCGCTACGGCCCGGCCCACTCCGGCCGGTGCGGCGATCCCGAGGGGCCCGCGGGCCAGATCCACGCAGTAGGGGACAGCAGTCGTGATTCCCGCCGGGCGCCGCTCGGCGCCCTCCCGCACGAACAAGCTGGACGGCAGGTCGGCGAGTCCGAGCCGGGCGCAGGGACCTTGCGCAGTCGGTGCGGTCGCGGCCCGATGCGGCTTGCGTGCCGCCCGCAACAGCGCCGCCGGATCGGGATCGGCGGCCCTGCGCTCCGCGGCCTCGGCGGCCAGCCGCAACTGGACGGACTCGTTGACCTCGGCGATCCGGCGGCGGTAATGGCGCCGTGATCGGCGCCGTTCGCGCCGGTGGTGCAGCCGGTCGGACACGGCGGAGCCCAGCAGTGCCACGGGCGACAGGAGCGCGAAGAGCAGAAACTGCGCGGAGTGCATCGCGACCGCCAGCCCGCCCCCGAGCGCCGCGGGAAGCGCCGCGCCGGCCCATTGCATCCGCGCCGCGGCCGTGGACACCGGTGGGAGCGGCAACTCGATCTCGATCTCGCCGGCGTCGGCAGGCGGGTGGTCGGGCCGCACCGCCTCCGGGCCGCTCACGCGCAGGAACGTGTCGCCCACCCGCACGTACGCGGCGGCAGGCACCGCGACGGGCGGGTCACCTGCCGCGACGCCCTCGACGTACGTCCCGCCCGCCGAGCCGCAGTCACGGACGGTAGCGCCGCGAACACCGAGCGCCAGCTGCGCGTGACGTCGGGACACCCGCGGATCGCGCAGCACCAGCGTGCAGTCCCGGGCCCGTCCCACCGTGACCGGCGCCCTGCCGAGCGGCACCCCACGACCGGTGTCCGGCCCGCCGACGACGTCCAGCCGGTGGCCCGTCGGCACCTCGTCCGTGCGCTCGCCGGCCGCGGCGGCGACGGTCAGTACCGCGCCATCGCGCAGCAACGGCCCGCCGAGCGGGTCGGTGTCGCGCAGCGCGCGGCCGCCGCTGTGCCACCGCTGCGTGCCGCCGAGCAGCGGACGGACCTCGCGCCACGTCGCCCCGGGTGGGCTGATCACGGCGACGTCCCGGGCGATGCCGTTCGCGTCGAGCAGGGTGAGGTCGGTCCGCATGCGGGCACTGTCGCTCGCGGCACCGACGGTTCGCACCGCCTCGCGAACGATCTGTGGATAACCCGCGGTTTTCCACAGGCGGCCGATCGCGGCCAGCGGAATCGTCGCCCGCGGACCTAGCGTGGCCGGCAACCGAAAGGAGTCACCATGTCCGTTCTCAAGGTCACGCCGAGCCAGCTCGCCGAACTCGGCGGCGCGGTGTCGCGCGTGTCGGCCCAGGTCCGCGGCGAGCACCAGGCGCTGAAGGGACGCCTCGCACCGCTGTTCGGTGCCGACTGGTCCGGTGCGGCCGCGAGCCAGTTCGCCGCGCTGTACGAACAGTTCGATCTACACGCGCGTGGCATGTCCGACGCGCTGGACGGGATCGGGCAACTGCTCGCGCGAGCGGGAACCGCCTACGCCGACGTCGAGCAGCAGATCGCGGCATCCTTCCGGTGACCGCCGGCAGCCGCTCCCGGTTGCGCGCCGCGGCTCGGCTAGCGTGGCCGCCGTGGACGATGCCGCTGACCTGCTGGCGATCCTGGACGCCGCCCTGACCGAACATTTCGCGCAGCAGCCGGCACGGGCCTCGGTCTCGTTCGTCGGTGTGGAACCGATCGAGGTGCTGCGCTTCGAGCCGATCCCCGGCGAGCGCGCGTTCGTCAGCCTGGGCATGTCGCGCCGCACGATGACGGGTGCGGACGAGTTCGTCCAGCGGCACGACGGTCCGCGCGCCGAGCTGATGCTGCACCTGCAGGATCCGGCAGACGAGTTCGCCGACGTGTGGCGCACCCTCGCCCTCCTCGCCGCCGCCCCGGTCGTCGAGGGTGTGGTCTACAGCCCCGGCATGACCGTCGACACCGGGCAGCCGTTCGCGGCCGGTACGCGGTGCACCGGCGGCGTGCTGGTCGAGTCGCCACTCGGCTCGGTGGCCACGCCGTTCGGCCCGGTCGACGTCCTGCAGCTGCTGCCGGCCACGTCCACCGAACTCGCCTGGTGCCGGGTGCAGGGAAGTGCGGCGCTGCGTGAGCGTTGGGCGGCGCAGGGCTGCGACCTGACGGATCTAACCCGTCCGGCGGCGAAGCTGGACTGAGCCCGGTCAGAGCCAGCCGTTGCGTTTGAACGCGACGAACAGCCCGGTGCAGCAGGCGAGCATCACCGCGATCACCAGCGGGTAGCCGAACGTCCAGCTCAGCTCGGGCATGTGCGTGAAGTTCATGCCGTAAATGCCCGCGAGCATTGTTGGCACGGCGGCGATGGCGACCCAGGCCGAGATCTTGCGCATGTCCTCGTTCTGCACGACGGACACCTGTGCCAGGTTTGCGGACACCAGGGTCGTCAGCAGCTCGTCGAAGCTGCCCACCTGGTCGACCACCTCGGACAGGTGGTCGTTCACGTCGCGGAAGTAGTTGCGCACCTCGGGTGCGATGAGCTCGAGCGGCCGTCCGGACAGGATGCGCAGCGGCAGTAGCAGCGGCGCCGTCGCCCGGCGCAGCGCGACGACCTCGCGCTTGAGTGCGTAGATCACGCTCGATTCCGCCTGCGTGTTGCCCTCGGCGAACACGGCGGTCTCGATCTCGTCCAGGTCGTCCTGCAGCGCTTCGGCGACGGATACGTACTTGTCGACGACGTGGTCCAGGATCGCGTGCAACACGACGGACGGGCCGAGGCACAGCAGGTCGGGATCGGCTTCGAGCGCGTGCCGGATGTCGCTGAGGTGACCGTGCGAGCCGTGCCGGACCGTCACCACGAAGTTCGGACCGAGGAAGACCATCACCTCGCCGGTGGCGACCACCTCGGCAGTGCCCGCCGGCATGGTGTCGTCGTAGTGAACCGTCTTGACGATCGTGAACAGCAGGTTGTCGTACTGCTCTAGCTTGGGGCGCTGGTGCGCGTGCACCGCATCTTCGACCGCGAGCGGGTGCAGCCCGAACCGCTCGGCGATTCCCGCGAACTGGGCGTCGGACGGCTCGTGCAGGCCGATCCAGACGAAGCCCTCGCCCGTCTGCTCCACCTCGTCCATGGCGTCCAACCAGGACATCGGGCCCGCCTGCCGCGTCCCGTCGCGGTACATCCCGCAGTCGACGATGGCCGAGCCGACGGCGGCATCCGGCTCTGCCGACGCGTCGGAGCGCCCGCGCCGGCCGGGAACCAGGCGGCCGGGGACGAGCGAACGCGGGCGGGGAACACTTGGCATCGGCCACATTCTGCCCCGCCGGGCGGCCGGACACGGCAGGATTCACCTCGACCGCGACGGCATGTCGCCTGAAGTTCGCACACCAGGGAGTTCATCGTGCAGTTCGGCCGCTATTACGAGGAGTTCGAGGTCGGAGCCGTCTACAAGCACTGGCCCGGCAAAACGGTCACCGAGTACGACGACCATCTGTTCTGCCTGATCACGATGAACCACCACCCGCTGCACCTGGACGCGAACTACGCGGAGAAGACCACCGAGTTCGGCAAGAACGTCGTGGTCGGCAACTACATCTACTCGCTGCTGCTGGGCATGTCAGTGCCGGACGTGAGCGGCAAGGCCATCGCGAACCTGGAGGTCGAGTCGCTGCGTCACGTCGCGCCGACGTTCCACGGTGACACGATCTACGGCGAGACCAAGGTGCTGGACAAGACACCGTCGAAGTCGAAGTCCGACCGTGGCGTCGTGTACGTCGAGACGATCGGCTACAAGCAGGACGGCACGATCGTGTGCACCTTCCGGCGCAAGGTGATGGTGCCGACCAAGACCTATATCGATGCTCGCGGGGGCGAGCAGCCCGGTCGTCCGGAGCCCATCCCGCGCGAGAAGTAGCGGTACCGTCGGCCGGTGCTGCTGACGTCGGCCCCGTGGCGCCGCGCGCCGGCCCTGCTGTTGCGCGCACCGGCCGCGTTCGCCGCCTGCACCCTGGCCGCGGCCGTCCTGGCCGCCGCCGCGTCGTCCGGCGTGCTGTTCGCCGCGTCCGCCGGTACCGGCGCGCTGCACAGCGAGGCGGCGCAGGGATGTCCGCAGGCGGCCGAGCCGTCGGTTGCCACTGCGCAGGACCCGCTGCGGCTCACCACCGGCGTCCGGACGCCGGCCGGCTTCCCCGCGGGTGACCGCGCCGTGCGCAGCGTGCTGCGCGCCGGCGGGTTGCCTGCGCCCGATCGCGTGGTCACCGGGTCCGCGGCGGTGGGCGGAGCGCGCACTGACGTAGTCGGTCTGTTCGCCCGCAGCAGCGCGCGGGCGCACGTCCACGTGATCGACTCCGTGCCGGGTGGTGGAGTCTGGGTGCCGCAGAGCTTCGCCCGGTCGCACCGGCTGCGCGTCGGCGACCGGCTCTCGCTCGGCGGTGCACGGCCGCCGGTCACCGGCATCTTCCGGGACCTCGCCCCGTCGGCGTTCGTGCCCATGTTCCGGCTGCCGCGGTACTGGTGCACGTGGTCGGACGCGCTGGTGCCCACGCTCGAGAACCGTCCGCCGCCCATGCTGCTGACCGACGTCGCGACGATCCGGTCGGCGAGCACGACACTCGATGCCACCTGGTACGTGCCGGTGTCCGCGCTCCACACCACGGCGGCCCGGGCGCAGCACGCGCAGGACGCGACCGCCGCGGCCGTGGCGCGCCTGCGGCCGCAGAGCTCCTACGACCTGGGCCGCGACCTGCCCTACCTGCTCTCGCTCGCCGGGCGCGAGCGCGCCGGCGTGAGCGGGGCCGTCGTCCCGATCGAGGTCGCCGGCACGCTGGTGGCAGCACTGCTCGTGGCCGGTGCCGGAGGCTACTGGGGCGTGCGGCGGCAGCAGGAGTTGCGCCTGCTCGCGGCACGCGGCGTCGGACGCGTCGCGCTCGGCATCAAGGCGGTGCTGGAGACCATGCCTGCAGTGGCGCTCGGCACCGCGGCCGGCTGGCTGGCCGCGATCGCGCTGGTTCGCGCGCTCGGCCCGTCCGCACAGTTGGAATCGGGCGCGCCGCGGACCGCGCTGGCCCTGGCCGTCGCCGCCGGGGCGGCTGGGCTGCTCGCGATCGGCCTGCTCGGTGCCCGCGCCCTGCCGTCCGACCGGGCGGTTTCGGACGCGCGGACCTGGCCGCAGCGGGTGCCCTGGGAGCTGGCGCTGCTCGCGCTGAGCGCGCTGACCTATCGGCAGGTGCGCCACGAGGGCGGGGTCCGGATCGTGCACGGCACGGTGCAGATCCACCCGCTGCTGCTCGCGTTCCCGTTGCTCGCCCTCACCGCGGCGCTGCTGCTGTTCGCGCGCGCTGGGGCGGCGGGGCTGCGGCACACGGGCCAGATCGCAAGGCGCCTGCCCCCGCCGGGATACCTGGCCGCGCGGCGGATCGCGGGATCTCCCGCGGTGGCGATCGGCACGCTGATCGGTGTCGCGATGCCGGTCGGGGTGCTGATCTACTCCTCGGCGCTGAGCGGCTCGACCGGCGCCGAGGTGCAGCGCAAGTACGAGACGAACGTCGGAGCGCAGCACGCGTTCGGCACGCTTGCCGAACGGGGCAGCACGCCGCGGTTGGACGGCGCCGGCACGGTGGTGAGCATGATCCAGGCCGGGCCGCGGCTCGACGGCGGCGATGCGGTGCGCGTGCTCGGCCTCGACCCCGCGACGTTCCCCCAGTACGCCTTCGACGGCGAGGGGATCGAGAATGCCGTCGACCAGCTGCGGGGAAGCGGGCCGAGGGTGCGCGCGCTGCTGGTGAACGCGCCCTCGGGCACGCGCGCGCACGTCCTGTCGATCGGGTCGGAACGCATACCGGTACAGGTCGTCGGCACCCGCGCGTCCTTCCCGGGCGAGCGCAACCCGTACCGGCCGCTGCTGGTGGT
>DASTXN010000185.1:0-22125 GCA_035765515.1 Jatrophihabitantaceae bacterium | reverse complement strand
GGTCCGCAGACCACCGGGATATCCCGTGCCGCGAGGATGTCGGCGAGAAGGTGCGCCTCGGTGCCGTGATGGATCACGAGCCGGTACCCGAACTCGTCCGCGAGCCGCAGCGCGGTGGCGATGTCGTCCGCGCGGTGCGCGTGCTGGTGCCATGACAGTTCGCCGTCGAGCACGCGTCGGAGGGCAGCGGCCGGCGTACCGCTGCCGCCGCCCTGGGGGCCATCGGGTGCAGCTTGCTGCGCGGCGGTGAAGGCACGTCTGATGATTGCGGCGATGCCGGGCCGCGTCGCGGCCCCGGCGTGGCGGGTTGCCCAGACCCGTTTCGGGTTCTCCCCCAGCGCACTCTTGACGCCGGCCGGGCTTCGCACGATCATCTCGTCCACGGTCCGGCCCTGGCATTTGACCAGCGCCGTCTGGCCACCGATCGGGCTGGCCGAACCGGGCAGCACGGCTACCGCCGTCACGCCGGCAGCCAAGGCATCTTCGAAGGCCTGGTCGGCGGGATTGATGCCGTCGATCACGCGGAGCTCGGCGTCGTCGGGTCGGGAAGCCTCGTTCAGGTCGTCCCCGGGTTCGCCGACGGACTGCTCCTCGACGCCGACGTGGGTGTGCGGGTCGATCAGTCCGGGCAGCACCCAGCACCCATCGGCACGAACGATCTCGGCGTCGGCGGGCAGCGCGACGTTCGCCGACGGCCCGACCGCGGCGATGCGGCCGTCGCGGACCACTACGGTCCCCACATCGATGGATGCGCCGTGCATCGGCAGCACGCGGCCACCGACGATCGCTATCACGGACGACGTCACGGCTGGCCGTTCACGTGCGACCCGGTTCGGTCCGCGCGTCCGGGTCACCTTCCGGCGGTTCGCCCGCTAACCCGCGCAGCGCGACCTCCGCTGCCAGCAGATCCTGACCGGCGATACCGACGAGCTTGGCGACGGAGATCTGTCCGGCATCGCCTCGGCCCGGATGTGTCGCGTCGACAACATCGCCGAGGGACGAGAGCCGGCGTGCAGGTGCGTCGAGGGCCCCGGCGGCGATGGCCCTGCGCAGGTCCCCGCCGACCTGCGGGGTGTGCTTGGGCGAGTCGATCGCGACGATGTCGGCGCGCGCGAAGCAGGCAACATCCAGCTCGGCCTTGCTCGGGTCATCGGCACCGCTGGCCGTCACATGCTGCCCGGGACGAAGCCATTCGCCGTGCAAGACCGGTGCGTGGCTGCTCGTCGCTGTCAGGACGATCTCGGCCGCATCGACAGCGTCTCGTGCCGTTGCGGCGACGGCGGCACGCAGACGCGGGTTCTTCGCGGCGATGGTTGCAGCGAGACGATGCGCCGCGTCGCGACGCCGTCCCCACACCGTGACGCTCGTGATCGGTCGCACACGTGCGGTCGCCAACACCTGCCACAGCGCCTGCGTGCCCGTACCCAGAACCGCCACGGTGTTCGCGGACGCCGGGGACAGCGCGTCAGTGGCTGCAGCCGACGCGGCGGCGGTACGCATATCGGTCAGGTGATGCTCATCCACGAGCAGCGCGTGCAGCGTTCCGTCGTATGCGTCGTGCAGCGCCACGTATCCCCCAGGCTGGACACGCCGGTCGCTGCCGCCCACGGTGAAGCCGGTAGCGACCTTGACGACGAACCACGGGTGCCCCGGAACCCAGGCAGTCTTGACGTGGACGTCGCCCTCCTCGCCGCGGGGGCTGAGCACCGAAATGGTCGACTCTCCGACACCGGCCGCCTCGATGCGGAACGCCTCGCGCATCGGCTCGATCAGGTCGTCGAGACAGACCACCCGGCGGATCTCGTCCGCGCCGTAGATGACCGCGGTCCGGCTCATGACCGGCTGCCAGTGTCGGCAGCGGGAACGACATCGAGGCGACCGGTGCCGACGAAGCTGACCTCACCGGACACGGTGACCTCCTCGACCTGCTCCGCGCTCCCGTGCGCGGCGATCCGCATCCGGCTCGGCCGCCCGACGTACCGGCCTTGATCCAGCAGGAGCTGCTGCCCGTTGGCGGCGCGGCCGTGGCGGAGCAGGTAGGCGGCGACACAGCCGGCCGCGCTGCCGGTCGCGACGTCTTCGGTGAGCCCGTCGTTGTTCCAGTGCCGGCCCTCCATGCCATCGACATCGAGCAGATAGCAGAACTGCGCACCGTGACGGGCCAGGAACGCGTCCATGTCCGCCCTGGTGTAGTGCGCGCGCGCCAGCGCGCCGGCGCCGACCGGGACGATGAGGTAACGCAGGCCGGTGGAGACGACTTCGCACGGCAGATCCCGCCGCAGATCTGCGGTCTCGAGACCGATGGCCGCGGCGAGTTCGCGCGCGTCCGGTTGTGGCGACTCGGGCAGGTTCTCCGGGGCGCCCTGGGCCAGTTCGGCGATCACCGTTCGCTCATCGACGCGGGAGGTGGTGACGGTGACGGTCCGTGCTTGCAGCCGGAGCCGCCACGCGCGCGGGTCATCCGAGGTCATGTCGCTCACCTGATGAAGGACGGCTGCCGCCCCGATCGTGGGATGACCGGCGAAGGGGAGTTCTTCGATGAGGTCGAAGATGCGGGCGTCCACCACACCGTCCGGGGCACTGGTGAGGAAGATGCTTTCGAAGTGCCGCAGCTCCTGGGTGACGGCGAGCATCTGTGCCGCGGTCAGGCTTTGCTGATCGAGGAACACCGCAAGGGAGTTCCCGGCGTACGGCCGGCCGGTGAAGACATCGACGTGGTGGTACTCGAGCATGCACTCGACCGTAGGGGCGCACAGCACCACCGCGAAAGCTCAATGTTTTGATCGCCGTTATCGGGAATGCCAATACATCAGCCGCCCGTCGGACTAGCGTTCGCATGGTGGACGACGACCTCAACATCTCGGACCTGCGCGCGTTCGTCGCCAGCGTCCGTGCCGGGAGCATCAGCCAGGCGGCGACCATCCTCGCCGTCAGCCAGCCAACCGTGAGCCAGCGGCTCCAGCGGCTCGAGCGGGCCATCGGCGACCGGCTGCTCGTGCGAGGCAAGCAGGGCGTCCGACCGACTGCGGCCGGCGAACGACTGTTGGGGTATGCCGAACGCATCCTCGCGATGCAGCAGGAGGCACGCCACGGTGTCGCCGCTGATCCGACCGCCGCCGCGTCCGGGCGGCGCACCATCGGTTTGCTGGAGGACCTGGTTTCCACGGCGTTGCCGGTGGTTCTGGCCGATTTCGCGGTGCTGCACCCGCAGGTGGAGCTGCGCGTGCGGACCGGCGCCGCCGCCGAGCTGAAGCGGCTCGCAGTACGCGGACAGATCGACCTGGCCTTCGGCGACCCTACGGTGATGCCCGAGGCGTGCATCCGTTGGCGTCATCAATCGCCGCTGGCCTGGGCGGCATCACCTGGGCTCGACCTGACCGGCGACGAGCTCCCCCTAGTCATGTTCAGTGCACCCTGCCGGTGGCGGCGTCCGGTCTTGGACGCAGTCGAGCGAGCCGGTCGGCGCTGGCACGTCGCGCTCCAGAGCAACAGCATGGCCGCGGTCCAGGCCGCCGTCGTGACCGGTATCGGCGCGGCGGCTCTCCTGCCGGGCAGTGTGCCCACAGGTTGCGTCCTCGAGGCCAATACGCTGCTTCCGAACCTTCCGGAGGTAGACATCGCTGTTTCGCGGCGTCCCGGCAGAGAAGGCGATCTCGCCCTGAACACCTTGGAAAGGCTCCTCGTCGCCTCGGTCGGAGCCGCCTACCAGGCGCGGCCCGCCGCCTAGCCTTCCGGGTAGAAGAGGAAGAGCGTGCAACCGGTCGCCGTCGCGGGAAGGTGCCACGACCCGGCGGGCGCATGCAGAAACGTCCCGGCCGGATAGTCACGAGCGCCGTCGTTGAACGTCCCAGCCAGTACGTACACCTCCTCCGGTCCGGGTTCGTGAAGGTCGGGGCGTGGCCACGAGGCTCCGGGCGCCATCTCCAGCACATTCGCGTGTGCGCCGGTCGGGCCCTTCCACAGCGGACGCAATCGGATACCGGGAAACACCTCACGGACCGGCGCGTCCGCGAGCGAAACGGCAACGTAATCGCGCTGCCGAAGGATCTCAGGGTGCATACCGCTGGCCTCCTGTGCCTGTTCGTGCGATCGGGCTCATACCCGCGCTCGGGCCGGAACTTCTTTCAGGAGCAGGGCGGTGACTGTCGCCAGGAGTGTGCCGGTGATGCGGCGCTGCAGTTTGGTCCAGCCGGGCCGGGACACCATGAGCCGCGCGATGCCGCCGGCGGTGAGAATGAACAGCGCGTTGACGCTCAGACTGATCGAGATCTGGACGCTGCCGAGCACAAAGCCCTGCAGCGCGGCGTGCCCGGCGTGCGGATTGACGAACTGCGGTATCAGCGCGAGATACAAGATGGCCGCTTTGGGGTTGAGCAGGTTGGTCAGCAAGCCCATGCGGATCAGCCGCCAGTTCGAGTCGCAGCGCAGTTCGCGGGTCTCGAACACCCCGGCGCCGCCGGGCCGTAGTGCCGTCCAGGCCAGGTAGCCGAGGTAGGCGGTGCCGACGGCCTTGAACCCCACGTACAGCCAGGGCACGGCGACGAACACCGCCGCCAACCCGAGGTTGGCCATCGTCATGTAGACGACGAACCCCACCCCGGTCCCGACCAACGAGATCACACCCGCCTGCCGGCCCTGGCTGATGCTGCGCGAGACCAGGTACATCATGTTCGGCCCCGGCGTCAGCGCCATCCCGAACGCGGTCAGGGCCATCCCCGCCAGCGCGCCCTCACTCACCCACACGTCCTTCTCCCTGAGGCGATCCACGGCCAATCCTGCAGGGCCGAAGGCCAGGCGGTAAGAAGGCACGATTTCGTGCCGTAGGCACCTGCGGGTTACCGACGACCCGCGCGCTGTCCATCTGCGGAAATCCGAAACACGCGGGCGCTAGTGTCGAACCGCAGCGCAGTTCGCGCCGGACGGACCGGCACTTCCTCGAGCTTCGGAATCACGTCGGCACCGAACCAGCAACGAGCGTCGTCCTGATTCATCGCCGTCCGCAGATAAGGGGTGCTCGATCAGTGCCAACAACGTTCTCCGCCGTGGACTCTGCGTCCCCCGATGAGGTGGCACTGCTTGCTGGATTGGCCGCAACACCCGACCGCTGGTCAACGATGATCTCTCATGGGCTTCGGGAGGGAACCACGCGTCCGGAGTGGCTGTGGCGGGCCGACGACGGCGAGAAACCGGTGGCCGCCGCGGTGTGGTGGTCGACCGGTCGGGATGCTGCGCCGGAGATGGTGGACGTACTGGGTGAGGCAGACGCCGCGGCCGTCGCAGAACTGCTGGAGCGCAGCCGGCTGGCCATCGGCGCACAGTCCGCTCTGTGCAGCGTGCAGATCAACGGTCAGGCCGCCGAGCTCAGCGACGCCAAGCCCGCCTTAGCCGACGCGCTCCGGTCGGCCGGATTCGCACTCGAGGTCAAGCGCGTTCGTGTCGAGTGGACGCCGGGGGCACCGCTGCCGGCCGCGCCGCGCGAGCTCACAATGCGAGCCGTCACCACGATGCACGGCGTGGACCTGGTCGAGTTGTTCGCAGCCGTCGCCGACCGGTCACTCGACCACAACATGAACGCGGAGCGCGTACGTGTAGGCGTTCGCCGCGAGGCGGAGTTGAGGCTGCAGGCCGCGCTTGACAGCGACGCTCGACCCGACTGGTTCACGATCGGCGTCGATCACGCCGGCGCCGTAGTCGGCTACGTCGTCCCCGCCCTGGTCAATGGCGACCGCCCGGTCATCGCTGAACTGGGTGTCGCGGCCGAACACCGCGGCCGGCGCTACGGCGACGCACTGCTGGCGCACGCAACCCGACTGCTCGCCGGTTCCGGGGCCGCCCAGATCCGCGCCGACACGGACTTCGGCAACCTGCCCATGCGCGCCGCGTTCAGTCGAGCCGGCTACACAGAGTTCGCGCGACGCTTCGACTACACGTGGCGAACCCAGCACCCAGCTTCGCAGCGACCGTCTCCGCAGCGCTAGTCCCGATGCAGCCGTCGCGCGTCCGTCAGGCCAACAGCGCCAAGGCGGCGGCCGCGCTGGCTGCCTGGCTCGGCGGCCGTGTGTCAGTAGGAGCTGGCCGGCGGTGTCGGGCACCTCAGCGGCGCCGATCTCGACGACATCGCCTGCCAAGCAGCCTCCGATGCGCTGCTGCTCATCCTCGGCAAAGCCGGCGAGTTCCGCGGAGACGCCAGATTCACCCACCTGCGCGACCGGCTTCGTCGGGTTCGAGGTACGCGCCAAGCTGCGCCAGCACGCATCCGGACGCCGCAGGATCGACCCGCGCCAGAGCGCGACGCCCAACTCATCACGTCCTGATGTGGTGACCTATGTACGGCCAGTGGGGGCGGGGGGGGCGGCCTCAGGCTTCCGTCCGGGAACCTTCGATGTGCTCCGCAGCGGGGGTCTCGGTGCCCGGGGTCGGCCGTCGCATGCTGATCACGATGGCGACGGTGAGCGCGACGAGGATGACGGCCAGGCTGAGCAGCGACGGGATCTCCGGGATCGCGGTGGTGACGGTCTTGTGCCCGGCCTGCAGAACCAGCTTGACGCCGATGAAGGCGAGGATGAACGAGAGCGCCTTTCCGAGGTGGTGGAAGCGGTCGAGCATGCCGGCGAGCAGGAAGTACAGGGCCCGCAGGCCGAGGATGGCGAACGCGTTCGAGGAGTAGACGATGAACGCGTCGTCGCTGACGGCGAGCACCGCCGGCACGCTGTCGACAGCGAAGATCAGGTCGGCGGCCTCGATGGCGGCGACCACAGCCAGCAGCGGCGTGCCCACCCGACGGCCCGACTCCTTCACGAAGAACTTCGCGCCGTGGTACTCGTCGCTGATCGGGATGATCTTGCGCAACAGTCGGACGGATACGCTCTTGCCGGGGTCGACTGTGTCGTCCTCGCCGCGCAGCAGTTTGATCGCGGACCAGATCAAGATGGCGGCGAAGACGAACAGCACGGCGGTGAAACGGGTGACGATGGCGATGCCTGCGGCGAGGAAAATGCCGCGGAAGACCAGCGCGCCGAGCACGCCGAAGAACAGCACCCGGTGCTGGTGGGCGCGGGGGACCTTGAAGTAGGCGAAGATCAGTGCGAAGACGAACAAGTTGTCGACCGAAAGGCTCTTCTCCAGCAGCCACGCGGTGGTGAACTGCACGCCGGCGTCGGTGCCGAGGGTCAGCCCGACGACTACGGCGAAGATCAGCGATATGCCGACCCACACCCCGCTCCACGCGGCGGCCTCCCGGAAGCCGATGACATGCGCGCCGCGGTGAGCGACCAGGTCGACAGTCAGCATGACTACGACCACGGCAGCGAATGCGAGCCAGGCCCAGTAGGGGACGGTCATTGGGCTCTCCAGCAGTGAGTTGCCAGGGCGCGGGCTGCGCGCCTTCGGTCCCTTCTCACGATGCCTGCCCAGAGCCGGCCGAGCGGAGTCCGAATCCAGCCGAACCGCCGCTGGATGATTGCCTGCTTCCGGCAACCGCAGTTACACCTGCGCCGATGCCGGCCAGTCGAGCAACTGCGCGCCGAGGACCGCCGCGTGCAGGGTGAACCGCTGCGTGGAACGTGTCGGATCATGACCGGTCAGGTCACGGATGCGCTCCAGCCGGTAGGTCAGCGCTCGCACGGACAGGTGCATCGCGCGGGCGGCCTGGGCGGCGTTGCCGCCGGCGTCGTAGTACCCGGCCAGTGTGTCGATCAGCGGTCCGGCCCCACCGCGTGCGTGCTGCAACGGGCCGAGAACGGTGTTCACCAGGTCGGTGATCGCGGCCCGGTCGCGCAGCAGCACCTGATACACGAGGACGTCCGCGGCGTGCACGACCGATTGGGGTAGCGACAGTCGAGCGGCCAGTTCCAGGGCGGTGCGCGCCTCGTCGTACGAGCTCACGATCCCCGTCGGTCCGAGCCCGGCTCGACCGATGCCCGCACGCCACCGGCCGACGTCGACCGTTCGCCGCAGTCGCACTCGCTGCGGTCCCGGCTCGCCCGCGCCGAGCACTGTCCGCAGGGCGCTGGCCAGCCGATCTGTGCCGTTGTCGTCGTCGACAGGGCAGGCGATCACCAGCCGGGCGTCCTTGGTCGCGACCAGCACGCCCGCGTCGATCGTCATCGTGTCCAGCACGGCGCGCTCGATCACGCCGAGACGGGGTGAGGTGTCACTGAACGGTGCCTCGGCGTGGACGACCGCTACCGCGTGCGGCCGGGCGAGGTCGAGCCCGAAGCCAGGCGCGTGTGACAGCAGCCCGGCAACGTCGCCCCGTCCGGCCAGGAGATCGTCGACGAATTCGCGCCGTGCGGAAACCTGCTCGCGCACGACGGTGCGCCGCGCCTGCCCGTATCCGGCGGCCAGGGCGGCCAGCGCCTCGTCGAGGGCCCGCAGCACCCGTTCACCCGCCGTCGCGACGGCCGCTGCGTCGGCCGCGGCAGCCACCGTCGGAAGCAACCTCCATACGCGCCAGGACGCGGAAAGATGTAGGTCCAGCAGGGCTGGCAGGGCGGTGCCCGTGCGGGCCGCGCCTTCTCCGCGGGCCTTGCACTGCTGCACCGCGGCGCGGGACAACCCTTGACCCGTCTCCGCGGCAGCAAACAGCGCCGGCAGGAACTCGCCCAGCAGCGCCGGATCCAGCCCGCCCGCATCGGCCGCCGCAGCGGCAGCGATCTCAGGCAGCGCCGCCTGCGCCTCGCCCCGGCTTTCCATATGGACCCCTCATCCCGGTCCGGCCGCCGCCGTCAACCCGGTGGCTGCCGGAAACCTGCAACCTAGCGTGCCGTAATCGGCCGGATAACGACTCCGCCTGAGCGGGCCCCGGCTGGCATCGTCGAAGACATGGAGGGGGCACCTCGAGGCCCCGGACGGACAACAAAGGAGCACCCCATGACGGTCACACTGACCAAGGGCGGCAACGTTTCGCTCACCAAGCAGGCGCCCGGCCTGTCCGCAGTGCACGTCGGTTTGGGCTGGGACGTGCGCACCACCACCGGCGACGACTTCGACCTGGACGCCTCGGCCATCCTGTGCGACCAGGCCGGCAAGGTTGGCTCCGATCAGGACTTCGTGTTCTTCAACAACCTCACCAGCTCGGACGGATCGGTCCGCCACGCCGGAGACAACCTCACCGGCGAGGGCGACGGCGACGACGAGACCATCAGCGTTGATCTGAACGCGGTACCCGCCACTGTGCACAAGATCGTGTTCCCGGTGTCGATCTATGACGCCGCCGCCCGCAAGCAGTCCTTCGGTCAGGTCCGTAACGCCTTCATCCGCGTGATCAACGCCGCGGACAACACGGAGATCGCGCGTTACGACCTGTCCGAGGACGCCTCTGTCGAGGGGGCGATGATCTTCGGCGAGCTGTACCGGCATGCGTCCGAGTGGAAGTTCCGCGCCGTCGGTCAGGGCTACAGCACCGGCCTGACCGGCATTGCCACCGACTACGGCGTCCGCATCTAACCCGAAGGAGCCACCTGCCATGACCGCATTTCTGAAATCCAGCTCGCCGTTCGCGACACCGCCGCGCCTGGATGGCGCACACGCGGCCTGGAACGCGGTAGCCACCTACGACGACTACGCCGAGGCGCAGCGTGCCGTCGACCGGCTTTCGGACGACGGCTTCCCGGTCGAGCACCTCGACATCATCGGCTCGGACCTGCGCCTGGTCGAACGGGTGACCGGCCGGCTGACCAAGGCGCGGGCGGCAACGGCCGGCGCGGCGAGCGGCGTCTGGTTCGGGCTGCTGATGGGCATGCTGCTCGGCATCTTCACCACCGGCGCCTGGATCGGCCTGCTCGCGGTCGGTGCCCTGGTCGGTGCAGCCTGGGGCGCGTTGTTCGGGTTCCTCGGACACGCCGCCACCCGCGGGACCCGCGACTTCGCCTCCGCGCGCACCTTGGTGGCGATGCGTTACGACCTCGTCGCCCGCAACGGGCACGCCGACGCCGCCCGTCGCGCCCTGCACGGTGCCGGACTGCTCTCGGTGGCCTGAACCGGAACCGGGTAGCACCTCCTATCCGGAATGCTCACGAAAGGAGCGTCGCCGTGACCCGACCGCTGACCTGCCCCCGGTGCGCGGGCCGGATGCACACCTACCACCGCAGTGGCGTCGAGATCGACCAATGCACCAAGTGCCTCGGCATCTTCCTGGACCGCGGCGAACTTCCACGGCTGATCGAGGCCGAAGCGACGTACTTCCAAGAGCAGCAGGCCCTGCCGCTACCCATCCCCGGCTAACTGCGACTAGCCGTAGCTGCCACGTCGCCGATCCGGGCGTCCTGTGGGATGTCCGAGCCAGCCGGCCCGCGGCAGAAAGCGAGAGGTGAACCTGTGGCGTGGCTACTCGTGATCACCGCCGGACTACTCGAAACCGGATTCGCGGTCTGCCTGAAACTCAGCCACGGACTCAGCCGCCTCGGGCCCACCGTGCTGTTCGTCCTCTCCGCCCTGGCCAGCTTCGGGCTGCTGACCCTCGCGCTGAAAAACCTCGACGTGGGCCCCGCCTACGCCGCGTGGACCGGCATCGGTGCAGCCGGCACAGTGTTCGTCGGCATGATCTGGCTCGGCGAGCCGGCATCGATCATCAAACTGGTGTCCATCGCACTCGTTCTCGCCGGCATCGTCGGACTGCAGCTCACCGGCGCGCATTGACCGGCTGGCACTCCGTTCGACGAAATGTCTTATCGCCGCGCGCAGGGCTGAACGAACGCCTCAAGGTCTGCGATCGCTCCATTGGCAAGGGCGTTATTGCGACGCCCCGTCTCCCCGCTGTGACCGGCAGTTACCGCCGGTCCCGGCTGCGAGCGCTGGCTCGGATTCGTTCGCCGGTGATGGGGTCGATCGCCGCCGGTACGTCGTTGTTGCCCCGGCCGAATCGGCAGGATCGTCCCGACCTATAACCACCCTGAGTCCGGGGCGGCCTCAGGCGTCACTACAACGGTCGGGGTGCACGGGCTCAGCGCGCGCGTGTTTCCTTGGCGCGGTACAGGTCGTGGTCCGCGCGGTGCAGGAGTTGGTTCAGCTCGGTGTCACCGTCCCAGGTGGCAAGGCCGACGGACCATTGCGCGTTGTGGGCCTCGCGCAGCCGCTGGAGGACCTGACCGGCCTCGTCGGCCCCGGTATCGGGCATGATCAGCGCGAATTCGTCCCCGCCGTAGCGGGCGAGCAGATCGCCTCGGCGGATCTGGGCCTGCCAGGCAGCGGCAAGTTCGGCGAGCAGCGCGTCACCGGCCATGTGGCCGTAGGTGTCGTTGACCGCCTTGAAGCCGTCGAGGTCGAGCAGGGCCACGCTGAACCGGGCTCGGCCCCGGCCGGCCAGGGCCAGCTCACGGTCCGCGGCGAGCTGGAAGTAGGCACGGTTGGCAAGCCCGGTCAGCGGGTCGAGCGCCGCCTGCCGGCGAAGCTGCACAACCACGTGGCGCAGCACCTCCGCGCCGCCCAGCACCGTGCCGGTGATCACGAACCAGGGCACGAACAGGTTCGGCACGCCGCTGGCCAGTACGCCCGCCGAGTAGCCGATTGCCGCCAGGCCTGCCTGGGTGCGCCCCTGTAGCGGCGGGAAGAAGTAGGCGCCCACAAGCGCGATGGCGACAAAGAACACGCCGGGCAGCACCACGCCCACCGCGGAGCCCGTCCTGGCCACGAGAACGCTGCCCTGGACGGTGGCCACCACCAGCGCCGCGTTGAGTGTCACCGCACCGAGACGGCACCGCAGGGCGAGCAGGGACGCGGCGATTACGAGCCCGAGGATCCCGAAGAACCGAGAGAGCCCGATAGCGAGGCCCGGACTCATCGGGAACCAGGCGCCGAGCAGGCAGGCGATCGCGCCGAAGCCGTAGAGCAGGCTGATGGCGGTGACCGCGCTCGATCGCGACCCTCTCCCGTAGTGCAGCGGCACGCTCACGACCGCCCGGGGGCCGGCCGTACGTCGTGCGGGCCCGACCGCGCTTTTCGCGATGGTCAGCATCACTGCCCGTTCCGCATTCGCTAACTTCTTCTTGTCCGTGGGTCGGTGGTCACGTGCACGCCGCAGCGCTGCCGATGGGCATGAGGCACCCACACCTACGTTCGACCAGAGAACGTCCGGCATGAGCAGATCCCACCTGCCCGGGCCTCTTGCTCCTTGGATCGACACGGGGATGCTCGCGGACGCGTATTTCGCCAGCCAGACATGCACCGTCCTACGCGACACCGACAACGAAATAGCTGTCAAGCATCAGCCGAAGCACCGACAAGCATCAACCGAAGACGAACCGTCAACGATCTACCGAAGCAATGCACAAGCGTGATGTGGGCCCCCCGGGGCTCGAACCCGGAACCTACGGATTAAAAGTCCGCAGCTCTGCCAATTGAGCTAGAGGCCCGGGGGTTCCAGCCTTTAGTTCACCGCAAGGTAGGCGGAACCCTCCACGAAAGCAGTCCGAATCACGGCCAGCCCTCCACGGAACCCTCCACTACAGGGCTGCCGCGTGGCCATGGTATCGCCTGGTTGCGGCTGGTTGCGGCTGGCAATCGACGCTGGAGTGATTGGCGTCCGCTGCTCGGCGGAGCTCGAGCAGTCGCAACGTCAGCTGCGGCGACTTGGGCGGATTGCCCGGCTCCGATACGGTTGCACGGCCGGTCGGAGGGGGCGCGGGTGAGACGACGCGGGACAACCACAGGTCTGGCCGCCGCTGCCGCTGCCGCTGCCCTGCTGTTCGGGGCGTGTTCGGCGTCGAAGCCGTCGGCGGCGCAGTTGCCGCCCTCGCCAGGCCGAAGCAGTGCGCCGAGCGCGCCAGTGCCGACATCCAGCCCGCCGGCTCCGACGACGGCCACAGCCAGCGGTGCGCCGTTGTCGCCGTTCGAGGCAGATCCGGCGGTGAAGGCGCTCCGTGCGTGGGCCGCTCAAGGGGCTCGCGCGATCAACGCCGGGAAATTCAACACGCCTGGCCTCGACGCCCTCATGACCGCGACCTTCGCGAAATCGATGACGCACATCTTCGGTGGTGAGAAGGGCCACTACTACCCCGGACCGGTGCCGTTCACTCCTGTCCGGGTGACGGTCCGCTCGGCGTCCGAGCGAGATGTCGACCTCTGTTTCGTCGCGGGCGGCTACTCACAGCACCCGAAGACGCACAAGACTTGGTCGCATTTCAAGGAGTTGCCGAGCGCAGCCGCAGCGGTTCTGGCGCACGGCACATGGCTCGTGTCGAAGTTCGAAACGGGCCCCTTCTCATGCAAAGGCGTGCACATCCCGGAGCCGTCATGGGGCGGCTGATCAAGCTCGTCTTCCTCTCCGTTGCGCCTCGTTGTGCGACATCCAAACCCGCATCGTCAACTGACGGCCCACGCGGAGGAACGTGATGGCGGATCTGATTGCACGGCGTCAGGACGTCGACTCTGCAGCGGACCGACTGGGCCAGCGCGGCCGTGACCTGTCGTTGCTGACGGTGGCCGCCCCGTCGACCGGGGACCCGATCGTTGATGAGGCCGCCGGGCTGTGTGCGGGAACGATCCTGGCGGCGGTGGACGCGTGCGGAGACGAGTTGATCGCACGGGCGGGCAGTGCGCGGGCGGCGATGTCCGCGTACCAACGGACGGACGCGGCGCTGGCGCGTCACGCGGACGCTGCGGTGCGTGGGACACGGGTGCGTGCCGAGTGAGCGGCGCGGATTGGGCGTTGCTCGGGGGCGATCCGGTTCCGGCAGATCCGGTGGCGCTGCAGGCGATGGCGTCGGGCTGGCGACGGGCCGCCGAGGACGTCGACCGGTACCGGCTGGACGCGGCCGCGACGCTGGAACGGGTGCCGGACGCGTGGCAGGGCAGGGCCGCCAGCGCGTGGTGCGCGGGTACGCACCAGATCGTGCGGCGGCTCGGCCCGACGGGCGGCCAGTTGGAGTCCGCCGCCGGGGCAGTCTCCAGGTTCGCGAGCATCGTGGAGGACCTGCAGGTGCAGGCGCAGTCGTTGCTGCAACAGGCGCAGGCAGCGCAGGCCGACGCGGCCGCGACGGCGCCGTCGCCGCTGGAGCTGCCGCTGGCACGAACCGCCTTCTTCGATGCGTCCCCGCAGGGTGTTGAGCACGCGGCGGCCGAGCAGCGATTGGCGTGGGCACAGCGGCAAGCTGGCGCGGTCCGCGAGCAGTACGAGGTGGCGCGGCAGGTGTGCGTCCGGGCGCTGGAGCAGGCCACGACGGCGGGCATGGCCGCACGGTCGGCGATGTTGTCGGATCGGCAGCTGCACGACCTGGCGCTGTTGGCCTGGGACGAGGCCAGCGGCGACGACGCGGCGATCGGGGCGCTGCTGGCGGCGTTGACGCCATCGGAGCGGGCCGCGTTCTTCGCCGACCTCACCCCGGCGGCGGCGCGGGCGCTGGCGCTGGATGACCCGTCCGGGATCGGGAACCTGAACGGAGTCCCGCTGTTAATGCGCGGGATCGCGAACCGGGCCGCGATCGAGACCGACCTCGCTGCCGCGCAGGCCGCGGGCGACACCGACCGGGTACGGTTCCTGCAGGGCCTGATCCCCGCGGGCGCCACCCTGGTGCTGTACCAGCCGGACCTGGATCACTACGCGGTGCTGTGGGGAAACCCGGATGCCGCACACGTCGCCGTGTTCGTACCCGGTGTCGGCGACGACAGCAACGTTGCCGGGTGGGTCCAGGACGCTGACCGGGTCTACTTCGCTGCGGGTACGCACGACAGCGCGGTGATCATGTGGAAGGGCTACCACGACCCGAACCTGGACGACCTGGCCGACGCGGTCGCCGCCGGTCTGACCGAGCGGGCCACGGCGGGGGCGAAGGATCTGAGCGCGTTCTGCACCGACGGACTGCAGCTCGCCGCTGGTCAGAGCCTGACGATCGTCGGGCACTCCTACGGTTCGCTGGTCACCGGCGAAGCACTGGCGCACGACGGGCTGCGTCCGACCAACGTGGTCGTCGCCGGTAGCCCGGGGATGGACGTCGACGATCTCGGCCAACTGCACCTTCGGTCGGATCAGTTCTATGCCGAGCACGCGCCGCAGGACTACGTCGCCAACGACCTCCGCGGTTTCGGCACCGACCCGTCCAGCCCGCTGTTCGGGGGCCACCGCCTGGCCACCAACGGTGACGGCTATCCGACCGTCCGTGGCCACAGCGCATACTTCGATACCCGCTCACGGTCCCTCAGCGGCATCGCGGACGTGATCGACGGTCACGTGCAGCCCGGCGACCTGCAGCGGCCGGACGTGGGCGACTATGCCGGGGCGGCCACGGCCCGCGCCCTCGACCTGCAACATGCCGGGCTCGATGAGCTGACGAAGATCTATCACGGACCAGGATCCGGGGTGCTGCAAGGAATCGACCACGCTGACAACGCCGTCGACGGCATCATCGGCACGGGCGCACGGGACACTGTCGATTTCCTCGACGAACACCTGGACTGGCCGTTTTGACACGACTTCAGCAACACGCCCGCCCGTCAGCCACGCGGCCCGGCCGCGCGATCGCTGCGCTGGCAGTGACCGTGGCGCTCCTCGCGACCGCGGCATGCCACAGCGACCCGACACCGACCAAGGGAGCGACGGTGAGCGACACCTCCGAACCACACCGAGTCGAATCAGCGCTCACGCGCAAGGCGGAGGCCGAGCACCTGATCGACCAGGTCGCACACGACGTCGTACCCGGAGCGAATGTGCGCGCCGAGCAAGCGGATATCGGACCGAGCCAATGCACCTCACCGCTGAAGGGACAGGTGTATTACACGATTCAGCGAGAGTTCGACGCCCCGAGTGGCAAGACCGGCGCCGACCTCGTCCCCGCCCTACGCGCCGCCTTCGAACACCACGGCATGCAGACCGAGAACCAGGAAACCGTCGGAGACCGGATCCGCTTTACCGGCGGCACCGACTACGTCGGCTTCGCCGTCCTCGCCTACAACACCTCACGCCTCGTCCAGATCAACCTCGACACCGAATGCGGCTCACCCGAATCCTCGACCCCTAACACCGCGACCGCTCCCTGAGGTCCACGGCTCAAACTGGCTCAGGTCGTCCGCGCCGGCGACGGAATCATTGGCAGCGGTGCACGGGACACTGTCGATTTCCTCGACGAACACCTGGACTGGCCGTTTTGACACGACTTCACCAACACGCCCGCCCGTCAGGCCCGCGGCCCGGCCGCGCGATCGCTGCGCTGGCAGTGACCGTGGCGCTCCTCGCGACCGCCGGGTGCCACAGCGACCCGACACCAACGAAGGGAGCGACGGTGAGCGACACCTCCGAACCACAGCGGCTCGAATCAGCGCTGACGCGCAAGGTGGAGGCCGAGCGCCTCATCGAGCAGGTCGCGCACGCTGTCTCGCCCGGCAGCAAACCCAGGCCCAGTGGAGCCGGGTCGGACTATGGCCCGTCTGAATGCACCGCGCCGCGTACAGGCCAGGTGTATTACACGATCTCCCGGCAGTTCGACGCCCCGAGCGGCAAGACCGGCGCCGACCTCGTCCCCGCCCTCCGTGCCTCCTTCGAAAGGCACGGTTTCAAGACAGCGAACCAAGAAGACGTAGGAGAGTTCGTCCGCTTCCTCGGCGAGACTCAGTACGTCGGCTTCAATGTCCTCGCGTACAACACCTCACGCCTTGTCCAGATCAACCTCGACACCGAATGCGGCTCACCGGAACCCTCATCACCTGACACAGCGACCGCGCCGTGAGCGGTGCGCTGCCGTGATGATCATGGCTAGAACCCCGGAAACCGGGGGTTATGCCCATGATCATCAAGTGGTTTCGAGCGGCGGCGGTCAGTAGTTGCTGACCTCGATCAGGTTGCCGTCCGGATCGCGGAAGTAGACCGACGTGATCGGGCCGACGGCTCCGGTCCGGGTAACGGGTCCGTCCTCGATCGGCACGCCGGACGCGGCCAAGTGGGCCACGACGCCGTCCAGCGGTGTGCTCGTGATGAGGCACAGGTCGGCTGAGCCGGGCGTGGGCAGCGCCGCCTTCGGCTCGAACTCGTGACCGGCGAGGTGCAGGTTGATCTTCTGTTGCCCGAACCCGAGCGCGCGACGGCCGGAGCCGAACGTGACGGCCTGCATGCCCAGGACTCGCGCGTAGAACTCGACGGTGCGCTCGACATCCGCAACCGTCAGCACCAGGTGATCGAGTCGCTCGATCCGGACGGGCGGCGCGCTGCTCGCGGTCGCACCCCGGGCGGTCATGGCAGCGGCCACCGCGCGATCGCCCGCCCGCGGCGACGCGGACAGCGCGGCGACCACGCCTGCTTGGTCGGCCGCCGACCGGTTCTGGCTCAGCTTCGCCTTGCCCTCGACGCGGACGATCTGCAACTCGACGCCGACGATCGCACGCAGCTGACCGGCCACGTAATCGTCGGGAGCGTCGGTCACCTGCCAGGGGTGGTCCTGCGCCGCCTCGTGCGCGTCGGTGAGCGTGGTGACGTGCGCGCGCAGCCAGTCGACGTCGTCGTGCGCGACGAGCTGTCCATGCACGTGGACAACCTCGTAGTTCCAGGTCGGCACCGCACGCCCGTGCTCGGCCTTGCTCGGATACCAGTTCGGCGACACATACGCCTGCACGCCCGGGAAGATCGCCAGCGAGTCGCCGCTGGCAGTCACCGACCAGTGCGGGTTGTTGCGCGCCACGTGCCCGACCAGCGCGCCGCGCGATTCGTCGAACAACAACGGCAGCGGGGTCGAGACCAGACCGGACGCGGTGGGCGTGACCAGCTGGGCCAGCCCGCCCGTCCGCAGCACCGCGGTGATCTCGGAGTCGGCGATGGCGAAGTGCGACGGGATGTACACGCCGGCCAGTATCCCGCGGGGCTCCGCATCGATTGCCGGCCCGAATTGACAGCGCGCAATGTCGGACTTAGCTGAGGGTCATGATGCTTCGTCGGCGTACTCGGCAGTCACGGAACCGGACGGGCGTGGTGCTGGCACTGGTTGGCGTGCTCGCGCTGTTCTGCCTGGACCAGCCCGCCGTCGCGACCACGCTCGTCCCGCCGTCGCAGGACTCGTTCTACACCTACTCAGGCAACACGCCGCTCGCGGAGATCGCTCCGGGGACGGTGCTCGCGAAGCGTGCGATCACGGTGACCACCACCGTCCCGCAGACCGGACTCACGGCGAGCTACGCGGCCGATCAGTTGCTCTACCGGACCGTCGGCGAGCAGCAGCAGCCGACCGTCACCGTGACGACGGTGGTCAGGCCCAACGTCCCCGCCGTCGGCAACATTGTGTCCGTTCAGACCGCGTACGACGCGCTGGGCTCGCAGTGCGACCCGTCGTACACGCTGCGCGGCGGCAACCCCGGCAACTCGACCGCCTCGGACGAGGCCGCGATCATGAACGCGTACCTGCTCGCCGGCGACTACGTCGTCGTGCCGGACTACGAAGGCACGGACTTGGAGTGGGCAGCGGGCCAGGAATCCGGTTGGGACACCCTGGACAGCATCCGCGCCGCCGAGCAGGACCTGGGCCTTACCGCTTCGGCCAAGGTCGCGCTGACGGGCTACTCGGGCGGGTCAATCGCGACCGAGTGGGCCAGCGAACTCGCACCCGCGTATGCGCCCGAGCTGAACGTCGTCGGCGCGGCCGAGGGCGGCATCCCGGTCGACCTCGCGCACAACCTGAACTACATCAACGGCTCACCGGACTGGTCCGGCGTGATCCCGGCGGTGCTGGTCTCGCTGTCGCGTGCATTCGGCATCAACCTCGACGAATACCTGTCGCCGTACGGCAAACAAGTCACCGACCAGGTCCAGGACGGGTGCATCAACGACTTCGTCGGCAACTACCCGGGCCTGACGATCCAGCAGTTGCTCAAGCCGAAGTACCAGGACTTCCTGAGCGTCCCGGTCTTCGCCCAGGTGGTCAACCACTTGATCATGGGCAGCACGCCGGGCCATCCGACCGTTCCGCTGCTGATGGTCGTGGGCAACTCCGACGGCACCGGAGACGGCGTGATGGTCAGCAAGGACGTCGAGGCGCTCGCGCACGAGTACTGCAGCCAGGGCGTCCCGGTCGACTTCATCGAGGAGTACGGCGCCGACCACACCGAAGCCGCGGTCCCGTTCGAGGCGGTGCTGGGTCCGGCTCAGATCCAGGGCTGGTTCGCGGGGCTGCCGCCGGTGAACGACTGCCTGCTGGTCGGGCCGGGCAACTCGCTCGCGCCGCTGCCGCAGGGCTGACTCAGCCGGGCGCGACGGCGGACCAGGGGACGGTCAGCTCACCGAACCGTGCCCGCTCCGCGGTGAGCACCGGCCAGTCGCCGGCAACGGAGGCGCACGCCGCGATCCAGCGCTGTCGCGGCCCGTAAGCCGTCAACGGCGCCGCGGTGTCCCACGCCCGGTCCAGGTCACGCAACAGCGCGTGGATCGGCTCGCCCAGCACGTTGTGGTGGATCAGTGCCTTGGGCAGTCGCTCGGCCAGATCCCCCGGCCGCGCAAGGGATTCGATGCGGCAGGCGAGCGTCAGCGACATCGGTCCGGACGCGTCCAGCAGCACCCAGCCGGCGAGCCGGCCGATCTCGTCGCAGGTCCCTTCCACGATCAACCCGCCGGGTGCCAGACCGCCACGCAACGTGTCCCAGGCGCGCCGGGCGGCCGGCTCGTCGTACTGCCGCAACACGTTCGCAGCGCGCACGAGCGCTGGACGCCGACCGGCCAGCTCGAAGCCGCCGCGCGCGAACTCCAGCCGCGGGGGATCGGCCGCGAACTGCGCGGCGGCGACGCGATCGGAATCGAGCTCCAATCCGAGCACCCGCACGTCCGGACGGACCCGGCGCAGCCGCGCGGCCAGCTCGATCGCGGTGATCGGCGTGGCGCCATAGCCGAGATCGACGGCCAGCGGTGATCCGACAGCGGCGCGCAAGGCGGGACCGAGGACGGCGGTGATCCAGTTGTCCATGCGCCGCAGCCGGTTCGGGTTGGTCGTGCCGCGCGTCGGCAGGCCGAGCGCCCGTGCCCGCCCCGCGGCCAGGCGTGGGCGGGACTTGCGCGGTGCGGACGTCACGAGCCCTCAGGGTAGCGTCGCGGATCGTGCCCACCCTGCTCGCCGACCTCACCACCCTGCGGCTCGGCGGACCCGCCGCGCGCGCCGTGGTGGCGGCGTCCCGCGAGGATCTTGTCGACGCCATCCGCGGTGCCGACGCCGCCGGCGAGCCGGTGCTGATCCTCGGCGGCGGCAGCAACCTGGTGGTCGGCGACGACGGCTGGCCCGGGGTCGTCGTGCAGGTCCGGACGCGCGGCAGCGAGCTCACTAGCGACGGCGACCGGGTCGTGATCACCGCGCAGGCGGGCGAGCCGTGGGACGAGCTCGTCGCCGCGACGGTGCGCGACGGGCTCAGCGGTCTCGAGGCGATGTCCGGCATCCCGGGCTTCGTCGGCGCGACGCCGATCCAGAACGTCGGCGCATACGGCAGCGAGGTGGCCGACGTGATCACCGGCCTGAGCGTCCTCGACCGCGCGGACGGCTCCGTCGCGCATTGGGACCCGGCGCGGTGCGGGTTCGGCTTCCGCACCAGCGCGTTCAAGCACACCGACCGGTACGTGGTGCTGGGCGTGACCGTCGAACTCGAACGCGCCGAGCTGAGCCGTCCGATCCGCTATCTCGAGCTCGCGCGCCGACTGGGTGTCGAGACCGGCGAGCCCGCCCCGCTGCGCGAGGTGCGCGAGGTCGTGCTCGAACTGCGGCGCAGCAAGGGCATGCTGCTCGACCCCGCGGATCACGACACGTGGAGCGTCGGCTCGTTCTTCGTGAACCCGTTCGTCGCGCCGGAGCTCGTCCCGGACGGCTGTCCGAACTGGACCGTGGACGGGCAGATCAAGCTTTCCGCGGCGTGGCTGATCGAGAACGCCGGGTACGCCAAGGGATACAGCGGTGGACGGGCGCGGGTGGCCGTGTCGGGCAAGCACACGCTCGCGCTCACCAACCGCGGCGGCGCGACGACCGCCGAGCTGCTCGACCTCGCCGCCGAGATCCGCGCGGGGGTCCAGGAACGTTTCGGGATCCGGCTGCGCCCCGAGGCGCACCTGGCAGGAGTGGAGTTCTGATGGCCCAGCCACCCGAGCAGCCCTATGCCGGCGGACCGCAGCCGGACCAGCCGTACTGGCAGCAGCCGCAGGGCGAGCCGCAGTACGTCCCGCAGCCCCCGCCGTACGCGCAGCAGCCCCCGCAGTTCCCGAACCCGCAATACCCGAACCCGCAATACCCGAACCCGCCCTATCCGCAGGGGTATCAGGGCTATCCGGCCCCGCCCGGCTATCCGCAGCCCGGCTACCCGTACCCGGGCTACGGCTTCCCCGCCCCGGACGGCCGCCGCGTCAGTGACCCGCAGCTCGGCTGGCTCACCGTCGGGGCCGCGCTGCTCGCCGTGCTGGCCGGCGTCCTGCCGTGGGCGACCGTCTTCGGCGTCAGCGTCTACGCCGCCGGCGGCGACGGCGGGCTGGTGATCGGCTGCGCGGTCGTCGCCGGTGCGTGCGGGCTCGTGATCGGCCTGGGCCACGGTCGGCTCTGGGCCTCGATCACCGCGACCGTCTTCGGCCTGCTTATCGGGCTGATCGGGCTGATCGACACCGTGAACGTCAACTCCATCGCGTCCCGAGCGGACATCGCGCCCGGCGTCGCCGCCGTGGGCGCAGGCCTCTGGCTGACGATCGTGGCGGGCCTACTGATCACCGGGCTGGGCGCGGTGGCGATCGTGCGCCGCCGTCCCGCCAGCGCCCGCTGAGCGATGCCTACTCGCCGCGGCGCACCACCTTGTGCGGCGCGGCCTGCGCGAGCGGCTTGACCACCAGCAGGTCGATGTTCACGTGTGCCGGGCGGGTGACGGCGAACGCGATGCAGTCGGCGACGTCGTCGGCGCTCAGCGGGTCCGGGACGCCGGCGTAGACGCGATCGGCGGCCTCCTGATCGCCGCGGTAACGCACCAGCGAGAACTCCTCGGTGTGCACCATGCCGGGCGCGATCTCGGTGACCCGGACCGGGCGGCCCGCCAGCTCCAGACGCAGCGTCTCCACCAGCGCCGTCGCGGCATGCTTGGCAGCCGTGTACCCGCCGCCCTTCGTACACCAGATGGCCGGCGATCGATCCGGTCACGACCACGTGCCCTCCACCGTCGCGCTCGAGCGCGGGCAGCAGCGCCTGCGTCACGCGCAGCACGCCCAGC
>DASTXN010000184.1:0-6626 GCA_035765515.1 Jatrophihabitantaceae bacterium | reverse complement strand
GGCGCGGGCATGCGTGCCGCGCTGGAGTCCTCCTCGCGGGTGCGCACGGCCGTCCTGACCAAGCTGTACCCGACCCGGGCGCACACCGGCGCGGCCCAGGGCGGCATGTGCGCCGCGCTGGCCAACGTCGAGCTCTACGCGTGGCTGTTCATGCGGATCTCCGGGATCGTGCTCGTGGTGCTGGTGCTGGGCCACCTGTTCATCATGAACATCCTCGACGGGGGCGTGCAGCGCATCAACTGGGCGTTCGTGGCCGGGCGGTGGGCCTCGCCGTTCTGGCAGGTGTGGGACCTGCTGATGCTCTGGCTCGCGATGATCCACGGCGCGAGCGGGCTGCGCACGATCATCAACGACTACACCCGCCGCGACGGCACCCGGCTCGTGCTCAAGAGCCTGCTCTACACCGCGACCACGATCACGATCGCGCTCGGCACGCTGGTGATCTTCACCTTCGACCCGAGCATCTGAGGACACGACGATGACCCAGATCCATCACCACAACTACGACGTCGTCATCGTCGGCGCGGGCGGCGCGGGCATGCGTGCCGCGCTGGAGTCCTCCTCGCGGGTGCGCACGGCCGTCCTGACCAAGCTGTACCCGACCCGGTCGCACACCGGCGCGGCCCAGGGCGGCATGTGCGCCGCGCTGGCCAACGTCGAGGAGGACAACTGGGAGTGGCACACCTTCGACACCGTCAAGGGCGGTGACTACCTGGTCGATCAGGATGCCGCCGAGGTGATGTGCAAGGAGGCCATCGACGCGGTCATCGACCTGGAGAAGATGGGCCTGCCGTTCAACCGCACGCCCGAGGGCCGCATCGATCAGCGCCGCTTCGGCGGGCACACCCGCAATCACGGCGAGGCAGCCGTCCGCCGCTCGTGCTTCGCAGCCGACCGCACGGGGCACATGATCCTGCAGACGCTGTACCAGAACTGCGTGAAGCAGGGCGTGGAGTTCTTCAACGAGTTCTACGTGCTCGACCTGTTGATGACCGACGGCCGCGCGGCGGGCGCTGTCGCGTACGAGCTCGCCACCGGTGACATCCACGTGTTCGCCGCGAAGTCGGTCGTGCTCGCGACCGGCGGATTCGGCAAGGTTTTCAAGACCACGTCCAACGCGCACACGCTCACCGGTGACGGCATGGGCATCGTGTGGCGCAAGGGCCTGCCGCTGGAGGACATGGAGTTCTTCCAGTTCCACCCGACCGGCCTGGCGGGCCTCGGCATCCTGCTGTCCGAGGCCGCGCGCGGTGAGGGCGGCATCCTGCGCAACGCCAACGGCGAGCGCTTCATGGAGCGGTACGCGCCGACGATCAAGGACCTCGCGCCGCGCGACATCGTGGCCCGCTCGATGGCCAACGAGGTGCGCGAGGGACGCGGCGCCGGGCCGGAGAAGGACTACGTCCTACTCGACCTGACGCACCTGCCGCGCGAACAGATCGACGCGAAGCTGCCGGACATCACTGAGTTCGCGCGCACCTACCTGGGCGTCGAGCCGTACACCGAGCCGGTGCCGGTCTACCCGACCGCGCACTACGCGATGGGCGGTGTGCCGACGAACATCCGCGCCGAGGTGTTGCGCAACAACACCGACGTCATCCCGGGGCTGTACGCGGCCGGCGAGGTGGCCTGCGTGTCCGTCCACGGCTCGAACCGGCTCGGGACGAACTCGCTGCTGGACATCAACGTCTTCGGACGGCGCGCGGGAATCGCCGCAGCCGAGCACGCGGCCAAGATCTCGCACGCCGGCCTGCCCGCCGAGCCGGAGGCGATGGTCCTCGGCATGGTCAGCACGCTGCTGGACTCGACCGGTGGCGAGCGGGTGGCCGCCATCCGCAAGGACCTGCAGGAGACGATGGACCGCAACGCGCAGGTCTACCGCACC
The DNA here is from genome assembly GCA_035765515.1 of Jatrophihabitantaceae bacterium. Classification (GTDB taxonomy): domain Bacteria; phylum Actinomycetota; class Actinomycetes; order Mycobacteriales; family Jatrophihabitantaceae; genus DASRSS01. Next base: position 4,741 of record DASTXN010000184.1, on the reverse strand, counting down.
GACGAGTCGCTCAAGCAGGCCGAGGAGGACATCGCGGCGCTGAAGCTGCGCTACGCGAGCGTGGCGGTCACCGACAAGGGCAAGCGCTACAACTCCGATCTGCTCGAGGCGATCGAACTCGGCTTCCTGCTCGACCTCGCCGAGGTGCTGGTCGTCGGCGCCCGGGCCCGCAATGAGTCGCGCGGCGGACACTTCCGCGAGGACTACCCGAACCGCGACGACGTCAACTTCATGCGGCACACGATGGCGTACCGCGAGGCGGACGGCGCGATCCGGCTGGACTACAAGCCGGTGGTGCAGACCCGCTACCAGCCGATGGAACGGAAGTACTGAGCAGATGACTGCAGTCGCCGAACGCCCGGCCGACACCACCGCGATCCCGCGGCGCACCGTCACCGTCAAGATCCGCCGGTTCAACCCGGAGACGGACACCGAGCCGCACTGGCAGAGCTTCCAGGTCGAGGCGCTGCCGACCGACCGCGTGCTGAACCTGCTGCTGAACATCAAGGGCTACCAGGACGGCACGCTCACGTTCCGGCGTTCGTGCGCGCACGGCGTCTGCGGCTCGGACGCGATGCGGATCAACGGCGTGAACCGGCTGGCCTGCAAGGTGCTGGTCAAGGACATGCCGGACGAGATCATGATCGAGCCGATCAAGGGCCTTCCGCTGGAGAAGGACCTGGTCGTCGACATGGAGCCGTTCTTCGACGCCTACCGGGCGATCAAGCCGTTCCTGATCACGTACGGCAACCAGCCCTCGCGCGAGCACATCCAGTCGCAGGCCGATCGTGAGCGCTTCGACGACACCACCAAATGCATCCTGTGTGCCGCGTGCACGTCGTCGTGCCCGGTCTACTGGGCGGACGGTTCGTACTTCGGGCCGGCCGCAATCGTGAACGCGCACCGGTTCATCTTCGACAGCCGCGACGAGGCCGCTGAGGAGCGGCTCGAGATCCTGAACGACCGCGAGGGCGTCTGGCGCTGCCGCACCACGTTCAACTGCACGGAGGCGTGCCCGCGCGGCATCGAGATCACCAAGGCCATCGCCGAGGTCAAGAAGGCCTTGCTGTACCGCCGCGTCTGACGCGTTTGCGGGCCGTCGGCACGTAGCCTGCGCGGGTGAGACGTCCGCTGCTGGCCATGGGTACGGGCATCCTGCTCGTGTTCGGTGCAGCCGCGCCGGCCGCCGCGGTGGACGTGCCCCCTCCCGCGCCGAGTCCCACCGACAGCGGATCGTCGCCGATGGCGCCCGACCCGCATCCGCCGCGCGGCGGCATCGGCCCGGACGGCGAGGCCGTCGGCGGTCAGCGCCTGCTCGCGCGCGGGCTCGTCCTGCCGAAAAATGCCCCGGCATTGCCGAGCGGTCTCACCGCGCGCGGCTGGGTGCTCGCCGACCTCGGCACCGGTGACATCCTGGCCGCCCGCGATCCGCACGGGCGGTACCAGCCGGCCAGCATCCTGAAGATCCTCACCTCGGACACGCTGATCCCGAAGCTGCCCGGCGACGAGCGCGTGACCGTCAGCGCCTCCGCCGCGAACACCGAGGGCTCGCACGCAGGCATCGTGGCCAAGGGCAGCTATCGCATCGACGACCTGTTCCGCGGCTTGCTGCTCGTGTCCGGCAACGACACCGCGGTAGCGCTCGCGCAGGCCGCCGGCGGGGTCGGCCACACCGTCGACGCGATGAACGCCGAGGCGCTTTCGTTGGGAGCGTACGACACGTTCGTCCAGACGCCGTCCGGGCTGGACGGTTGGCAGCAGCTGACCAGCGCGTACGACATGATGCTCTTTCTGCGCAAGGCGTTGACGCTTCGGCGCTTCGTGGCCTACGACCGCACTGCGATGGCGAAGCTGCCTGCGCAGCACCCGCCGGCGACGGCGCTGGACCCCGTCCCGATGTGGAACCAGAACGAGCAGTTCCTGACCACGGTGCCCGGGGCGCTCGTCGCCAAGACCGGCTACACCGACGCGGCACAGCACACGTTCGCGGGCGCGATCCGCCGCCACGGCCGGACGCTCGCGGTGATCTTTTTGCGCGCGCAACGCTGGCCGACCGATCAGTGGCAGCAGGCGACCGCGTTGATGAACTGGGGCTTCTCCCTGCCGGCGGGGACGGCGCCGGTCGGGCATCTGGACGCGCCGGTGACCCCACCCGGTTCCCCGACAGCGTCCGCGAGCACCCGCCGTGCAGCAGCAGCCGCCGCGGTCGGCGGCGGGCGTGACCCGTTCACGGTGCCGGCCGTCGTCGCGACCACACTGGCCGTCCTGGCCACGATCGCGCTCGCCGCCAAGCGACGCCGGTACCGGCGCCGGCCTGCTCCGGCACGCCGGTAACGTCAGGGTCGTGTTCACGACCCGTCCCGAACTCCAAGGCAGCGTCGGGATGGTCTCCTCGACGCACTGGCTGGCGTCCGCCGCCGGCATGGCGGTGCTCGAGGCCGGCGGCAACGCGTTCGACGCGGCGGTCACGGCCGGCTTCACGCTGCAGGTCGTGGAGCCGCACCTGAACGGGCCCGGCGGCGACCTGCCGCTGATCTTCGCGGGACCGGATGTGCCACCCACGGTGCTGTGCGCGCAGGGCCCGGCCCCGGCCGGCGCGACGATCGAGCACTACCGCGGCCTCGGGCTCGACCTCGTCCCCGGATCCGGCCTGCTCGCCGCGGCCGTCCCGGGCGCCACCGCCGGCTGGCTGACGCTGCTGCGCGACCACGGCACCGCACGGCTGCGGGACGTGTGGGACGCGGCGATTCACTATGCGACGACGGGTATTCCGGTGCTGCCCTCCATCGCGCGCACCATTGGCCAGGTCGCCGAGCTGTTCCGCGACGACTGGACCCCGTCGGCGGCGCTGTATCTCGCCGGCGATGCCGCGCCGCAGGCCGGCGATTGGCACCGCAACGCAGCGTGGGCCGCGACGCTGCGCCGGCTGCTCGGCGAAGCCGAGGCGGCGACGTCCGACCGTGACGGGCAGATCGAGCACGCGCTGCGGTCGTGGACCACCGGGTTCGTGGCCGAGGCGATCGACTCGTTCGCGCGCACCGCCTGGCGGGACTCGTCCGGCGAGCGACACGCGGGCGTGCTCACCGGGGAGGATCTCGCCGCGTGGCGGCCGAGCTACGAGCCGCCGACGTCGCTGGATTTCCACGGCTGGACGGTGTGCAAGACCGGGCCGTGGGGCCAGGGTCCGGTGCTGCTGCAGCAGCTTGCCCTGCTGGACGGGCTCGACGCTCAGCCCGGCACTGCGGACTTCGTCCACACCGTGGTGGAGGCGAGCAAGCTCGCATTCGCCGACCGCGAGGCGTGGTACGGCGATGCTGCGGACGTGCCGATGGCGGAGCTGCTCGGCGCGGAATACAACGCACAGCGGCGCACGCTCATCGGTGACCGGGCCGACGGTGACTTGCGTCCGGGTTCACCCGCGGGACGCGAGCCGGTGCTGCCCGACGCGATTCTGCGCGCGCCGGCTCGTCCGGCTAGCGACGTCACGACGGCCGAACCTACTGTCTCCCGCACCGGTGAGACGCGCGGCGACACGTGCCACGTGAGCGTGGCGGACCGTTTCGGCAACCTCGTCGCCGCAACTCCGAGCGGTGGCTGGCTGCAGTCCTCGCCGGTGATCGACACGCTCGGATTCCCGCTGGGCACCCGCGTGCAGATGATGTGGTTGCAGCCGGGCCTGCCGAATTCGCTCACGCCGGGTCGCCGACCGCGCACTACGCTGTCGCCGTCGCTCGCGCTGCGCAACGGTGAACCGGCGCTCGCGTTCGGCTCACCGGGCGGCGATCAGCAGGACCAGTGGCAGCTGTCGTTCTTCCTCAACCACGTGCTCGGCGGGCTGAACCTGCAGGAGTCGATCGACGCGCCGAGCTTCCACAGCACGCACTTCCCGAGCTCGTTCTATCCGCGCGAGGCGTTCCCGCGTCAGGTCGTGATCGAGGACCGGTTCGATCCCGAGGTGCTCACGGAACTGGAGCGGCGCGGCCACGAGTTGGTGCGCAGCGACGGCTGGTCCCTCGGCCGGCTGTGTGCCGTTGCCCGCGGCCAGGACGGACGGCTGCGCGCGGCCGCCAACCCGCGCGGCATGCAGGGCTACGCCGTGGGGCGGTAACCGGCCGTCACGCCTTGCGGCTCTGGCGTCTGCGCGCGGCCTGCAGCCGGTCGACCCCCGCGACGAACAGATCGACGCCGAACTCGAAGTAGCTGTCGGGGTCTTCGCAAGCGGTCAGCGCATCGGCGCAGGCGACCAGGTTCGGGAAGCGGTCGGGAGGCAGCGCCGCGAGCGCAGCCCGCTTTGCTGACCGGACGTCCTGGCGTTCGGCTGCGGGAACCTCCGGTTCTGCGCCGGCCTGCTCGCTGACCAGCATGATCGCTGTTTGCATCGCCGTCCGCGCGACGTCGCCCGCCTCGGTGTTCGAGAAGCCGGCGGCGCGCAGCATGCCAAGCACGTCCTCGGCGAGCTGACGTCCCGCTGGACACTGCAGCACTCGCGGCCCGGCCAGGTGCGCGGACGCGGGATGGCGGCGCAGCGACTCGACCAGGGACATGACGACGGATCGTAACCGCTGACTCCACGGGCCAGAGCTGGCCAGCGGCGGCACGTCGTCGAAGAACCGGTCGCCCATCGCCGCGAGCAGTTCGTCCTTGTTCTGGACGTGCCAGTACAGGGCCATCGGCGTGACGCCGAACTCCTTGGCGATCCGGCGAATCGTGATCGCACCGGTGCCTTCGGCGTCGGCGATCT
>DASTXN010000183.1:0-19808 GCA_035765515.1 Jatrophihabitantaceae bacterium | reverse complement strand
CGAGAACGCCTCCATCGCCTGCGCGTCGGTGATCGGCCGGTACTCGGCCCGTCCGGTGTCGTGCAGGTACGCGTGCTCGGGGCCGACGCCCGGGTAGTCCAGGCCCGCGGAGATGGAGTGCGACTCGATCGTCTGGCCGTTCGCGTCCTGCAGCAGGTACGACCGGGCTCCGTGCAGGACGCCCGGTGCGCCGCCGGTGATCGTCGCCGCATGCCGTCCGGTCTCGACCCCGTCGCCGCCGGCCTCGAAGCCGACCAGCCGGACGTCCTTGTCCGGGATGAACGCGGTGAAGATGCCGATCGCGTTCGATCCGCCGCCGACGCACGCGACTACGGCGTCCGGCAGACGGCCGATGCGCTCGAGCACTTGCGCGCGCGCTTCGTCGCCGATGACCCGCTGGTACTCGCGCACCATCAGCGGGAACGGGTGCGGGCCGGCGACGGTCCCGAAGACGTAGTTGGTCGTCTCGACGTTGGTCACCCAGTCGCGCATGGCCTCGTTGATCGCGTCCTTGAGGGTGCGCGAACCGGTGGTGACCGGGACGACCGTGGCGCCGAGCAGCTGCATGCGCGCGACGTTCAGCGCCTGTCGGCGGGTGTCCTCCTCGCCCATGTAGACGACGCACTCCAGGCCGAGCAGCGCAGCCGCGGTGGCGGTGGCCACGCCGTGCTGACCGGCACCGGTCTCGGCGATCACCCGCTTCTTGCCGATGCGCCGGGTGAGCAGTGCCTGACCCAAGACGTTGTTGATCTTGTGCGAGCCGGTGTGGTTCAGGTCTTCGCGCTTGAGCAGGATCCGCGCGCCCCCCGCGTGCTCGGCGAACCGTGGCGCGTCTGTGATCGGCGACGGCCGCCCGGTGTAGTCGCGCAGCAGGCCCTGCAGCTCGGCGCGGAATTCGGGGTCGGCCTGCGTCTCGTGGAAGGCGGCGGTCAGATCGTCGATCGCAGCGACGAGCGCTTCGGGCACGAAGCGGCCGCCGAACTGACCGAAGTGGCCGGATGCGTCAGGGACGACAGAGCCGGTGGAATCGGGCGCGGCGGCCGAGGGCATGGGCGAAAGCCTATCCCGCGGCTGCGAGCGACTTTGCCTTCCGTTCTCGTTGCCGTCGCTGCGCCACCTTTGCCCTAGCGTGGACCCGTGGAGTACGAACCGCCGCCGGCGTTCTCGCGTCCCGAGGACCGAACCGGGCCGTCCCTTCCGGCTGCCCCGTACGGCGGCGGACCGACTCCGGCGCCGTGGAGCGGGGGGCCACAGCAGCCCGGCGGCGCGGCGCCGATGTCGATGACCGGGACGATCGTCGCCATCGCCGCGATCGTCGTCGCCGCACTCGTCGTCGTCGGTCTGGTGGTCGTGTTCCGCGCGAGCGGCGGGCACGAGCCGACGCGTCGCGTGTCGCTGCCGGACGCGGCGGGCGACTACCAGCTGATCCGGTCGGTGGACGGCAGGACGGCGGCGTCCATGCTCGGTAGTCAACTCGGCTCGCTCGGCGCGATATCGGACGCGATGAGCAGCGCGCAGATTGGTGTCTACGGCACCGGCAGCGGACCGACCGCGCTGCCCACGGTGGTCTTCCTCGGCTTCAACCGGAGTGACAGCAGCGCGATCGACAGCCTGATCGGCAGCGGAACGGCTGCGAAGGTCGCGCGGGAGGTTCTCGGCGGGGCGAGCTCGGTTTCGGCGAGTTCATTCGACCCGGGCCCGTACGGCGGCGCCTTGGACTGCACCCAGGCTCGGCGCAACGCGACGGCCTACACGCCGTGTGTCTGGGTAGACGGTTCGACCCTGGCGCTGGTGCTGCGTATCGGTGACATCGACACCGGCATCGCAGCTGGGATGACCCGCGAATTCCGCGCGGCTGCGGAACACTGAAGTCATGAGTTCCCAGTCCGTTCCCCGCTGGTTCACCGATCACGGCGAGGGGCACGCGCAGTGGTACGTCGAGCGGTTCCGGACCATGGCGGCCGAGGGCACCGACCTCGCAGGCGAGGCGCGATTGGTCGACGCGCTCGTCGCACCGGCTTCGCGCATCCTGGATGCTGGGTGCGGGCCGGGGCGCGTCGGAGCGGAGTTGTTCGCCCGTGGCCATGACGTCGTCGGCGTGGACGTCGACCCCGAGCTGATCGCGGCGGCCGAGGCCGATCACCCCGGGCCACGCTGGGTGGTCGACGACCTCAGCGAGTTCACGTTGGACGAGCAGCCCTTCGACGCGGCCGTCGTGGCCGGCAACGTGATGGCGTTCGTGGCCGTCGGCACCGAGCAGGCGGTGCTGTCCCGGATCGCGGCGCATGTGGGTGCGGACGGCGTGGTGGCCGTGGGATTCGGCACCGACCGTGGGTACTCGCTGTCGGACTTCGACGAGCACTGCGCGGCCGCGGGGCTTGCCCTCGAGCACCGCTTCGCGACCTGGGACCTGCGGCCGTGGCGCGACGACGCCAGCTTCGCGGTGACGGTGCTGCGCGCCGGCTGATTGATCTGGCCGAGCGCACCGCGGTCAGGCGGAGTCCGCCGTCCGCGGCGGCCGTCCCGGCCTGCGCCAATAGGGCGGCCACTCGAATGGCGGCTGCGGCATCGGCTCGTTGCGCATCTTCGCGACTCGGACCTGCCAACGGCTGAGCTGTCGCTCGTAGTCGCGCCGCTTGCGGTCGCGCCAGAACGTCTCCGGCGGACGGGCCAGGCCGTACGTGTCGCCCCACCAGTCGCCCGGGACGGGGTCGGCGATGGTGTCGAGGTGAGCCGGGAAGCGGCGGCCGGCCAGGTCGGCCACCTCGTCCCAGACCTGCAATGGAAGCACCAGTCGTCCGGACGCGTCGACGACGACCAGCTGGTAGTTCGCCGCGTTCAGGATGCGCTGCAGGACGGCCAGCGACGGCGTGGCTGATCCCGCCTCGATGTCGCCTATCGTCGACGAACTGACGTCCGCGTACTTGGCCAACTCACGTTGGCTGAGGTCTGCGGTCCGCCGCACGCGGCGGATGATCTCGGACAACGCGTAGCCGCCGAGCTGAATGTTCTTCTTGGCCATGCGCCCACATTGCTCGTCGGCGATGACACCTGCGGCGCGAATAGCCCTGGCTGTGGATAAGCCGGGGTTTTGCACAGCCGAGTCACTCTGTTCAGCCCGCAGGACCCTTCCGGCGTTGATTGAGGGGTCGGCGACCTGTGGTCGTGAAGCTTTGCTCTGCACGGTGAGAGCGTGCAAATGCCCGGTGAGACCGGGCAGAGCAAGAACTTCCAGCCACCTTGCGTTCTCCCAGCTCTGCTCTGCACGGTGAGAGCGTGCAAATGCCCGGTGAGACCGGGCAGAGCAAAGCTTCCAGAGAGGTACTTCCCGGGACAAGGATTAGTTGATCATCGAGCTAATTGATCATTGGAGCTAGTCGATCAATCGCTCGGGCGGCTGCGCCAGCGCAGACTCCCAGGGGCCGCGTCGAGGACCGCAGACACGGCCGGCGCCGATTGTCAGCGGGCGGTGCGCGGCGTAGCCGGGTGTGCCCCGGCGGTCACCAGCTCGGCGAGCGCGTGCCGCGGATCGGCGTGCGTCACCAGGCCCTCGCCGACGAGCACCGCGTCCGCCCCCGCGGCCGCGTACTCGATCAGCTCCAGAGGACCCCGCACGCCGGACTCGGCCACCTTGACGATCCCCGACGGCAACCCGGGCGCGATGCGCTCGAACACCGACCGGTCCACCTCGAGCGTGTGCAGGTCGCGCGCATTGATCCCGATCACCTGCGCTCCCGCGTCGACGGCCCGCGATGCCTCGTCCTCGGTGTGCGCCTCGACCAACGCGGTCATGCCGAGCGACTCGACGCGCTCGCGCAAGCCGATCAGCGTGTTCTGGTCGAGCGCCGCCACGATCAGCAGCACGACGTCGGCGCCATGGGCGCGTGCCTCGTGCACCTGGTACGGGCAGACGATGAAGTCCTTGCGCAGCACCGGAATCCGAACCGCCGCCCGCACCGCGGCGAGATCCTCGAGCGAACCACCGAACCGGCGCTGCTCGGTCAGCACGCTGATCATGCGGGCCCCGCCGGCCTGGTACTCGCCCGCCAAGCACGCCGGATCGGCGATCGTCGCCAGCGCGCCACGGGACGGGCTGCGCCGCTTCACCTCGGCGATGACGCCGACGCCGGGCGCGCGCAGTGCGGCCAATGCGTCGAGCGCGGGCGCCGCCGCAGCAGCACGCTCCTTGACCGCGGCCAGCGGCAGGGCGCTCTCGCGAACGGCGACGTCCTCACGGACGCCGGCGACGATCTCATCGAGAACGCTGCTCACGCTTGCTGCCTCCCCTGCGGAGCGAATTGTCGCAAAGCCTAACGAACGCGCTCAGCCGTCGTGATTCGTGGGGTCGTCCCCGCGGTCCAGCGCCGACCACATGGACGCGTCGGCACGCAGCCGCGCACGCTCCAGATCCTCTGCGCTGTCGTGGCGCCCACCAGCTTGCCCATCGCCGACGGGCGCTTCGTACTTCGCCGACATCGCGCCCCACCGGTGTCCGCGCCAGGCGACCAGACCGCCCCCGAGCAGCACCAGCACGCCGCAGATGCACGAGAGCACCGCCCACCCGGAGTGCACGCTCACCTGCGGGATCGCCGAGCCGAGCTGGACGCCCGGGTGCTTGTCCTGGACGAGACTGCGGGCCCGAGCAGCGCCAATGGCCTGCAGCCCGGTCAGCGACCGCCAGATCAACGCGATACCCGCGAGTGCGACCACCACTCCGACCACGCGTCGCGCCCACGACCTGGTCGCCAGGATCGCGATCACTCCGGCCAGCGCGACCAGGGCGAGCGCAGTCGGCGCGGCGTCCACGGTGCGGCCGGCAACCTGCAGCAGGTCGTCGCGGAACGGACGCGGCCGTGGCGTGAGCACGCTCTGCCAGTGCCGTGTCGAGATCAGCAGCGCAGCGCCGGCGCCCACCAGGTCGAACAGCAGCGCGAGGGCGTACTCACCGCGTCCGCGACGGACCTCATTCATCGGCCGCGACCGCCGAGATCGTCTGCGCGGTCGCGATCGCCTGCAGCACCGCGCGTGCCTTGTTCCGCGTCTCCTGCTCCTCGTTCGCCGGGACGCTGTCTGCGACCACGCCCGCTGCCGCTTGCACGTGCGCAAGGCCGTCGCGCATGACGGCGGTCCGGATCGCGATCGCCATGTCCAGGTCTCCGGCCGCGTCCAGGTAGCCGACCGCCCCGCCGTACACGCCGCGGCGTACCGGCTCGAACTCCTCGATCAGTTCCATCGCGCGGACCTTCGGCGCGCCCGTCAGCGTCCCGGCCGGGAACGTCGCGGTGAGGACGTCGAAGGCATCGCGCCCGTCGGCGACGCGCGACTGCACCGTCGAGACGATGTGCCACACATGGCTGTACCGCTCCACCGCGCCGAACTCGACGACCTCGACGCTGCCCTGCGCCGACACCCGGCCGAGGTCGTTGCGGGCCAGGTCCACAAGCATCACGTGCTCGGCCTGCTCCTTGGGGTCGCTGACGAGTTCGGCCGCCAGCGCAGCGTCCCGCTCGGCCGTCTCCCCGCGGCGGCGGGTACCGGCGATCGGGTGCAGCACCGCCCGCCCTTCGGCGACCGTGACCAGGGCCTCGGGACTGCAGCCGACGATGTCGACGTCGGCCGTGCGCAGGAAGTACATGTACGGCGAGGGGTTCAGCGTGCGCAGCACCCGGTACACGTCGAACGGGTCCGCGTCGGTGCGTACCGTGAACCGCTGCCCCACCTGGATCTGGAACACCTCGCCGGCCCGCACCGCCTCCAGCGCCCGTTCGACGGACGGCTGGTACTCCCCCTCGGGCGTGCGCGAAACCGCGTCGACCGGGGGCACCTCGGCCACACTCGCGACGGTCGGCGGGGTCGGGGTCGCGAGCGCGGCCTGCATTGCGTCCAGCCGGGCCAGCGCGTCGTCGAACGCGGCGTCCAGGGCGGCCGCGTCCATCCCCGGGTGCAGCAGCGCGTTCGCGATCAGCACCACACTGCACTCATGATGGTCGACCGCGGCCAAGTCGGTGACGAGCAGCATGGTCAGCTCCGGCACGCCGAGTTCGTCGACGGCCTTCTCGGGCAGGTTCTCGATCCAGCGCACCACGTCGTAGCCGAGGTAGCCGACGAAGCCACCGGTGAGCGGCGGCAGACCCGGCAGCCGCGGTCCCTTCACGGCACGCCACGCGGCACCCAGTGCGGCCAGCGGATCGGCGTCCGGCGAGGTCGGGACGCCGGCGGGCACCGTCCCGCTCCACACCGGCCGGCCGTCCGCGACCGACAGCGACGCCACCGCGTTCACGCCGACGAACGACCAGCGCGAGAACGAGGCTCCCGGCTCGGCGGACTCCAGCAGGAACGTGCCGGGACGGCCGGCCGCGAGCTTGCGGTACACCCCGACGGGTGTCTCGGCGTCCGCGAACAGGGTGCGCGTGATCGGAACCAGCCGGTGCGACGCGACGAGCGCGTCCAGGTCCGCGCGGGTGATCACGTCAGCAACCCGGCGTCGAAGCAAGTGCGATCACCGGTGTGGCAGGCGGCGCCGACCTGGTCGACCCGCACCAGCAGGCTGTCCCCGTCGCAGTCCAGTGCCACGGACTTGACGTGCTGCACGTGCCCGGACGTGTCGCCCTTGACCCAGTACTCCCGGCGCGACCGCGACCAGTACGTCGCGCGGCCTGTCGTGAGCGTGCGGTGCAGCGCCTCGTCGTCCATCCAGCCGACCATCAGCACCTCGCCGGTGTCGTGCTGCTGGACGACGGCCACGACCAGGCCGTTCGCGTCGCGCTTCAGGCGGGACGCGACGGCGGGGTCGAGGTCGGAGGCATTCCCCGGTGGCATGCCCTCGATTGTCCCTGATCGGGACTACCCGGTTCGCACAGGCAGCCAGATCGTGACCGTGCTGCCGTGTTCGACCGAGCTCTCGAAGTGGACGGTGCCCTCGTGCTGGGCCACGATCGTCGCCACGATCGCCAGGCCCAACCCGCTGCCGCCGCGCGCCCGGGTACGTGCGCGGTCGGCGCGCCAGAACCGCTCGAAGACGTGTGCCGCATCTTCCGGGGGCAGCCCGGGGCCCTGGTCCAGCACCTGGATGGCGACGCCGTCCCCGGACGGAACAGCACGCACTTGGATCGCTCCGTCCGGACGGGTGTGCGTCGCGGCGTTCGACACCAGGTTCCGGACCGCGCGCAGCAGCGCGTCGTGATCGCCGACGACGGTCAGCCCGCTCGGCGTCCCGCCGACGATCTCGCGCCCGCCGAACGCCGCGCGCGAGCCGGCGATCACGTCGTCGAGCAGCTCGTCCACGTCGACGGGCACCATTTCCGGCAGCCCGCCCTGGTCGCCGCGGGCGAGCGTGAGCAGGTCCTCCACCAGCCGCGACATGCGGGTGCCCTCCGCCTCGATGCGCGACAGGTTGTCACCGCTGTCCTCGACCGCCGCGTCCTCCGCCGAGCCCAGCTCGCGCTGCATGCGGGCCAGTTCCGCGTATCCGCGGATCGACGTCAGCGGCGTGCGCAACTCGTGCGACGCGTCGGCAAGGAACTGGCGCATCCGCTGCTCGCTCTCCAGCCGCGCGGCGAACTGCGTCTCGACCGCGGCCAGCAAAGTGTTCATCGACTCGGCCAGCCGACCGACCTCGGTGCCCTCCTCGTCCACGGTGACCCGGCGGTCCAGCCCCGCGCCCTCCGGCGACAGCTCGGCGGCCACCTCCTGCGCCGTGTCGGTCACCTCGTGTAGCCGGCGCAGGCTGAACCGCACACCCCACGTCGTCGCCCCCAGCGCCACGACCACCGCGGAAGCCCCGATGATCAGCTCCAGCGTGATCAGACGCCCCAAGGTCCTGGTGACCTCGCTGGTCGACAGTCCGATGACGGCTACACCCAGGACGACCTGCGTCGGCAGCGGTCCCACCTGGATCGGCACCGACCGGACGGTGACCCGCAGCTCGTTGCCCTTTTTCGTGCGGACCGTCACCGGGTCGGTCGTCGCACGCTCGGCCAGCCACTTCCGGTCCGTTGCGCTCAACTGGATCGCACTTACCGTGTCGCTCGACGGGGCCACGGCCGACTGGCCGGAGCGATACAGCGCGACCGCCCAAACCTGCTGGGGCGCATGGACGCCGACGCTCGGCACCGAGGAATTCTGCTCGAACAGGTCCCTGATCGAACCGGAGGCCGTCGTCTGCAACTGCTGGTCGAGACGGTCGTACAGGAAGGACTGCAGCGCGAAGTACGTCCCGGAGCCGACGGCCAGGACGACCACTACGACCAGCGCGACGACGCCGCTGACCAGGCGCGCGGTCAGGCTGCGCGGCAGGAAGCGGCGCGCGCGCTGACGGCTCGATTGCACGTCCTGCGCACTCAGTGGCGGGGCGCCTTGATCACATATCCGGCGCCGCGCACGGTGTGGATCAGCTTCGGCTCCACCGAGTCGATCTTCTTGCGCAGGTAGCCGATGTACAGCTCGACGATGTTGGACTGTCCCTGGAAGTCGTACTTCCACACCCGGTCCAGGATCTGCGTCTTGCTCAGCACGACCCGCTCGTTGCGCATCAAGTAGCGCAACAGCTCGAACTCGGTCGCGGTCAGGTGCACCTCGACGCCGGCGCGGGTGACCTCGTGGCTGTTCTCGTCCAGCTCCAGGTCGGCGATGCGAAGCACGCCCTCACGCGCGTCCTCGGGCGCCGCGCGGCGCAGCACCGCGTGCACCCGCGCGAGCAGCTCCTCGACGCTGAACGGCTTGACCACGTAGTCGTCGGCGCCCGCGCGCAGGCCCGCGATCCGGTCGTTGGCCGTATCGCGCGCGGTCAGGAAGATCACCGGGATCTGCGAGCCGGCCGAACGCAGGTTCTGCAGCACGCCGAGACCGTCCAGGCCGGGCATCATCACGTCGAGCACGATCAGGTCCGGGTCGGTCTCGGCGACCTTGGCCAGCGCGGACGTTCCGTTGTCGGCCGTGACCGTCTCGAAGCCGTCGAAGCGCAACGCCGAGGAGACCAGGTGGGTGACGTTGTCCTCGTCATCGACGACCAGCACGCGACGCTTGGTGCCGCGGGCGGCGGTGGTGGCAGTGCTCATGCCTGATCTCCCTGTGTCGTGCTGCAGTCCGGCCTGTACCAAGACTGAGCGCACGCTCTGAGGAAATCCTAGGAGAAAACTGTGAGTGGGTTAGGCGCGGCCTAGCCGACGGACTCGGCCAGCAGTTCCTCGCGCGCGACCGTCCGGCTGGCCCGCACGTGCCGGGCCGACACCGGCAGGACGGTGATCCCGAGCGAGATCGCGCTCGTGACGATCAGGATGAGCGGGATGCCGGACGGGCCGGTGCTCGGCGTGCCGAACAGGTAGATCGCCGTGAGCAACGTGGCCAGCTGACACAGCCCGAAGAACCAGCGCCGGTGCCGGTTCATGAACGAGGAGATGCTCACCGTCACGACGATGAACAGGGCGAGCGCGATCAGTCCGGCGATCAGTTCGCCGCGGTTGGAGCTGGTGATGTCCGGCGGGGTGACGTGGTGCAGCCAGCCGTGCGCGATGAACAGCACCGCGTAGATCCCCAGGAACGGCAGCGGTGCCACGCCGAGCGCGATCGCGAACACCACCGGAGTGGCGGTGGGGCGGTCTACGTCGTCGTCCATGGTCGTCAAGGTTACGTCAGAATTCGCCCGCATCGGACGGTCGCCGTATCTCCACCCCGTCCCGCGCCAGCGCGTCCTTGACCGCTCCTACCGTCAGGTCGCCGAAGTGGAAAACGCTGGCCGCGAGCACGGCGTCGGCGCCGGCCGCGACAGCCGGCGCGAAGTCGGCCAGCTTCCCGGCACCGCCGCTGGCGATCACCGGCACGCCGACCGCGGCGCGCACCAGCCGGATCAGCGACAGGTCGTAGCCGTCCTTGGTCCCGTCCGCGTCCATGGAGTTGAGCAGGATCTCCCCCGCCCCGCGCTCGGCCGCCTCCCGCGCCCACGCGACGGCGTCGATGCCGGTGCCGCGGCGGCCGCCGTGCGTGGTCACCTCGAATCCGCTCTCGGTGACCGTGCCGTCCTGCACGCGCCGCGCGTCGACCGAGAGCACGAGAACCTGCCGCCCGAACCGCTCGGCGATCTCGCCCAGCAGCTCGGGACGGTCGATAGCGGCCGTGTTCACGCCCACCTTGTCCGCGCCCGCACGCAGCAGCGCGTCCACGTCGGCCACCGTGCGCACGCCACCGCCGACGGTCAGCGGGATGAACACCTGCTCGGCCGTACGGCGGACAACGTCGTACGTGGTCTCGCGCCCGGCCGACGACGCTGTGATGTCCAGGAAGGTCAGCTCGTCGGCGCCCTGCTCGTCGTAACGGCGGGCCAGCTCGACCGGGTCCCCCGCGTCACGCAGCCCGGCGAAGTTCACGCCCTTGACGACCCGCCCCGCGTCCACGTCCAGGCAGGGGATCACCCGTACCGCGACGCTCACGTCGATACCGCAGCCAGCGCCTCGGGCAGCGTGAACGCCCCGGCGTACAGCGCCTTGCCGACGATCGCGCCCTCGACGGTGCCCAGCGCGGCAATCGCGCGCAGGTCGTCCAGCGACGACACTCCACCGCTCGCCACGACCGCCGCGGACGTTCGCGCGCAGACGTCCCGCAACAGCTGCAGGTTCGGACCGCTCAGCGTGCCGTCCTTGTTCACGTCCGTGACGACGTACCGCGAGCAGCCGTCGGCGTCCAGGCGGGCCATCGTCTCCCACAGGTCGCCGCCGGAACGCGTCCAGCCACGCGCGGCCAGCGTCGTTCCGCGCACGTCCAGCCCGACCGCGATCTTGTCGCCGTGCTCGGCGATCGCGGCCCGCACCCAGTCCGGGGACTCCAGCGCTGCGGTGCCGAGGTTGACCCGGGTGCAGCCGGTGGCCAGTGCGGCCCGCAGCGACTCGTCGTCGCGGATGCCACCGGAGAGCTCGACCCGGACGTCCAACTGCTTGACGACGCCGGCCAGCAGTTCGCGATTCGAGCCGCGCCCGAACGCGGCATCGAGGTCGACCAGGTGGATCCACTCGGCGCCGCCGCGCTGCCACTCCAGCGCAGCGGCGAGCGGGTCGCCGTAGGACGTCTCGGAGCCCGCCTCGCCCTGCACCAGCCGCACCGCCTGACCGTCCGCGACGTCGACGGCCGGAAGCAGGACCAAGCTTCCAGTGCTCACAGCATCTCCAACCAGTTGGCGAGCAAGGTGGCGCCGGCATCGCCGGACTTCTCGGGGTGGAACTGCGTGGCGCTCACCAGCCCGTTCTCGACAGCCGCGACGAAGGGCTCACCGTGCTCGGCGAGAGTCACCAGCCCGGACGTGTCGTGTACCGCGTACGAGTGGACGAAGTAGAACCGCGTGTCCTCGGGCAGGCCGGCGAACAGCACCGAATCGCTCGGTGGCGTAACGGTGTTCCAGCCCATGTGCGGCAGGATCGGCGCGCGCAGCTGCTCGACGCGGCCGGGCAGCACGCCGAGCCCGACGGTTTCGACGCCGTGCTCGACACCGGTCTCGAAGAGCACCTGCATGCCGACGCAGATGCCGAGCACCGGGCGTCCGGCGGACAGGCGCGCCGCGACGATCTCCCGCCCGCCGACCGCGTCCAGCCCGCGCATGCACGCGGCAAACGCGCCGACGCCCGGCACGACCAGCCCGTCCGCCTCGATCGCGACGGACGCGTCGGTCGTCACCGTGACCTCAGCGCCGACCCGCTCGAGCGCCCGCTGGGCAGAGCGGAGGTTCCCCGACCCGTAGTCGAGGACGGCGATCCGCGACATCTGCTAGAGCACGCCCTTGGTGGACGGCACTCCGTCGACACGCGGGTCCAGTTCGACGGCCGCACGCAGCGCACGGGCGACCGCCTTGTACTGCGCCTCGGTGATGTGGTGCCAGTCGCGGCCGGCGTGCACGGTCACGTGCAGCGCGATCGCGGCGTGGTACGTGAACGACTCGAATACGTGCCGGGTCAGCGTGCTGGCGTAGTCCGGGCCGATGGTCGGCGGGGCGCCATCGGGCTCGGTGTGCACCAGGTACGGGCGGCCGGACAGGTCGACCGCGGCCGAGACCAGGCACTCGTCCATCGGGATCGTGGCGTCACCGAAGCGGCGGACGCCCGCCTTGTCGCCGGCGGCCTGCGCGAACGCCTGGCCCAGCGCGATCGCGGTGTCCTCGACGGTGTGGTGGGCGTCGATGTGCAGGTCGCCCTCGACGCCGACGGTCAGGTCGAACAGCGCGTGCTTGCCGAACGAGGAGAGCATGTGGTCGTAGAAGCCGACCCCGGTCACGACGTCGGTGTGCCCGTGACCGTCCAGGTCGATCTCGACCAGCACCTTGGTCTCGTTCGTCGCGCGCTCGACGCGCCCGGTGCGACTCATGCCCTCACCTCTTCCAGTGCACGCCGGAAAGCGGCCATCTCCTGCGGCGTCCCGATGGATACCCGCAGCCAGCCGTCCGGACCGGTCTCCCGGATCAGCACGCCGCGGTCGAGCAAACCCTGCCACACGGCGTGTCGGTCGGGAAACCTCCCGAACAGCACGAAGTTCGCGTCCGACTCGGCCGTCTCCAGCCCGACGCCGCGCAGCCACTCCACCGTGCGGTCCCGTTCGGCCCGCAGTTCGCCGACCGCGGCCAGCAGTTCGTCGGCATGGGCGAGGGCAACGCGCGCCACCGTCTGCGTGGTCGCGGACAGGTGGTACGGCAGCCGGACGATGCGCAGCGCGTCCACCACGGCCGGGTCGGCGGCCAGGTAGCCGAGCCGCCCGCCGGCCAGCGCGAAGGCCTTGCTCATCGTGCGCGTCACGATCAGCCGCGGGTGGTCCGGCAGGAGCGACAGCGCGCTGGACGTGCCCGCCCGGCGGAACTCCGCGTACGCCTCGTCGACGACCACCATGCCCGGAGCGGCCGAGCAGATCGCCGCGATGTCCTCCAGCGGCAGCGCCGTCCCGGTCGGGTTGTTCGGCGACGCGAGCAGGACCACGGCCGGCTGGTGCTCCGCGATCGCGGCCAGTGCCGTTTCGCGCTCGATGGTGAAGTCCTCGGCACGCCGGCCGACGACCCACGCCGTGTGGGTGTCACGCGCGTACTCCGGGTACATCGAGTACGTCGGGGCGAACGAGAGCGCGGTACGTCCCGGGCCGGCAAAGGCCAGCAGCACGTGCTGCATCACCTCGTTGGACCCGTTGGCCGCCCACACGTTGTCGACGCTGAGCCCGACCCCGCCGTCTGACGTCAGGTAGCTGGCGAGATCGGCACGCAGCGCGACGGCGTCACGGTCCGGATAGCGGTTCAGCGTGCGTGCGACGTCAGCGACCGCGGCCGCGATGTCCGCGACGACCTCGTCCGACGGCGGATACGGGTTCTCATTGACGTTCAGCGCGACGGGCACGTCCAACTGGGGCGCGCCGTAGGGGGACTCCCCCCGTAGCTCGTCGCGCAGCGGGAGGTCGTCCAGGCTGGTCATCGCTCGAACCGGACGGAGACGGCGGCGCCGTGCGCGGGCAGGTCCTCGGCGGCCGACAGGGCGAGCACGTGCGGTGCGACCTCGGCCAGCGCCTCGTGTGTGTACTCGACCAGGTGCACGCCCTTCAGGAACGACTGCACGCTGAGCCCGGACGCGTGGCGCGCGGTGCATCCGGTGGGGAGCACGTGGTTGGAGCCGGCACAGTAGTCGCCCAGCGACACCGGCGCGTTCGTGCCGACGAAGATGCAGCCGGCGTTGCGGACGCGTTCGGCCCACCTGCGGGCGTCTGCGGTGATCACCTCGAGGTGCTCGGCTGCGTACGCGTCGACGACGATCAGGCCCTGCTCCAGGTCGCGTACCAGCACGGTGGCCGACTGCCGCCCGGTCAGTGCGGCCGTGACCCGCTCGACGTGCTTGGTCAGCGCCACCTGCCGGGTGACCTCGGCGTCGACGGCGTCCGCCAGTTCTGCCGAATCGGTGACCAGGACGGATGCCGCGAGCGTGTCGTGCTCGGCCTGGCTGATCAGGTCCGCGGCGACGTGCACGGGATCGGCGGTGCCGTCGGCGAGGATCGCGATCTCGGTCGGCCCCGCCTCGGCGTCGATGCCGACGACGCCGCGCACCAGCCGCTTCGCCGCCGCCACGTAGACGTTGCCCGGCCCGGTGATCACGTCCACCGGTTCGATGCCCAGCGCGGTGTCGCCGTACGCGGCCAGGGCCACGGCCTGTGCGCCGCCGACGGCGTACACCTCGTCGACCCCGAGCAACGCGCAGGCGGCCAGGATCGTGGGGTGCGGCAGCCCACCGAACTCCTTCTGCGCGGGCGAGAACACCGCGATCGACTCGACCCCCGCGACCTGGGCGGGCACCACGTTCATCACCACGCTGGACGGGTACACGGCGAGCCCGCCGGGCACGTACAGCCCGACGCGGCGCACCGGGATCCACTTCTCGGTCACGGTGCCGCCCGGCACGACCTCGGTCTCGACGGTCCGCCGGCGCTGGGCCTCGTGCCCGATTCGGGCGCGGCGGATCGACTCGGCCAGTGCGTCGCGCACAGCCTGATCGAGCTCGTCCAGGGCATCCGTCAGCGCTTGTGCCGGGACGCGCGGCTCGGCCACGTCGACCCCGTCGAAGCGCAGCGTGGCCTCGCGTGCGGCCGGGTAGCCCCGCTCGGCGACCGCGGTCACGACCGGCGTCACCGCGTCCAGGGCGGCATGGACGTCGACCACGGCCCGCGGCAGCACGCGGCGCAGGTCAGCACCGGCCGGGTCGGCGGTCAGGTCGATTCGTCGCAGCACCCGCCCAGTTTACGGGCCCGCCGTGGACCGTTTCCGCGCTGTGCGAAATCCGTGCGCGTGCTGTCAGCGGCACACGCTAGCGTCGATCGAGAGCGATGACTTTCGGCGTCCGCCGGCGTCATCCATCGAGACGAATGAACGCCCGCACCCGGGCCGCACCCTGAGCAAGGAGCACTCCATGTCCGCCCCGGCTACTGCCGCAGCGCCGATCGACAACAAACTCGACGCCCGGGTCCTGAAGGTCGCCGGAGTGGTCGTGCTCGGCGCGATCATGTCGATCCTGGACATCACCGTCGTGAGCGTCGCGCTGCGCACGTTCATGGAGGTCTTCCACACCAGCTACGCGACCGTGGGCTGGACGATGACCGGCTACACACTCGCGCTGGCCACGGTGATCCCGCTGTCCGGCTGGGCCGCGGACCGGTTCGGAACCAAGCGGCTGTACATGACCGCGCTCGTGCTGTTCATCGCCGGCTCGGCGCTGTGCAGCACGGCGACCGGCATCGGAGAGCTGATCGCGTTCCGCGTGATCCAGGGCCTGGGCGGCGGCATGTTGATGCCGGTCGGCATGACGATCATGACGCGCGCCGCCGGCCCGGAGCGGGTCGGCCGGGTGATGGCGGTGCTGGGCGTGCCGATGCTGCTCGGCCCGATCGCGGGGCCGATCCTCGGTGGCTGGCTGATCGACATCGCCAGCTGGCACTGGGTGTTCCTGATCAACGTGCCTATCGGCGCGGCCGCGCTCATCTACGCCTTCGTGGTGCTGCCCAAGGACGAGCCGAGCCCGTCGGAGTCCTTCGACTTCATCGGCATGCTGCTGCTCTCCCCCGGCCTGGCGCTGCTGTTGTTCGGCGTCTCGTCGATTCCGGCGAAGTGCACCGTTGCAGCCACCCGGGTGCTGCTGCCGGGCATCATCGGCCTGATCCTTGTCGGGTTGTTCGTCGCCTGGGCCTTCCGGCCGGTGCACCCGCTGATCGACCTGCGGCTGTTCAAGAACAAGCAGCTGACCCTGTCGGTCATCGGCATGTTCCTGTTCGCCATGGCGTTCTTCGGCGCGACGCTGCTGCTGCCCAGCTACTTCCAGCAGGTGCGTCACGAGGACACGCTGCACGCCGGCCTGCTGGTCGCACCACAGGGCATCGGCGCGATGATCACGATGCCGATCGCGGGTTTCCTCGCCGACCGCATCGCGATCAGCAAAATCGTCGTGCCGGGCGTGACGACCATCTGCATCGGAATGGCCGTACTCACCCAGGTCGGCGCCCACACGTCCTTCGCGCTGCTGATGGGCGCGCTGTTCGTGATGGGGCTGGGCATGGGCGCGACGATGATGCCGATGTTCACCGCGGCGCTGCAGACGCTGAGCGGACCGACCATCGCCCGCGGCTCGACGCTGATGAACATCATGCAGCAGATCGCCAGCTCCTGCGGCGCGGCGATCATGACGGTGCTGCTGACCAACCAGACCAAGAACGTCCTGCCCACCGACCTGAGCGGTCTCGCCCACGGCTTCGGCTTCACCTTCACCGTCGCGGTCATCCTGGTCGCGGTCGTCCTGGTGCCCGCCGCGCTCCTGCCGAAGGGCAAGGCGAAGCCCACGGCCAACGACGCAGGTGAGCCCGCCGCGGCCGCGATGATGCACTAGCACCCGCCGTCGCCTCGGCCCCACTACCGTTGCAGACGTGACCGAACCCGGCACGGACGTCATCCCGCTGTTCCCGCTCGGGCACGTGCTGCTGCCCAGCATGCCGCTGCCGCTGCACATCTTCGAACCGCGCTACCGGCAGTTGCTGGAGGACGTCACGGCACGTCCGGGCCCGACCAGCTTCGGCATCGTCGCGCTGACCAGGGGCATCGAGGTCGGCACCGAAGGTGTGGAGCAGGAGCCGGAGTTCGCGTCCGTCGGCACGCTGGCCGAGGTCCTTGAGGTGCAGCCGTACGAGGACGGCGCGTCCGACCTGTTCACCATCGGCAGCCGCCGGTTTCGCATCGAGCGTCTCGTCGAGGGCAAGCCCTACCTGCAGGCGGAGGTCACCTATCTGGCCGAGGTGGACGGTGAGGTGACCCCGCCGCTGCGGGATGCGGTCGCGCGGCTCGAAGCGGAACACGCGCAGTTGATCACCGAACTGACCGGGCAGGTGCCCCAGGTCGAGGCACCGTCGGATCCGGCGCAGCTGTCCTACCGCCTCGCCGCGCAGCTACCGCTGACCGCTGCCGACCGCCAGGACCTCCTCGAACAGCCGGACACCCGCGCCCGGCTCGCCCGGTTGGCGGTACTACTGCGGCGGGAGATCACGCTCCTGCGCGTCACCCACACGATCGCGGTGTCGCCCGGGGTGCTGCAGTTCTACATCCGCTCCAACTGAGTCCCGCGCCTGCTCTCCCGCCGCATCGGGAACGCCCAGGTCATCGTCCTTCGCGAAGGCCACGCACAACCCGTACACCAGGACGGCGGCGGTGGCCTCGACGAGCAACAGCCCGTGGGCGTGAACCGACAACGCCAGGTGCGTGATGCAGGACGAGGACCCCGAGCCGCACGGGTAGGTGTGCCCACTCCCGCTCATCGCGTGCCCGACGGCCGCGGTTGCCGCGGCGCCGCCGAGTCCGCCGACGGCGAGCGCCAGGACCGCCAGGGTGCCGCGCTTGACCCGTCCGAACCACAGGATCAGCGCGGCCGCGATGCCGACCGCGACAGCGATGGCGGCATACCGCCCGTCGCCGGCGATGAACGCCTCGGTCTCGTCGGGTTGGACCTGGCCGGGCGAGATCACGAACGCCGCCGGACCCGCCGGCGACCACCACTGCCAGAGCAGACCCAGCAGCCCACCAGCCGCCCACATGAGCACGACGGTCACCGCGAGCGACGCCGACAGCGCCGGTAGGCCGCGGGCCTGTCCCGGCGTGCGTCGGTGCGGGCGTGGGGAGATCACCGCGCCAGTCTCCCAGCGCCGCCTGTGCGCCCGCGTCACCGCTACCCGCGTGGCGGCAGATCTTCCGTCCCGCGCCGCAGCAGCAGGTGCAACTCGTCCAGGCGGGCCGGTGGCACCGCGCGGGCCAGGTCGAATCCGCGCAACCGCTCGAACGTCGGCTGTCGGTGCCGAGCGCGGATCAGGCGCCAAGCGAGCAACGGCAGCGTCCAGCTGCGTCCCGGCAACCCGAGTCGGCGCAGCTCGCGCAGCACGTCGCCGCGCGTTTCGCGGACGATTCCCCGCAACCGGCCGGACGTCCCGGGCAGCGCGGTCAGCCGCCGCAACAGCGCCAGCAACACGGCGCGCATCAGTAGCACGCACAGCGCGACGAAGGCGAGTACCGCAGCCGGCGCGAGCCAGTGCTGCCACCACAGCAGGACTGCGGCGACGAGCCCGAGAACGCCGATCACGGCCAGACCGACGCCGAGCGACTCACCGACTGCCCTGCCGATCAGGTAGCGCGTCAGCGCCCATTGGCTCAGTGTCGAGCCCTGGCGGAACTCCCCGACATCGACGTTGCGTTGCTCGCCGTTCGGCTGCTCCGGGTCCGGTTCGAGCTGCGGATTCACACCGCCGACGGTAGCGCCTGCAGTGTGGTCGGCTTCTCGTTCGCTTGCGGGTCCGACCGCCCGGTTCGTTCTTGCAGCGACGGACCCGGCTCGCTGCGCTTGCCGCTCGCGTTGCCAGGTCGCCTTTCGCTTGTGGTTGCGTGCTCGGGCGGCGACGGTGTCGGCTTCTAGCCGCGCGCTCGCTGCCGGCTCGCGGTCGGCTTTTGGTTGCGTTCTCTGGCAGCGCCGGGGACGGCAGGTGCCTGCGCGGCTCGCGCTGCCGGGTCACCCTTCGCTTGGGGTTGCGTTCGTTTGGCAGCGACAGGCGGACGGCTTCCTTCGTGTTCGGCTCCGCAATGCCGGGTCACCTTCCGTGGCTAGTTGTGTTCGTCTTGGCAGCGTCGGATACGGCTTCTGCTCGCGCTCCTCGCGTTGCCGGCGTCGCGTTCCAGCCCTCGCCTCTTTCCCGTGATCGACAGCAGGTTGTGGCTGCCCCCGCGACCGCAACGTGCTGTCGATCAACGGGCGAGTAAGGGTGTCCGGGCGAGTCGTTGTTCGAATTGTTAAGTGGTCGTTGGATTCAGTGAATCAGCCGAGCATATCGGGGCGAAACTGTTGCCGTTGTCCGATGCGTGTACTAATATCGGATGCATGTCGGGGGACATGCACGCAGCGGAACCGCTCGCTCTGCTCGCGGAGCTGGACGGGGTTCTGGACAAGCTGCGCGCCACCGACCTGACTGTGTTGTCGGGCCCCCAACTGCTGGATTTCACCCGCGACGTCGAACGGCACGCCCGGCGCACCGTGACCGTGCAGCACGCCGCC
This sequence comes from Jatrophihabitantaceae bacterium, assembly GCA_035765515.1. Classification (GTDB taxonomy): domain Bacteria; phylum Actinomycetota; class Actinomycetes; order Mycobacteriales; family Jatrophihabitantaceae; genus DASRSS01. Next base: position 738 of record DASTXN010000183.1, on the reverse strand, counting down.
GTCGCCGAGCTGGATTCCCGGCGGGCTGCTGCCGATACCGGGCACGCCAGTACGGCCGCATTGTTGACCGCTCTGCTGCGGATCGATCCCAGGCAGGCGCGTCGCCGGATCCGGGACGCGGCCGAGTTCGGCGCGCGGCGCGGACTGTCCGGCGAACCACTACCACCGGTGCTCCCGCAAACCGCTGAGGCGCTGGTGGACGGGTCGATCGGGATCGAGCACGCCCGGGCGATCAGCGACCTGTTCGACCACATCCCCGACGGCTACGACGCCGAGACCGAGCAGGACATCGAGGCCGCCGCCCTGGTCGCGGCTGCTGTGTGTGGGCCGCACGAGCTGCGCAAGTGGTGCGTGCAGGCCGAAGCACGGCTGAACCAGGACGGCACCGAACCCCGCGAGCAGGTCCAACGGCGGCTGCGGGGGCTCAACGTGATCGACCAACCCGACGGCAGCGCCAAACTCTCCGGACGGCTCACCCCGTTCGCCGCCGCCGCGCTGCGCGCCGTTCTCGGACCCCTCTCGGCCCCCGCACCCGCCGACGACAGGGCGCGGGACGAGCGCACCGCCTCCCAGCGGCGTCACGACGGCCTCGCCGAGGCCTGCAGCCGACTGCTGCGCTCGGGCAGCCTGCCGGACTCCGGCGGCGCCGAGACGACGATCCTGGTCACCATCGACTACCGCGACCTGCTGCAGCGCTACTGGAACACCATGGGCGCGAACGCCACGACCGACACCGCG
>DASTXN010000182.1:0-3304 GCA_035765515.1 Jatrophihabitantaceae bacterium | reverse complement strand
GCGCTTGAAGACGGTCGCGCCGAGCTGGCTCGCGCCCATGACGGCCGGCGTCCAGCCGTACTCCTCGACGAGCGCGCGGTACGCGGCGATCGCGCCGGGCCACGCCTCGGGGTCGCCGATCGGATCCCCACTGGCCAGCGCGACGCCGTGCACGACGCGATACGTGATCGCGGCCTTGCCGGTCGCCGACCAGACAACGGACTTGTCCCGGCGCAGGGCGAAGTAGCCGAGCGAGTCACGTTCGCCGTGGCGGTCGAGCAGCTCGCGCAGCCGCGCTTCGTCCGCCGCCGACAGCCGCGCGATCGGCTCGGGAGCTCGCAGCAACAGCAGCGCCGATGCGGCCACGGCGAACAGCCCGAACCCGAGCAGCGTCCCGTGCAGTACGTCCGCGAACAAATCGCTGGCGAAGTGCAGGTTGCCGGGCGTACCGACGAGACCGAGCGAGACCTCTTCCAGTCGCAGCGTGAACGAGCGGTGGCCGACGATCCGGTGCGGATACAGGTAGAGGATGCCGAACCCGTAGGCGTACGCGACGCAGAGGATCTGGACGAACACGCGCGCGGCGAACCACCGGCTGAACGGGTCGGCCTTGGCGGTGAACCGCGAGCGCGCCGCGATCAGCAGCCCGATCAGCAACGCGGTGATCGCGAGCTCGTCCGGACGTCCGTCGGCCCGCACCACGAGCGCGACCAGCATGACTACGGCGACCACCATCGCCACCTGCCACGCGCGCCGCTTGCGCTTGCGCAGCCCGGCCGCCACCCGCAGCAGCAACAGACCGGCCACCGCGAGCACAGCGCTGGCCGCCGCCGTGGCCGGCACCGGGATCACCCGAGTGATCGCGTGTACCCGGAACCGCTCGTGCGGCAGGAACGCGTCCACCAGGGACAGCACACCGAGCAGCGTGGCGATCGCCGCGATCAGGTCTGGGGCTCGGCGCAGGAAGCGACTGCGGCGGGACGCCGGACCGCCGGCTGACCGGGCGCGGCGGTCGACGGCTTCCAGCGCGGGCACAACGTCATGGTCACGCGGCGGGCACGCGACGGCGAACCGCTCTCAGCCGAAGCCGCGTGATTCAGCGCACTCGGCCGGGTGCAGGGGGCTAGCGGACCTCGATCAGCGGCAGGACGATCTGCTCGATGATGTCGGTGATCTCGGACTCGGCGATCGCCTCGCGCATCAGGATCACGCGGTGCGCGAGCATGGCCGGCAACACGTCGGCGACCAACGCGCAGTCCGCGCCTGGACGGACCTCACCCCGCCTGACGCCGCGGTGCAGCAGCTCGATCAGCGCCTGCCGCCGCGGTGCCTGGAAACGCTCATCCACTGCCCGGGCCAGCTCCGGGTCGGAGAAGGCCTCGCACTTGACCGCGCGCATGGCGTTCCCCGCCGGGCTGCTCAACAGCCCCGCGATGACGTGCGCGAGCTGGCGCAGCATGTCCGCGGTGGTGACGTCGTCGGGCAGCATGTCGATGTCGATGTCGATACCGCACTGCTCAGGCGTCGGCAGCACCTCGAGCAGCGCGTCCAGGACGAGCTCCTGCTTCGTGGGCCAGCGGCGATAGATGCTCGCCTTGCCGGTGCGCGCCCGCGCGGCGACCGCCTCGACCGAGAAGGCCTGATACCCGACGGTGCTGAGCTCGGTGTAGGCGGCCGACAGAATCGCGTCCTCGAGGGCGGCACCGCGGCGGCGGCGGACGACGTCGGCGACCTCTCCGGCCACGCACTTCGGATCCGTCGTCGGCTGGGCGAGCGTCTGCCTCGACACGTTGTCAGACCCTCCGTCCATCATCTGTGGTGGTGCTCGTCGGTGTGATCGCCCGGGCGAGCGCCCGCGACGACAGGTTTCCTGTCCGTGAGCTAAAGAACGCTTGCGTTTCTTATGCCACGTCCGCTAGCTTAGCCCATAGAGAACGCACCCGTATCGTAACCGTCTTCCGACGGACTCGCCTAACCCAGGAGAACTCGGTGACTCAGACCGTAGCCGCTGCCCCCGAACGGGGCCACCGCGGCGCCCGGCGACACGCGCACCCCGCACTCGTGTTGCTGCTTATCGCCGGAGCCCAGCTGATGGTCGTGCTGGACGGCACGATCGTGAACATCGCGCTGCCCTCGATGGGCGCGTACTTCGACAAGGACCAGACGTCCATGACGTGGGCGCTGAACGCGTACACGCTGGCCTTCGGCGGCCTATTGCTGCTCGGTGGCCGCTCCGGTGACATCTTCGGCCGCCGCCGGATGTTCATCGTCGGCCTCTCGCTGTTCACCGCGGGCAGCTTCCTGGCCGGGATCTCGACGACCTTCCCCGAGATGCTCGTCGGCCGCGTCATCCAGGGCATCGGCGGCGCGATCGCCGCGCCCACGGCGCTCTCGCTGATCGCCAACGAGTTCGAGGAGGGGCCGGAGCGCACCCGCGCCTTCGCGGTCTACGCCGCGGTGTCCGGCGCCGGCGCCGCACTCGGCCTGCTGCTCGGCGGCATCCTGACGAACTACTTCAGCTGGCGCTGGGTGCTGTTCGTCAACGTCCCGATCGGACTGCTGCTGATCGCCGGCGCATTCCTGTACCTGCACCAGACCGACCGGCTGCGCGGACGCGTCGACTTCCTCGGCGGCCTGATCTCGGTCGGCGGCATGGTGGCGCTGGTGTACGGCTTCATCCACGCGGCCAACGACGGTTGGAGCAACGGCGAGACGATCACGGTCCTGTTGGTCGCCGGTGTGCTGCTGATCGGCTTCGTGCTGTTCGAGGCGTACGGCACGGCGAACCCGCTCATGCCGATGCGCATCTTCGAGAGCCGTAGCCGCGGTGGCGCGTACCTGGTGATGCTGGTTGCCGGCGCCGCGATGTTCGGCATGTTCTACTTCATCACCTTCTTCGTGCAGGGCGTGCGCGACTACAGCGCGCTCAAGACCGGCTTCGCGTTCCTGCCGATCGCACTGGTCATCGGGGTGACGTCCCAGATCGTGGCCAAGCTGCTGCCTCGCACCGGCCCCAAGCCGCTGATCAGCGTCGGCACGGTGCTGCTGACCGGTGCGCTGCTGTGGCTGTCCCGGGTGAGCACGGCCTCGCAGTACGCGGACACGCTGCTGCCGGGCATGATCGTGCTGGCCGTAGCGATGGGCTGCCTGTTCGTCCCGCTGACCACGGTCGCCGTGTCGAAGATCGAGAACACCGACGCGGGTCTGGCGTCCGCACTGCTCAACGTCGGCCAGCAGGTCGGCGGCGCGATCGGGCTGTCGGTGCTGGCGACCGTGTTCGCGACGTCGGCCCGCAACTTCGCGGCTGAACACATGGGCGGCGTGC
>DASTXN010000181.1:0-23626 GCA_035765515.1 Jatrophihabitantaceae bacterium | reverse complement strand
CTGCCCGGCAGGACCAGCGGGGGTGGGGAGCACAGCATCGGCAGCACGACCGGATCCGACGGATACGCGCCGGACAGTGCGGCGACAACCGGTTCGGCCGGCTGCAACGCGCGCGCCGGCCACGGCTCGGTGCCGGTGACGTCCAGCAGCCGGTGCCGCCGCAGCGGGGCGCCCGGCCCGAGCCGTTCGAACGCGTCGGCGGTGCCAGCGGCCAGCCCGCACAGCTCCAGCGTCAGCCCGACGGACGCCGCAGCGATCCCGGGCACGCCGCGCAGGTAGCCGTAGGCCAGGCCGACGTTGGTGTCCAGGTCCGGCCCGCAGGCGCACAGCAGCAGCCGGGCGTCGAGCGCGTCCAGGCCGAAGACGTCGGACAGTTCCGACAGCGCGTCCTCGCCCTCGTCGCCGGAGCCCGCCGCCGCCGTCCCGACCGGGTAGTCGGCGGCGAGTACAGCCAGGACGGCGGCCATCGACGCGGCTTGATCCCACTCGCCGCGGCGCGCGGCGGCAGCGGTGAGCCGCTCGGTGAGGTCGGTCAGCCGGGTGAGCACGAGAACCTTTCCGGGGAGTGCGGCGGGCGTAGGCGGATAGTAGGCCTCGCCAGCGGCGGTACGTCGCGAGATAGTGGCGCGGGACGCGAATGCGTGGCCGGGCGCCACCGACCCGCTCACGAACTCACGGAAGGCCTGCCGATGTTCATCCGAGTCGTCGACGAGAGCCTGGAGCGGCTGTTGCGCGCCGAGCTGCCGCTGCCGCCGGAGGTCGGCGACATCAGCTTCGAGCAGCCCACCGGGACCTGGTCGGCGCAGCTGTCACGCCTGACCGTGAACCTGTTCCTCTACGACGTCGCGCGCAGCACCCAGCCGTCTCGCGCCCCCATGCGTCGGGTCGTCGACGGCGGGCGCGGGCAGCGCCGCATCCCGCTGCCGATGGTGCGGCTGGGCTACCTGGTCAGTGCCTGGGCCGGCAGCCCGCGCGACGAGCACCAGTTGCTCGGCGAGGTGATCAACCGGCTGGCCGGTTTGCCCGGGCTGCCCGACAGCTACTTGCCCGAGCCGGCCGGCGCATCGATCGATCTCAGCTTCGGCGAGGACGAGCAGAACCGGTTGCGGGATCTCTGGACGGCCGTGGGCGGCCAGCTCAAGGCCTCGTTCACGCTGCAGGTGCACCTGCCCGCGGACGCGTTCGACTGGACCGCCGAGCCGCCCGCGGTCAGCGAGATCGTGGCCCGGACGGCCGGACTGCGGGCGCCGGGACGTTGAGCCGGCGGGTGCCGCAAGAAGGTCCCTGAAGGTGATGGACAAAACACGCGCTTCATCTAGGATGATCGCGTCCCGCTGTCCGCAGCGGACCCTCCGCCCGCGCTGATGTCGCGACAGACGGAGTAGTGCTAGGGAGTGCGCGTGCGGTCGAGACGAGACCGATAGCTCGTGCGTGTCACAGCAGATGCCCGTCAGCTCGAGGTGGACCCGGGCTCGCGTGCGGTTCTGGGCGTGGACGTCGTCAACACCGGAGCGGTGATCGACGGCGTCAGCACGCGTGTCATCGGGCTGCCTGAGCAGTACGTCAGCGCCCAGCCCGCCCTGCTGCCGCTGTTCCCGGACACGAGCGGACGCGTCACGCTCTCGCTCGACGTCCCCGCCACGCTGCCGGCCGGCCGGCACCCGCTCAGCGTCGAGGTCGTCTCGCACGGGGCGAAGACGCCGTCGCAGTTTGTCGATCTCGACCTGGACGTCCGCTCCCGGCCACGGCTGACGATGGCGGCCCGGCCGCGGGTGGCGCGGGCCCGGCGCGGCGCGCGGTTCGTCCTCGAACTGACCAATGGCGGCAACGTCGCCCTCGACGTCGCGCTCACCGCGGCCGACGCCGACCGCGCCACGACCACCACGTTCACCCCGTCTGCCGTGCAGGTGCCGGCGGGCGCGACGGTGCCGGTGCTGCTGAACGTGCGCGGGCCGCGCATGATCACCGGCACCGAACTGGACCGGACGGTCACCGTTGCGGCCACCGCGCATTCGGTCGACACCTGGACGGCGGACGGAACGGGCGACGGACCCGACACGCTGCCCGTCGCCGTCCCCGAGACGACGGTCCGGCTGCGTCAGCGGCCGCTGCTCAGCCGCGGGCTGCTGACCGCGCTGATCCTGCTGGCCATCGTCGGGCTGTGGGCGGGCGTGTTCCTGCTCGGCCTGACGAAGGTGTTCTCCGGCGACCCGATGACCAAGCAGGCGCCCGCTTCGTTCTTCCTGCCCGCCGGCAGCAGCGGTGCAGGCGGTGCGGCCGCTGGCTCCGGTGGCTCCGGCGGCACGTCCGGTGGCGGTTCCGGCAAGGCCGCGGCTGCACCGCCGGGCGCGCTGCCGAAGAGCGGTCAGATGCCGCCGGGAACCGGCGGGGCGATCAGCGGCACGGTCACCGCGGCTAGCGACGGCCGGCCGGTCAGCCGGATCCTGGTCCAGGCGCTGCGACGCACCCGCAGCGGGCTGGAGGTGGCCAGCTCCGCGGCCACGCAGAGCGACGGCACGTACTCGGTCGCCGGGCTGTTCCCCACCGATTACCTGCTGAAGTTCAGCGCGCCGGGATTCAAGACCATCTGGTACCCGGCCGCGCCCGGTCAGTCCGGCGCGCGCGCGGTGCCTGCGCAGGCACAGGGGAACACGACCGGCGTCAACGCGACGATCACCGGGCTGCCGGCGAGCATCTCCGGGACCGTCAACCCCGGCGACACGCTGAACCCGGTGACCACCACCGTTACCGCCCGGTCGCTGTCCGGCATCCGGCAGACGTCCCCCCACGCGCTCACCACGACCACGCACGGCGGTTCCTACACGATCCGCGACCTCATTGCGCCGGGCAGTTACGAGCTGACGTTCACCACGCCCGGCTACCAGACGTCCACCATCGTCGACACGGTCAACGGCGGCGACACGCGCCTGGAGCCGGCGATCACGCTCGGTGCGGCGGCCGGACAGATCGAAGGCACGGTCACCGACGGCAGCAAGCCGCTCGGCGGGGCCACGGTCAGCACGACCGTCGCCGGCAAGCCACTGACCGTCACCACGCCGACCACCGGTCAGGTGGGGCACTATCTGATCGGCGGGCTGCCGACACCCGGCACCTACGTGATCACGTTCAGCGCGCCCGGCCACGGCGCCCAGACCAAGATCGTCGAGCTCACCGCGGGTCAGAGCCGCGGTGGCGTGGGCGTCTCGCTCGCGGCCGGTACCGGCACCGTCAGCGGCACGCTCGTCGACACCGACGGCAACGGCCTCGGCGGCGCGACTGTGACGGTTGGCGGCACGGCGATCGCCGCCGGCGGCGCGGCGCCCAGCACGGTCACGCTGACGTCCGACACCGGCAAGGGCGGCTTCGTCGTCAACAACCTCAGCGCGCCGGGGTCGTACACGCTGACGTTCTCCCTGGCGGGCTACCAGTCGACCACGATCCCGATCACGCTGAACGCGAGTGGGCCGCCGCCGACGGTCACGGCGACGCTGCTGCCGCAGAACGGATCGATCAAGGGCACGGTGATCAAGGGTGGCAAGGACCTCGCCGGCGCCACGGTCGCTGCCACCGATGGGCGCACGACGTGGAAGTCGACGTCCACGGACAGCGGCTTCGTGATCTCCGGCCTCGCACCCGGCCACTACAGCGTCACCGCCACTTACGCGGGCCTGCAGCAGCAGACCGCGCTCGTCGTCGTCCGCGCCGGCAAGGCCAGCTCGGCGATCCTGACGCTCGCGGGGGGCTGAGGCGTGCGCGTCGACGTCACCCCGCGCCGGGCCGAGATCGTTCCCGGCCACCCGCAGCTGCTCACGATCACGATCGCCAACACGTCCAACGTGATCGGCGGCTATGCCATCCGAGTCCTGGGCGCGGACCCCGGCTGGGTGCAGCTGCAGACCGACCGGGTCTCGCTGTTCCCGGACCAGACCGACACCGTCCAGCTCACCGTCACCGCGCCCGTCGGGGTGCCGGCCGGGCCGCGGCGCATCGCGGTGCAGGTTCGCGAGCTGAACCCGCCGGAACGCAGCACGATCGTCGAGCTGGATCTCGAGGTGCCTGCGGCGCGCTCGGTGCGGATGCGGGTCGACCCGCTGACCGTGACCGCGGGTCACCGGGCCACGTTCAGCGTGATCGTCGAGAACACCGGCAACACGGTGCTCAATGCGCGCCTCGGCGGTGACGACCCCGAGAACAAGGTGCGCTTCACGTTCAACCCGGAAGCGATCACGCTGGCACCCGGCGAGCACGCCGTGGCCGACCTCAAGGCCACCGGGCCGCGGCACATCACCGGCTCGCCGACCGTGCGCACGCTCGGGCTCTACCTGGACGACGTGCCGACCGACAGCTTCTTCACCGCTGCGGCCGACGCGGACGAGCTCGCCGCCCCGGCCCGCGGGGATGTACCGCCGCTGGCGAACGCCACGTTCCTGCAGCGTGCCGTGCTGGCGCGCGGTGCGCTGTCGCTGTTCGGGCTGCTCGCCGCGATCACCGTGTTCGCGGTGCTGATCACGCTCGCGATGTCGCGGCTGGTCGGGCAGTCCACGGCCGACCGGAACCTGGCGCTGCAGATCGCCGCGGCGCAGCAGAACGGCACCGTGAGCGGGACTTCGGGCGTCAGCGGCACCGTCCGGCTGCTGACCTCGGGCGACCCCGTGCCCGCCGTCGCGGTCAGCGTGTTCGACGCGTCCGACACGTCGACGCCGGTCGCGACGACCGCGACCGACAGCAAGGGCAGCTACCAGGTCACCAACCTGGCAGCCGGCAAGTACAAGATCAGCTTCCGCGGCGCTGGTTTCATTCAGCTCTGGTATCCGGGCGCGACGAGCGACGCGGACGCGAAGACGATCACGCTCACGACCGGTCAGCTGCAGGCCGGCCTGGACGTGACGCTCGGCGGCGTGCCGGCGAGCATCGGCGGCAAGGTCACCGGCGACAACGTGGCCGACGCGACCGTGTACCTCGAGACGACGGGCACGGCCGCGGCCGGCGGGACGTCCGCGGCGTCCGCGTACGGCGGCCTGATCGCCGCGCCGTTGATGACGGGCGGGACCGGCAGCGCGACCGGGAGCCCGGGCACGGGCGTGCCCGGCGGCGGAGCGGGCGCGGTCGTCACCAGCGTGCCGGTCGGCAGCGACGGCACGTTCTCGATCGTCAACGTACCGTCCCCGAGCGTCTACGAACTGGTGGTCACCAAGGCGGGCTACGCGACGTCCACCCAGCGCATCGACATCGGGGCAGGGGAGAGCCGGACCGGGGTGCAGTTGCAGCTCTCGCTGGGCGACGGGCTGATAGCGGGGACGGTCAGCTCGCCGACCGGACCGCTCGGCGGCGTCACCGTGACCGCGGTCGCGGGCCAGAGCAGCTCCGACACGGTGAGCCTGTCGGTCGGGGACGTCGGCGCGTTCACGCTGCGCAGCCTGCCCACGCCGGCGTCATTCACGATCACGGCCAGCAAGCACGGTTACGCCTCGCAGACGCTCACGCTCTCCCTCGCTGCAGGGCAGAAGCTCACCGGCGTCGCGATCACGCTGAGCACGTCCTCGGCGGCCCTGGACGGCACGGTGACTGCCGACGGCGCGGGCGCGACCGGCGTGATCGTCACCGCCACCAACGGACAGCTGACCGTATCGACCGTCACCGAGACGACGCCGACGCCGGGTCGCTGGCAGATCGGCGGGCTGCCGGTGCCGGGCACGTACACGGTCACGTTCTCGCGCAGCGACCTCTCCGCGCAGACGATCTCGATCGGCCTCGGCGCGACCGGCGCGATCACGTCCGGCTCGCAGGTCGCGCAGCTCGGCACGGACGGTTCGATCAACACGACCATGCACTCCGCGACCGAGGACGTGTTCGGCACGGTCACCCAGACCGGCGCTTCGGGCTGTGACGCGGGGCGGTTCGGCGAAGCGACCGTGACGCTGACCTCGGGCACGTCCAGTTACACGACGACCACCGCGAGCAGCCCGGCCGCGCAGTGCGGCGACTACTACTTCGACCGCATCCCGCCCGGTACCTACACGCTGACGGTCAGCGCCGGGACGGGCACCAGCCCGAGTTCGCGCGTGCTGACCCTGACCGCGAGCGACACCCCGAAGCGTGCCGACGTCACGCTGGCGCGCCCGGCGTCGCTGTCCGGCACGCTCGCCGCGACCGACTCGAACGGGGCCACGGTCAAGTCCTGCGGCTGGACGGTGAATCTCTACACCGAGGACCAGTACCCGACCGTGGTGAGCAAGACGACCACGACGACGTGCAGCGGCTCGGCCGCGAACGGCACGTTCTCCTTCGCCGGTGTCGCAGCCGGCACGTACGTCGTCGACGTGCGGCTGACGCCGGGCAGCAGCTCGCTCGCGTCCGAGGTGGTAACCGTCGGGCCGAGCGAGGCCGTCGACGCCGGAACGATCAAGGTGAGCAGCGGTGGCTGACCGTCCCGGCCCCGCCGAGCCCGCGCCGCACGTCGTCGCGAGCCAGATCCCGCTGCGCGCTGCCGCCGGTTCGCCCGTCACCGCGCAAGTGACGATCACCAACCTTTCGGACTCCCCTCGCGTCATGTCGCTGACCGCGCACGGTCTCGACCCGGCGTGGCTGCCGGCGCCGAGCCGCAGCCCGGCGCTGGCCCCGGGCGAGACCATCGTCGCCGACCTCGTGCTGCTGCCGTCGGTCGGCACGGTCGCTGCGCGGTACCCGCTCGCGATCGCGGTGCAGGCGCTGGATCCCGTCACCGGGTTCGCCACCGGATCGATGGCGCTCGCCGAGCTGGTGCTGGTGGTCGACGCGCCGGGGCAGATCGCCCTCACGCTCGACCCCGTCGAGGCACGTGCCGTGTTCGGCAAGACCATCCGGGTCGAGCTGCGCAACGACGGCGCGCTGCCCGCGCGCGTGGATCTGCAGGCGCAGGTGCCGAGCAGCGCCCGGCTGTCACTGCCCACCGGAGCGGTGGACGTCCCGCCACGGCAGGCGGTGTCCGTGCGCGGACGGATCCGGCCGCGCCGGGTTCGCTTGTTCGGGCATCGCGAGCGGCACGCGTACACGGTGACCGCGCGCAGCGCTGGAGCTCCGCGGCACGTCGAGGGCGTGCTCACCACCCGTGCCGTGCTCGGCCCGCGCGCCGCGTTGGCGACGGCCCTGCTGGCCGTCGTCGCGGTGTGGGTTGCGCTCGGGATCATCTACATCCCCAAACTCGCCGACCACTTCAAGCCCGGCACCACCACCGTCACCGCCCAGCAGGCAGCGGGCACCGGCGCCCCGAGCTCGGGCGCAGGCGCCGGCGGCTCCGGTTCGGGCGGTTCGGGCGGCTCCGGTTCGGGCGGCTCCGGCGGGTCCGGCGGTTCGGGTGGTTCCGCTGGTAACAAGGCCGGTGGCGCCGACGCCTCATCCGTGCAGCTCAACGGCGTCGTCGCCGGCAGCTCGCCGGACGGGGTGACCGTTTCGTTGCAGCCGACGTCCCTGGTGGACGAGGCGGCCGAGGGCGCGATCGGTGTCGGCGTCAGCCCGCTTTCCGACAGCGAGGTCGGCATGATCCCGGCCGAGGCACTCGCTGCCCGCGCGACGCGTCCCGCCGGCCAGCACCGCACGGTGACCACCACCGCAGACGGCGCCTGGTCGTTCCCGGCGGTGCCGAAGCCGGGCTACTACCTGCTCATCTTCGCCAAACCCGGTTTCCAGACGGCGCGCTACATCGTCGACTCGGCCACGGCTGCGGCCACCAAGCCACTGAACGTGATCATGTCCGCGGGGCAGGGCCAGTTGAACGGCGTGGTCACCGGGCCGCACGGACGGGTCGGCGGCGCGACGATCACCATCACCGACGGCACGAACACGATCACGACCAGCACCGATTCGACCGGCGACATCGGCTCGTGGGCGGTCGTCGGGCTGTCCACACCGAGCAGCTACCTGGTCAGCGCGAGCGCGGACGGGTTGGGTACCGAGTCGAAGCTGGTCCCGCTCGGCGCGGGTGGTTCGGCGAGTGTGACGCTGAAGTTGCGCGCCGGTGTCGGGGCGATTACCGGGACCGTCCGGTCCGCGTCCGGTGATCAACTCGGTGGCGTGACGGTGAGCGCGACCGACGGGACGATCACCCGCACTGCCACGACCGTTACCGAGGACGGGCTGCGTGGGCGCTACACGCTGTCCGGTCTGCCGGCTCCGGGCAAGTACACGATCACCTTTACCGCACAGAGTTTCCTGCAGCAGACGGTGAAGGTGAAGCTCGGCAAGGGGCAGTCGCAGGTGACCTCGGACGTCACGCTGTTCCCGGCCTCGACGACCGTGGCGGGGACGGTGACCAGCGACGGCGGCGGATCCAGCCCCGGTCCGTTGGTCGGCGCCGGGCTGACCATGACCTCGTCCGACAACACGTACAAGACGACCAGCGGCGACAGCGGCGCGTACCAGTTCGACGGCGTCGCACCGGGCGACTACGTGCTCAGCGCGCAGTACGCCGGGCTGACCACCGTGTACAAGTCGCTGACCGTGGCCCCCGGCGCGACCAAGCCGATCGTCGTCCCGTCCTTCGAACTGCTCACCCCGGCCAAGGCGCTGAGTAGTGCCGGCATCGTCGGCTTTGTCAGCGACGGCACGAACCCGTCCAACACGATCTGCCCGTCGACACCGGGTGCGTGCACGCTGACGTTCACCCTGCGCGCGCAGGACGGCACGGCGGTGCCGCTCGCGCAGAACAGCCTCGCCTCGGCGGCAGCCGGCCCGACCGCGTACACGCTCACTCCGAGCAGCGGGATCGAGCCCGGCCTGTACAAGCTGACGATCGGCGCCACCGACAACAAGGGCGTCACGAAATACCTGCCGGTGACCGTCGGGGTACAGGTGCCGCTGTCCGGCATCGCGACCGCGCCCGCCGTGAGTCTGTACCCCGCCAACACGATCACGGGTTCGATCCGGCTCACCAACCTGGTGAAGGGATACACGGACGATCTCTCGGCCGGCCCCGGCAGTGCAAGTACGCCACCGCTCAACTGCGTGTACGCGGTACCCGCAGGCTCGACCGCGCCGGACCTCGCGAAGCCCTGCAGCGACGGCGCGCTCGCCGCGTCGAACTGCCTGATCACCGGTGCGCCCGGGCCCGCCTATGCGGAGATCGCCAACGACGGCAGCTTCGATCTCGGCGACCTCAGCAAGACGGGCGCCCACGTCGCGGTCTGCGACGGCAGCTACGACATCTACGTAGCGATCGGCAATTCCTGGTTCAAGGGCCCGTCCGGACCGGTGGCGACGGTCTCGGTCGCACACGGCGTGCCGACGGCACTGACCAAGGCGATCGACGTGTCCGAAAAGGGTCAGCTATCGCTCACCGCGCAGCAGATCCCGCTCAACGGCAGCACGGCGAAGCCCTTCGACACGGTTCAGACGATCGGCATCTCCTGCTCGAACTCCGCCGGCACCAAGGCGAAGATCTGGCCGGAGAGTGTCACGACCGACGGGAGCACGGCGACCGTTGTGCGCATCGGTGGTTTCGACGATGGGTCGTGGACGTGCACCGGAACCGTGACTTCGTCGACGGACTACTCGGTCGCTGGCACCGGTTCGCTTCCCCTGAGCAGTTCGCAGAATGCGACCGTCGGGCCGGTGTCCGCGTCGATGCTGTTCACGCAGACGTTGGGCACGGTCTTCGGCCGGCTCACGACGTCCTGGAGCGGCACCGCCGAGGGCGTGGGCGGCGGCAAGGTGAGTGTCAGTGGCGTCACGGAGTACGACGGTGGTGGCGCCAGCCCGACGGCCAAGACATCGACGGTGCAGGTGGTGCCGGCGTCGGACGGCTGCTTCGCGGTCACTCCGGACGGCTCCCTGCCTCCTGCCGCGTCCATACCGCCGGACTGCACGGCTCTCGCAGGTGATGCGGGAGCGGTTGGCAAACTTCCCCTCATCAAGGACGTCGCGACCTTCACCGTGGACGAGGCGCCTACCGGCTACCGCATTCCGGCGCCGCTGACGAACCAGCCGGTCAGCGCGGGCGGTCTTGTCACGGTGCCAATCGTTCCGAACCCGGTCGACCTGACCGGCCTGACGCTGCAGACCGATCCCGGAATCACGAGCGGTCTGTCCGCCTTCACGGTGCAGGTCGACAGCGCGAGCGAACCTCCCGGTGCAGGACACATCACGCTCGACATCCAGGACAGCACGGATACCACGACAGGCGTCCAGGCCGGCACAATCACGTGGCACGACGACGCGTTAGCAAGTGCGGACAATCAAATCGCCCCGGGAACCTACACGCTGACCGCGACAGGGACGGGCTACGCGCCCGCCACGTACACGCTCTTCTGTGACGCGGGAAAGACCTGCGACGTCTCCGCCAAGCCGTTCGTCATCGACAAGCTGGGCAGCGTGACAGTCACTCTCGGCGAGGACGGTGGCGCGCCGCTCACCGACGCCATCGTCACGTTGCACTACGGCTCGAGCGCGATCGGCCGCACCACGAACAGCGGCGGGCCGGTCACCTTCGACAACGTCGTCCCGAGCCGTGACCTGCCGAACGGGCAGAGCTACTCGATCGAGGTCAATGCCGCGGGGTACCAGTTCGGCGACTCGACCGGTAGCAGCGGCACGAAGATCGGACTGGACTGTGGCTCTGGCGCGACCGAAACGGTTGCCGTCGCGCCCGGGGCGACCCCGACCTGTACCGCTACCCCGAAGCGCGACGGAGCCATAGCGGGCAAGGTAATCCTCGTCTACGGCTCGACGACGACCACGATGGTCCCGCCTGCGGGAACGACGGTCACCGCCACGTCCGGAAGCACCATCTTCACCGCGATCACCAAGCCCGACGGCACGTTCCGCGTCACCGGCTCCAGCACGACACAGGGCCTGGACGACAACACCACGTGGACCCTGAGCGCATCGCTGAGCGGTTACTCCGACGGCACGCAGAGCGTCACGATCAGTGACGTCACCACTGACACCGAGGTCGACGACAACGCCGGTGACGCATGCACCGGAACAACGAATATCTGCCTGCACGTCAGGCCGGTCACGGTCAAGGTCACCGTCAACGACGACAGCGGCAACCCGGCTGACGGGCTCACCGCAACGCTGACCGGCGCCAGCAGCTACGGCGGGCCGTACACCGCGAGCGCGAGCGACAACGTCTACACGTTCACCGGAGTCATCCCGGACGACTACACCTTGTCGCTGACCGGCGATCCCTACACCAGCACGTACACGCCGACCAGCATCAACGTGATCGTCACGGCGACGGGCGAGCAGGACGTCACCAACGCCGTGATCACGAGGGGCACCAGCACCGTCAGCGGAATCGTGACAGCGGCGCAGGGACAGAGCGGCATCATCGCGCCGCTGTCCGGAGCCACGGTGTGCATCG
This sequence comes from Jatrophihabitantaceae bacterium, assembly GCA_035765515.1. Classification (GTDB taxonomy): domain Bacteria; phylum Actinomycetota; class Actinomycetes; order Mycobacteriales; family Jatrophihabitantaceae; genus DASRSS01. Next base: position 12,288 of record DASTXN010000181.1, on the reverse strand, counting down.
TGGCGGCCACCAGCACACCCACCCCGACCACGACGACGTGTTCGACCAGCGCAATCGACGGCACCGACGGCAACCCGGTCTCGCAGAACACTGGCGGCGACGGCAAGTTCACGTTCACGACCGTGCCGAACACCCCCGCTACCAAGTTCTACTATCTAGTCGTCATACCACCGGCCGGCTACAGCCCGTACGTCGATCCGACCGGCTTCACCGCGGACTTCACCGACTCAACGCAGAACCTCACCGGATTCACGCTCACCCCGGACCGCGTGCTGCGCTCGGTGACCGTGACGGTGACGCCGTCCAGCGCGTCGGATGTGCTGACCGGATGGACGGCGAGCCTCACCGCGCCGACGCAGCCGAGCTGGACGTACTCGGCCACGGCGGTCAAGAACGGTAGCGGCTACGATCTGGTCTTCCCGCAAGTCCCATCCGGGTGTTGGGTGTTCGCGTTGGCGCTGCCGGCCGACCACCATGGCACGCTGAGCCAGACGAGTGCCCCGACCGGAACGGGCCTGTCCTGCCCGTCCCCGCAGCTGGCGATCTCCGCCGACACCTCCGTTTCGACTGCAGCGGAATACACCCTGAGCGAGTACCAGCCGCAGGTGAAGCTCACCCTCAAGCCGCTTGCCCTGGATCCGAATGCGACTAGCGCCGACGTGCCGACGACCGTCGTGCAGGGCGGCACCACCATCTACAGCACGACGCTCACGGTGCCGACAGCTGGGCTGAACCAGGCGCTTCCGGTCTGGGTCAGCGGCTCGGTTCACGTCGTGCTTGCACCGACGACGCCCTGGACGGTGGACATCGCGGACACCGTAGTCACGGCCACCTCATCGACCGTGACGGCCACCATTTCCGAGCAGGGCAGCACGGTCACCATCACCCTGGCCGACAACGCGAACGGGATCAGCGTCAGTCTCGCCCCGGCCTCAGGTTCCGGCTTTGGCACGCCAAGTGCGGTCAATACCAAGACCGTCGGCGGGGTCCAGGGCGTTGCGGTCTTCGACAACGTCCCGTTCGGCACCTGGACGGCGTCCGCGACCGGCTACACCGACGCGACCGTGCCCGTCAGCGGCGCGACCTCGAGCGGGACGCTGAACCACACCTGACCTGCGGGGGGAGGTGTGGTCCGGAACCTCTGCTCTGCTCACCTGGAGTGAGCGCCTGTGTACTGCAAGTAAGCAAAGCAAAGGTGTGCATGTGCAGATTTGCCTGAGGGGCGAGGCCAATCCGGCCCCGCCGTGACGGAACCCCGCCGTGACGGAACCCAGCCGTGACGGAGCCGGGCGAGACGGCACGCGCGCTCCGCGCCGGCAGGGAACTCAGCCGAGCTTGCCGTAGGCGGCCAGCACGGTGAGCGTGACCAGCAGCGCCACCCCGAGCCCGAGCAGCAGCCACACCCACCACGGGATGGCGCGCTGCGGTTCCGGTTCGGGCGCTGGCAGCGCTGGCGGCACGTAAACCGGCGCGGGTGGCGGTGGCTCCTCGACGAGCTGCATGAGCCGTCCGCAGCGCACACACACCTGCGCGGACAGCTGGTTCGGCTCGGCGCAGTGCGGGCATGCGATCGACGCGATCGTCGCCCTGCCCACGGTGCCCGGCAGCCGCCGCAGCGCGTCATCCGCGGCACGCATCGAGTCCGCGCGCAGCACAGCGGACGGCGTCCAGAACAGCGGGAAGTCGCAGTTGCGGCAGAAGTCCGACGACTCGCGGCGGTTCAGCGCGATCGTCGCCGCGGTCCCGCACTCCGGGCAGGTGACCGGCTCGCGCGCCGGCTCGCCGAAGGTCATGGACGGCGCGGCCGAGGCATCGGCCACGGGTGCTGCATCGGCCGTCGGCCAGGTGCTGTCCACGACCGCGGGTCCGTCGGCGGCCGGTGCCGATCCGCCAATGAGACCGCCCGGCATCGCCACGATCGCGGTCGGCAGCTCGTCGGCCGGTACGGGCTCACTCATCGCCCTCACCCTCCCCGTCCACGCCGGCATCAGACTCGATGTCCGAACTCCACAGCAGCCGTGAGCCTACGTACAGTTCGGCGCGCACGTGTGCCGGCACCTCGTCGCGGATCAGCTCGATGAAGTCGGCCTCGGGCATCCACCCGGTGGACTCCACCCGCAGCCGCACCCAGGCAGTGTCCCGTGGTGCCTCGCCGTCGCGCCACACGCCGCCGCCGTCGGTCACCTCAGCCGGCCCGCCGCTGGCGAGTTCGAGGAAGCGGGCCAGGCCCGCACGCGTGCCACGCCAGGCGAGGGTCTGCGCGCCGCTGGTCACGATGCGCCGCTGCAACTCGTCCGGCAGCGAGGCGTCGATGGACTCGGTGCCGATCCAGGAGCCGAGCCAGCGCACCATCGCATCGGGCGCGACGGTCAGGTCGACGACGTTGTCGATGTTGTCGGCATCGGCGAGCAGCGAGCCGCCGAGCTCCTGGAAGATCGACACGAAGCGCACGAAGAAGTCGCTGTCCAGCATCCCCACCGGCAGCTGGTTCAGCAGCCACTGCGGATCGCGCGCGCCGGTGCGCACGCCGTCGGGCAGGCCGCTGCCGCGGCGGACGATCGCCGTCATGCGCGGGTCCGGGTGTTCACCGCACCACGACCTGGTGCGAGGCGGACAGGAACAGCGAGTGCCGGTCGAGACGGATTACGTCCTTCGCTCCGCCGAGGCGCCGCCCGGTGCGCAGGTCGTACTCGAAGAGCAGCGCCTCGTCCACACGCTCGACCCCGTCGACTGACTCCAGCAGCTGGGTGACGACGGCGGAGTTGAGGTCTGCGTCGAACGGCCACCCGGTGCCGTCCGGCCCACCGGTCAACGGGTTGATGTAGCGGGTGAGCGCCGCGATCGCGCGCTGGCGCACCAACGCGGCCGGACGGCCCGGGCCGGTGTACACCAGCGCCACTACCGACACGCCCTGGTAGTACGGCGTGCTGACCTCGACCGACGTGCCGACCAGCCGGTGCGCGTCCAGGTGCTCGCCGATCCGGTTCATCAGCGGCGCGGAGATCGCGAAGTCGTCCAGCCGGTGCCCCTCGGCGTCGCCGCGCACCTGTGGCACGACCAGCAGCCGCACGGACCCGTCACCGCGGCCGGCCGGCAGGCATCGGGCTCGCGCGACCTCGGTGGACGATTCGCGCGCCAGCCGCTCGTAGTCACCCGCTGTCACCGCCCGCTGGCCGGTGCGCAGCGTCATGGGTCCGCGCACCTTCGCCTCGGCGACGGACTCGGCGTCCACTCCGCCCGTGGCGGGGGCCAGGTTTGTCACGCCGCGGACGTACGCGACGGTCGAGCGCAGCACCGACAGCGTCCGCGCGCCCACGTTGCCGCGAGCGCCGCCGCCGTGCCGGTAGCCGGTCACGGTGATCTGCGCGCCGTCGCGCGGGATCGCGCCGTGCTGACGGACCGAGCCGTCCGGGTATCGCACGCGCGGTCCGAACCGGATCGCGCCCGTCCCGCTGTCCCACGTGTAGTGGCGGTCCTGGGGGCCGGACGCGGTGAAGTCCGCGACCTCCTGCCAGTCGACGCTGCCGTCGCTGTCGACCACGCGGACGAACTCACCCTCGCCGCGGGGCAATACCGGCGCGCGGGTGACCGCAAACGCCTGCCCGGGCCGTCCGTCGCTGCGGCCGATCGTCTCGGCGGGTGCGACCTCGGCGTGCTCGGCGGTGACGGTGCCACCGAGCGCTGCCGCCTCCAGGGCGCGGATCCGTGGCGACGCCGTGTACGTGGGCTGGCCCGGCTGCGGTGCGAGTAGCCGCACCCGCAGCCAGTACGCGGCGGTGTTGCCGAGCGTCATCAGCTCGTGCTCCACCGGCACCAGCAGCACGATCTCGCCGGCGCGGTTCAGGCCGCCCGTCGAGTCGTCGTGGACGCTGACGGTGATCCATCCCTCGCCGTTCCATACCTCCCACAGCAGCGGCGGGTTGCGCGGATCGACCCCGATGCCCTCCGCCTCGGCCGACAGCCGCAGCCGCAGCACCGCGCCGGCCAGGCTCGACTCGAAGCCGAGATAGAACGCGTCCCCGGGCGTGAGCTGCTCGGACGCGAAGCAGCGCACACCCGTCACGTCGAAGCGCAGGTCGTCCCACACGTCGACTACGCGCTCGTCCCGTGCGGTGACGGTGCGGGCGTGGCGCAGTTGCGGCGGTGCGATCTCCAGGTCGGCGACGGTGCTGAACACGACGGCGGTGTCACTGCTACTCGCCCCGATCGCCGTCGTCACCTGCGTGTTCGCGGGGACGAGTACCGGCGCCTCCAGCACGGCCGACAGCCAGAAGGTGAGATCGGCGCGCGCGACCGACGGGGGGAACGGCTCGATACCGACCATGTTCAGGAAGTGGACGTAGAGCCGCTCGGGCACCTGATTGACGCGGTAGAGCACCATCTCGCTCATCCACGCGAACAGTTCGATCAGCGCCACCCCGGGGTCGGAGACGTTGTGGTTGGTCCACTCGGGGCAGTAGCGCGGGATCAGCCGCTTTGCCTCGTCGACGATGTCCTGGAACTTGCGGTCGTCGAGTTCGGGAGCTGGTATCGGCATCGGTTCGTCTCGCTATTCGTGGCTGGTGCTCAGGACTCGGCGTCGTGAGGGATCACGTAGAAGGGATAGACGAGGTTGCGTTGGTCGTTCGTCTCGCGCACGAGGTAGCTGACGGACACGCGCACGAGCGACGGATCGTCCGGGTCGGGAGCGGGTGTCACGTCGACGACCTGGATGCGCGGCTCCCACTGCGCCAGGGCATCGCGCACGGCGACGGCGATCAGTCCGAGCAGGTTCGGTGTCACCGGCTCGAACAGCAGGTCCCAGATGCGGCAGCCGAACTGCGGGCGCATCACCCGCTCGCCCGGCGCAGTCATCAGCACGATGCGGATCGAGCGATCCAGGTCCGCCGCGCCGTCGGTGAGCCTTATCGAGCCGGTGTGGTCGATCTCCATGGGCCAGCTGAAGCCCCGGCCGACGAACGTCGCGTCGTAACGCGTCGGATCGAGGTCGGGGCGGGGTAGCGAGCCGGTCAATTGATCTTCACAATCGCGCCCTTGAGGGTGAGTGGCCCCGACGCCTCGACGCTGCCGAGCCCGTCGGCCTTGACCGCGACCGTGGCGCCCTGGACCTGCGTTTGCGCGGTGCCCTTGAGCTGCGCGCTCACGCCCTCCAGTTGCAGCTTCTGCTGGGCCTTGATCGTTACGTTGTTGCCCTCGATCGTGACATCGCCGGAGGCGGAGATCTCGAACTTCGCCGAGCCGGCCTTGATGGTCACCGGCTTGCCGCTCGCGACCTCGACCTCGAACTTCTCCGCGCCCAGCAGCACCGAGTGCGCGGCCGTCCCGAGCTTGAGCAGGATGTGCTGGTCGGCCGACTGATCACCGTCCGCGATCTCGATCACGTGGTTCTTGCGCGAGGTGATGCGGCGGTAATCGACCTTGCCTCCGGCGACGATCTTCTTCGCCTCCGGCAGATCGTTCTTCGGGCTGAACAGGCCGCCGATCACGACGGGCCGGCGGGTGTCGCCGTACTCGAAGCCGACCAGCACCTCGTCCCCGATCTCCGGCTGCATGACCACACCGCGCTGCGCGCCGCCGCCGATCGTCACGACCCGCGCCCACGTGCTGCCGGGCTCACCGTCCAGCGCCACGTACTTGATCATCACGCGGCCCTGTGAGTCCGGGTCGTTGTTGTCGGTCACCTGGCCGACGACCAGCCCGTTGATCGCGAACCCGGAGTCCGACGGCGCCCGGCCGAGCGTGTCGACCAGGCCGGCGGGGCGGAACGGGCCGGCGACGAACCTGGTGTAGAAGCCGTGCCGGTTGTACAGGTGCTCGACCTCGCTGACCAGGTAGCTGCCCGACGCGGGGCCGGCGTCCTGGATCTTGACGGTGACCGACGGCTTGATGGCCGGGTTCGCCCAGCACCGCCCACGGGCGACCACCGCCGCCGCGCGCGCCTCGTCACGCAGCGCCTCGGCGAGCACGTCCGCCTCATCCAGGCTGACGGGGAACCACTCCGCGGTCGACACGTCCCCGCCGCCGATGATGTGTGGGCCCTGGCCGGCGTAGTCCGACACCAGGGCCGAGGTCTGGTTCACCGGCCGGGCCGGCGACGTACCCACGATCGCCTGCTGGTCGTGCACGTTCCAGCCGGTGACGCGCGCTCCGATCGGGCGCAGGCCCGACGCCCGGACCGAGAACTCCGTCAGATCGGTACCGAGCGTCAACTGCTCCGTGCCCGTCGACGTGCCGGCGTCGTCCACGTGCAGCGTCTTGCCCTCGACCCACCAGACGGTCCCGGTGCGCCGCGTGACCTGGTCGAGGTACTGCAAGCCGGTTCCGGTCCGCAGCTGGTACGGATTGACGCCGTTCAGCCGGCTACCCGAGGTCTGGGCGCTGAACCCGGCATCCCGGCAGAGCTTGCTGATCACGTCCGAGTACTGCATGTTCAGGTAGGTCGCCGGCTTGACGCTGTGGGCCAGCTTCCGGGCGACGTCGTCCGCTACCACCACGAAGTCGGTGGACTCACCCGGACGCTGCTCCAGGCTCACGCCGCTGATCTGTCCTTCGAAGGTGGCCTTGTCGTCGACCGTGATCTCCAGCTGGGCGCCCAGCTTGAACCGGGGATCCGTCGACAGCGTGAAACCCGCGTCGTCGAAGCGCAGCGTCGCCCGGCCGATCACGCCCAAACCGCGCTCGATGCGGATCGAGACAAGAGCGTCCTGTGGCTTGAGCGGGCTTCCGCCCAGGGTGATCTTCGGCGCGAGGAGCAGACCGATGTCCGTCATGTCGCGTCCTTGCGGGGGACGCTGATCAGCGAACCGGGCCGGACCGACAGGGGGTCCTCGATGCCGTTGGCCTGCGCCAGCAGCCGCCACTTCGTGGAGTCGCCGTAGTACCGCGCGCTGATCCGGTCCAGCGTCTCGCCCGGCTGCACCCGGTGCACGCGGTGCGGACGCGGCGTGCCCGAGGTCGGGTTCTGCGGCCCGAACGCCTGCGACGGCTCGTACTGATGCAGGTCCATGCTCATCTGCGCCCGCAACGGCACGCCGGTGGAGGAGAAGTAGGTGAAGGTCAGGTTCAAATTGCTGACCACTGCGGGGAACGAGTGCAGGTCGCCCCAGTGGAACGTGACCGTCGGCGGCCGGGCGTTGTTGCTCGCCTCGTCCGTACCGGGCAGGTCCTTGTCGATGTCCATCAGCCCGAGGATCTTGCCGGTGTAGGCCGTGACCGCCGTGCCGTCGGTGGTGGTGTCGAAGACCAGGTCGAGGTGCATCCACCCGGACTGTGCGCCGGCGTACCGCAGCTTCGGCACGCCCTGGCCCGGCATCGGCTCGGCCGTCCAGTTGTTGCTGCGCCCGACGGTGATCGCCTCCGGGTTGAACAGGCACGGCACGCGGGCCCCGCCCTCGATCTCGAGGAACGCCTTCTCCAGTTCGGCCACGGCTAGAACCCCCCGGTGCGGCGCCCGCGCCGCTCGAGCTCGTCGACCACGCGCGCCTCGATGCGCTCGACCACCAGGTCGACGAGCTGCTCCAGTTGCCGCGAGGAGATGTTCGTCGTCGCCTCGCTGGATCCGCCGCTGGCAGGCACGACGCTGCCGTCGTGGCTGACGGCAGCGGGAGCCTGAAGCCGGCGCAGCGTCGGCAGGTTCTCGCTCATGGGCGCGCCTCCTGACAGCGGACCGGACAAGCCTGACATGAATCGTCGCAGGTCTGCCGGGCCTGATGGATCAGTGTGCGCGCGCGGCAGCGCGGACGGGCCGGGAGCACCGGGGCTGCTCGCGGCGAACAGCGCCGCCGCCGCCGCGTACAGCGCCGACCGGTCGGCGGTACCCGGCCGGACCGTGCTGTTCGACCCGGGCGCGTCGCTCCGCGGGGTACGAGATGGCGCTGTGGACGCCGGGACGCTGGGCCGCGGGCGGGCCGGCGCCAGACCGATCGGAGGCGGCGCGACGACCATGCTGCGGCGTAGTGGCATGGGCTCGTCCAGCGGCAGCCGCTTGACGGCGACCGCCGGGGTGGACGGCGCTGTGCTGGATGACGTTGTGGCGGACTGCGCCGTGGCGGACTGCGCCGTAGCGGACTGCGCCGTAGCGGACTGCGCCGTGACGGACTGCGCTGTGGCGGACGGCGCCGAAATGGCCGTCGCGGCGGCTGGGGCATCGGGTGCGGTCGAGCGCCGCAGCGACGAGGCCGGCTGCGGGCCCGCGAACCCGCCGGGCGAACCGTCCGCGCTCGCCCGGCCGCCCTGGCGCGCCGTGCCGCCGGCCGCGGCGGGCGGCACGACGGATCCTGAGACCCCTGGCTGTCCGAGCGGCGCCGACGGGTCGGCCGTCCGCTGCGCGGCATCGAATCCGGTGCCAGCGCCGGTGCGCGGACCGGCACTGGTGCGGCGCAGTGGTCCGGCCGCGAGACCGGTGGCAGCCGCGCCGGACGCGCGCCGCCCATCGGATCGGCCGTGTCCGCCCCGCTGCACAGCGCGTGCCGACCCGGACGCGGAGGCGCCGGAAGCCGCAGCCGCCGCCGGTGGGACGGATCCGGGCAGTGCGGACGCGAGCGGGCCGCTGACCGTGGCCGGCCGGATCGGTTCGGCCGGTACCAATGCGGTGCCCAGCGCACCGGCGTCCCGCGCATGCAGCGGCGTGCGGCGTAGCGCGAACTGGTCGCTCATCGGGAGCGTCGAGCCCGCTCCCCCCACGCCGCGACCAAAAATCGGCCCAGAATCCGGTCGGCGCGTGGGGGAAGGCAGCGTCTTCGGCGCCGATGCACGCGCGGCCTCCCGCATCCCGGCGTCCGCTGTCGGCGTCCCCACACCCGCCGGCCCGGCGTCCGCTGTCGGCGTCCCCGCACCCGCCGGCCCGGCGTGCACGTCCGCGGCCGAGCCGTCAATCGCGGCGCCTGTGCCTTCGACCGCGGCGCCGGATCCTGGACGATCGGGCCGGGCACCCTGGCTGCGAATCACCGCGCGCCGGATGGCGGACGGCTGGCCCGCTTGCCCCACACCGTGACCAAAAATCGGCCCAGAATCCGGTCGGCGCGTGGGGGAAGACGGCGCCGCAGACACGGGCTCCTGCGCGGAGACGACCAACGGTCCCGCGGGCGGGTGCGCGGCGGGATGCGCGGGCACCGCCGGACGCAGCAGGTCGGGCCGGCCAAGCATGCGGCGCAGCGGACCGGGCCTGGCCCGTCCCTGCCGCACGCCTCCCGCTGGTGGTGCCGCCAGCGGCGGCGCCGCGAGTGATCGCAGGACGTCCGGGGTGACCGTTGCCCGGCGCAACGTGCCGACCCCGCCCGCGCCGGGCAGGTCGGTGAATACCGCCGGGTCCGCCTGGAGCGCGGTGTCGCCGGCGGGCGCTCGGCCCAGTGCGGCGACGAAGCGGGCGCTGGGAGGGGTGGCACGCCATCGCGCGATGGGAGCGGCCGACCGGGCGATCGTCCCGCCGGCGACGGCTGCCGGGCCGGTCGACGCCGGGCCGCTCGACGCCGGGCCGCTCGACGCCGGGCCCCTCGACGCCGGGTCGCTCGACGCCGGGCCCGACGATGCAGACGGTCGCGACAGCGCGGACGGCCCCGGCGGCGTGGTCGCGTCCGCGGTGCTCGTTCCGGCGATGTGCTCGCCGGGCGCGGTCGAAGGGGTGCGCGGCGTGGCGGCGCCCTCCGCCGGCGTGGCCCCGGATCCGCCGCGTGCCGGCAGGGGTGCTGTCGGGCCGGTGGGTGCCGAACCGGACGGCGCGGGAGCCGAGGCCGACCCGCCGGGCGCCGCACCGGCCGGACCGGCCGGACCGGCCGGACCGGAAGGCGGGACTGCCGGCGCAGACGCCACGGGCGCGGCCGCTCGCGGCGGTGCGGGTGGGCTCGAACCGGCCGAACCCGGCTGGATCGAACTCGCGCTCGCAGCAGCCGCAGCAGTCGCAGCGGTCGCAGCGGTCGCCCGGCTCGCGCTCGGCCGTCTCGCGGGGGAGGCGGTGGTTGCCGCTGCCGAGCGCCGGATCGCGGCGGCGCGGGCCGCAGCCGCGGCACTGAGCTTCGTCTCGCCGGCCACCGACCCGGCGGCCGAGACCTCCGCGTAGCGGCGCACCCGGATCTCGGCGGGCACCAGGCTGTCCGCGATCCCGCCGGGTGTCCAGCTCTTCTCGTCGGGCACACGGCGCACGGCCCGCGGTAGGCCACGCGGCGGCAGGCCGCTGCGCGCGACCGCGAGGGCGGCGTCCTGCTCCGGACGGTCCTCGGGCGTCCACCACTGCGGCGGCGCGACCGGGGCGGCTGTCGTCACCCGACGCACCGCAACGGCCTCGGGCGTTGCGAGCGCCCGGCGGATCGCGGCGGACCGGCCGGTGCCGGCTGCGAAGCGGCCCAAGCCGTGCGTGCTCGCGCCGATCGCGCCCAACCGGTCCCGTCCGGCGCGGCCGGTGCCGACGGGGCCGGGGAACCGCAGCCGTCCGGCGACCTCGCGGCCGAGACGGAACTGCGCGTCGCTCACGGTCTCGTCCATCACGGCGCGCCCTGTGTTTTGGACTTGAAGCCGTGGTGCGCGACCTCGAGCTCCTCTTCCAGGGGCGTGTTGCTACCGGTCTCGAAGTCCGGTCCCTGCCAGCGGACGGGGAACACGTCGATGAACTCCCAGGCACGCAGCCGCAGGCCGGAGGAGTCCAGTGCGGTCACTGCGCCCGTCGTGCGGACCAGCTTGTTGCCCTTGCTGGCGAATCCCTCGCCGGATGAGCGCGACAACCAGTCGAACAGCGCGTCGGACTGGGTCAGGCCACGGCGGAACACCAGGTGCGGCCACTGCAACCGGCCCGGCACCTTGCGCGCGAAACCGTTCTGGCCGCCCTCGCGGATCTCCTCGACGCCGACCGTCACCGACAGCCCGCGCACCTCGCGGAAGACACCGATCTCTACGCCGTCCACCTCGAACAGGAACGCGTTCGCCGTGGGCAGGCCACCGCCGAGGGGTGTGACGTCACTGGGCGTAGTCACGGACGGCCTGCCATGCGCGCTCGTTCAGTGACACGACCGCGCGCACCATCCGCACGCGGTCCATGTGCTCCAGGTCGAGCAGATCGTCCAGCGGCCAGTGCAGGTGATAGGCCAGGTAGGCGATCTCCTGCCACAGCGCATCGGTCGGATATCGCATCACGGCCGATCACCTACAGCGCCCGCCGCGGGAGCTCCTCGACGGCCGTCCGCAGTGAGGGACGGCCCGGCTCGGCCGACGGGTTCGGCGTGTCGTCTGCAGGCGGGGGTTCGGCGGCGGGGCTCTGCTGCTCCGTCGCCAAGCCACCCACGAGCGGATTGTCCTGCTGCGCCTGCAGGAGGGCCTCGTACTCCTCCTGCGTGCCGAAGTTGATCACGCCGTAGAAATCCTGCAGGAACGCAAGATCGACGGCGAACAGGCCCTCGATCTCATAGGACGTGATCATCTCCAGGTCGCCGAGCTGCTCGATCACCCTGGTGAGCACCAGGATGGTCAGCCGCGGGTCGTCCGGGCCGGACACCAGCGGGTCGCGCAGCGGTTCCAGCTCGTCGCGTGCTGTGGCCAGGCGCATGCGTCCGGTGCGGTGCACCTGGCCGTTGCGGTCGACGTAGCCGCGTGGCAGCACGAACTCGTAGCTGGTCTTCATGGTCACCCGATACTGCTCACTTCACTCGGTCGACGCGCTCGCAGACGAGCGTGACCGTCTCCTTCATGGGCTCGTTGGACTCGGTGCTCAGCGCGTCCGTGGCGATCTTGCTCGGCCAGACGTTGAAGAGGTTGAACCGGCCGACCTCGCTGCCGCCGACGTCGTAGAGCACGATCGAGACGTTCTTGCGCTTGTCGTTGCGATCGATGAAGCCCTTCTCGCGGATCTCCATGAACCATTTCCACAAGGGGTCCTGCTCGGCGTTCTGCGGCGCCATCCGCGTGACGGTGATGTCCGGCGCCTTGAGAACGCCGCCGAGCGTCTTGATGTGCTCCTGCTTGCCGTTCTTGCCGTTCTGCGAGAGCGGGACGACGTCGACCTCGACGTCCAGGCCGGACACGCCCGAGAGCACGAGCGTGCTTTCACCCGGGATGTCCAAGAAGAAGTTCCGAGCGACGATCGGCTCGGTCGAGATGATGCTGTTGGGCATCTAGGGTGCCTCCTGAATCTGGGCCGGGCGGCCGTTACGCGGCGATCTGCTTCTGCTGGCTGATGCGGAACACGACGAACTCGGCGGGCTTGACCGGCGCGATGCCGACCTCGACCACGAGCTTGCCCTCGTCGATGGACTCCGGCGGGTTCGTCTCCGCGTCGCACTTGACGTAGAACGCCTGGTCCGCGCT
>DASTXN010000180.1:0-17763 GCA_035765515.1 Jatrophihabitantaceae bacterium | reverse complement strand
CGCCCCCCCCCCCCGCCCGTTGCGCTAACCGGCCTCAGCGGCGAAGGCGGGTAGGTAGCCGCCGGACTGACCGGCGGCGGTCGGGTGATAGCTCTGGCTGATGTCGGACCAGTCCACCGAGTGCAGCCACGAATTGCTGTCGCAGATCTCATGGCCGTTCGCGAAGGCCGCACGCACGTCGGCGAACGCGAAGCCGTGCCGCGTGGCCGCAGCAGAGATCACGCTGTCCAGCACGTCGGCCCCCTCGTTGATCTTCTGCCGGTCGGTCGAGCTGAGCCCGACGCAGTACCAGAGGTCGTGATAGAAGCGCGGGTAGTCGACGACGACCACCTTGGCGTTCGGTGCGTGCGAGCGGATCGCGTTGTAGGTGGTGTCCAGCCAGCCCGGCAATGACGTGCGGGCCTTGTTCTCCGCGGCGTCCACCTCAGCGACGCAGGTGTCCGTGCTGTAGATGACGCAGTCCTCCATGACGGTGGAGAAACCCACGTCGTTCCCGCCGATCGTGATGCTGACCAGGGTGGTGGTCGAGCTCAGCGGGCTCAGTTGGTTCGCCGTCACGTCCGTCGTCTTGGCTCCCGAGCATGCCGTCGAGACGTAACTGGCGGGCGCGTGCGCGTTCGCCCAGAGCTGGGAGTACGCGTTGGTGCTGCGGTCACAGCTGCCGCTGGTGCTGATGTAGTTGCCGGCGCCGACACCGGACGCGTACGAGTCGCCGAGCGCGACGTAATGGACGGCCGACGCGGCCGACGCCGACGGCATCAGCGCGACGAGCAGGACCGTGACGCCGGCGAACACCGAGGTCGCCGAGGCCAGCAGACGGGATTTGCGCACGTGCACCTCCGAAGGATGGAGCGTGATCATTTGCGCAATACGTACCAGCAGCCGGATATGGCGCGCGTAATGCCGATTCGCTCAGGCGGGCGGGGCGAATCCTGTCCCGTCCGTCGGCGGTCGTGGCGTGGTTGGCGGCGGGGCGGGCGGGCGGTACGCCGGCGGGGTGGCCGCGCGCAGGTCGGCCCGCCGGCGGCGTTCGGCAAGCACGGTGGTCAGCACGAGCGGGGTCGGCGTACCCGGTGGTGGCGGCGGTGCGGTGACGGCTTCGAGTTGGGCGCGCAGGCGCTCGCCCAGTGCGTGTTGCGCGGCAGGGGTCATCTGGTGGGCGCGCATCACGAACTGCCTGACGGCGAGGGCCAGGTGGTCGTCCAGCCGGTTGAGGTCCAGTGCCATCGCCCACGGCTGCAGCGGGTACGGAACGGTGAAGTGCTGAGGCGCGATGCTGCGCTGCGGTCCGCCCCGCTCGTAGATCACGAAGGTGCCGGCCATGAGGTCGCCGAGTCGCTTGCTGCGTTCGCTGAACAGCGCGGTGAGCAGGCCTGCCGAGGTCGTTACTGGGAAGCCGAGGCCGGGTTTCTCCAGCACCAAGCTGGCCAGGCCGCGGACCAGTGCCTGCCGGAACGAGATCGGCCCGCCGTCGTCGCGGACCACGCGCAGGCCCAGCGCGGCCTTGCCGAACGTCCGTCCGTGGTTCAGCCATTCGGTCAGGATCGGGTAACCCGCGATCACCAGGACCGCTTCGGTCACTATCAGCGCTGCCGCTGCGGCCGGGTCGGTGCCGCTGGTGAGGGCCGACGTGATGAAGATCAGCACGAGCGCGCCGAGAATCTGGATCACGACGTCGATGAGCGTGGCGACCAGGCGGGAACCGATTCTGGCGCGCGGCAGTTGCAGCGCGACGCCCTCGCCGGAGACGAGGTCCGGCGCCGGCGCGCGATCGGCGGAACTCACAGCGCAGACAGTAGCCGGGACGCGGCCGTGCCTATGCCGCGTGGCGGCGCAGTTCGATGAGGAGCTGCTGCTCGAGCGGTGAGCGTTTCTGCCGTGCGCCGGGCAGGGTTGGTGGCCGGCTGGTGTAGCGGTGGCCGGTGGGGGTGATGAGGTCTATTCGTCCGGCGGGTCCGGGTCGGGCGTGCCAGCCGGGGGCTTGTTTGGCGATGTTGCAGGCGACGCACAGTCCTCCGCCGTTGTCCAGGCTGGTGGGTCCGCCCCGTTGGGCGGGGTGGGTGTGGTCGGTGTGTCGGATGGGTGCTTCGCACCAGGGGGTGCGGCAGACCTGGTCGCGCAGGGCGATGAACTTGCGCTGTCCGGTGGTGAACAGTCGCCGTTTGCTGTCCATGGCGACGAGGTCGCCGGTTTCCGGGTGGGTGTAGAGGCGGCGCAGCCAGCGGGGTGCGTCCGGGCGTAGGGCGAGCTCGCGGCCGGTCGCGGCGGGGATGGGGACGCCGTCGATCAGGGCGGGTTCGGTTCCGTCACCGAGGAGGGTGTCGGTGTCGATGACGAGGTTGACCTCGACGGGCACCTGCTCGGCGGTGGTTTGTCCGGTGACGCGTTCCACGAGCGTGTCGGCCATGACCTGACCCCGCCCGCGCTCATCGCCCGACGCGATGTTCGTGTCGGCGTGCCGGGACAGTGCTGCGTAGACGGCGACACCTTGCGCGACCGGGAGCAGCGCAGTCAACCTCGTCATGGCGTCCGGCGCGGGCCGCAGCGTGACGCGCCGGTCGTTGCCGGAGTTGCTGAGCCGGTTCACGAACCCGGACGGATCGATCCGGCAGGCGGCCCTCTTCGCCTCGGCCTCGACCCGCTTGTCACCCAGCGCTTCGAGCCGGGGTGCGAGTTCGGTATCCACCTGCGCCCGGTGTTCGCGGGACAGCCAGGCGGTTTCCCGGGCCACGAGCATCGCCCGCCACTCGGATGTCTTGCCGGCCTGCAGCTGCGCGAACGTGGCGGGGAGTTCGGTGGTGAGGATCTTCGCCCAGCCGACGTAGCGGCGGGCCTGGAAGTGCGACATCCGGCGGGCAAGACCGATCTGCGCGGCGATGCCCCGGTCGGCGCGTTCGGCGGGAACGCCGGCGTCCAGCTGTGCCTGCCGTTGCGAGGCGGCGAATCGGGCGGTCAGGCGTGCCTGGGTCGCGGCCACTGCGGACTTGAGTTCCTCCAAGGCGCGGATCTGGTCGATCAGCACAGCATCATCGGCGCCAGCGGGCAGGTCGCGCAGGGTGGCGATCAGCCCCGTGAGCGCGGCAGTGCCCGCGTCGAGTGTCGAGACCGATTCGTGCATACATTCGATTGTAGTCCCGGATCGCCCGCTGTCAACCCTTGCGGAAGGATTTTCCCCTTATTTCGCAAGGAGATTCCGGCCGCACGCTCTCACCGGGCAGAGCTGGAACGTAATCCGGAGACAACACGCAACCAAGATCGGAACCACACCGCCGTCGCCGCCAAAGACAAGCGACCGAGCAGCAACCGCAGCCCGGCAGTGGAACCGACCGAACGACAAGCGGCCCGTCGTCGCCGCCAAGAGAAGCAAGCAGCGCTGGAACGGACAGCCGGCAGCGCAACCCACCGCACGACGAGCTTCCGTCGTCGCCGCGAGAAGAAGCAACCAGCGCCGGAACGGACGGCCGGCAGCGCGAGCCAAGGGAAAGACCAGCCGCCCGCCGTCGCCGCCGAAGGAAAGCAACCAGCGCTGAAACAGACGCCGGCAGCGCAACCCAAGTGAACGACAAGCCCCCGCCGGCGCTGCCAAGAAGAAGCAATCGGCGCTGGAACCGATGCCCCTAGACTCGGCGGCACCGTGGACGTCGACGCCTTCATCGCCAGCCACAGCGGCCAGTGGCACCGCCTCGAGTCGCTGAGCCGGCGACGGCGACTGTCCGCGGCCGAGGCCGACGAGTTGGTCGCCTTGTATCGCCAGGTCGCCACCCAACTGTCGCTCGTCCAGTCGCGCACGCCGGATCCGGTGCTTGCGGCGCGACTGTCCGGCCTGCTCGCGCGCGGCCGGGCCGCGGCGGTTCGGGGCGGGAGGACGACCGGGTGGGAGGCGCTGGGCCGCGGCATTACGGTCACGTTCCCGACGGCGGTGTACCGGACGTGGCGCTGGTCGGTCGGCATGGCTGCGGCGAATCTCGCCGTCGCGGCCGCGATGATGTTGTGGCTGCAGCACCATCCCGAACGGCTCACCCGGCTGCTGTCTTCAGCCGATCTGCGCAGCTTGGTGAATCGCCAGTTCAGCGACTACTACTCCGAGCACCCGGCCCGAGCGTTCGCGGCGCAGGTCTGGACGAACAACGCGGTCGTCGCGGCCGTCGCGCTGTTCCTCGGCGTGACACTCGTCGGAACGCTCTACGTGATGTGGCAGAACACGCTGAATCTCGGCGTGGTCGGTGGCGCGATGCTCGGAGCGGGCAAGGCGAACGTGTTCTTCGGGCTGATCCTGCCGCACGGGATGCTGGAGCTGACCGCCGTCTTCACCGCCGCGGGCATCGGCCTGCGCACCGGTTGGGCGTGGGTCGCACCGGGCGACTTGCCGCGTGGTCGCGCACTCGCCGAGGCGGGACGGACGGCCGCAGTGGTAGCGCTCGGGCTCGCCGGCGTGCTGCTCGTCTCCGGGGTTCTTGAGGCATTCGTGACGCCTTCCGGCCTGCCGACGGCGGCCCGCATCGCCATCGGTGCACTCGCGGAACTCGCCTTCCTGGCCTACGTGATCGTCCTCGGACGCCGCGGCGCGCAGGCCGGCGCGACCGGAGACCTGGAAGCGGCCGAGCGCGAGGACGTCGTTCCCGTGGCTTAGAGCCTGCCGGCTGCCTTGAGGTTCAGGTATGCGTCGGCGACGTGCGAGGCGAAGACGTCCGCCGGCGCGTCGACGACCGCAGCCCCGATCACCTGCAGTTGCTCGACGACACGGCGCCGTGTGGACGCTGCCAGCTCGGCAGCGGCGGCCGTGTAGACATCGACGGCATCCGACCGCGCGGCGGCCAGGCGGGCGATTGCTGGGTCGGCCACCGACGCCACCACCAGCTCGTGCCGCGCGGCGATCGCGCGTGCTGCCGGCAGCAGGCCGGTATCCGCAGCCGTGTCCAGCGAACCGAACAGCACGACCAGGCTGCGCTTGCTCACCTGCCGCAGCACCTCGGCGGCGAGCAGCTGCGGATCGGTCTCGACCAGAGCGGGCTCGAGCGGCGTCAACGCGTTCACGATCTTCGGCAGCGCATCGCTGCCGCCGGTCGGACCGAGCCGCGCCCGGACGGCCACGTCCGCTGCAACCAGGGCCACCCGATCACCGGCGCGCGCGGCGACGGCGGTGAGCAGCAGGCAGGCGTCGAGGGCGGCGTCCAGCCGGGGCTCGTCGCCGAGCCGGGCGGCCGACGCCCGTCCGGTGTCGACGACGAGCACGAGCGTCCGGTCCCGCTCGGGACGCCACGTGCGCACGACCACGTCCCGCGAGCGCGCGCTCGCCCGCCAGTCGATGGAGCGGACGTCGTCGCCGATCACGTAACTGCGCAGCGAGTCGAACTCGCTGCCGCGGCCGCGCTGGCGCACCAGCACGGAGCCGTCCAGGCGACGCAGCCGCGAGAGCTTCTCCGGCAGGAAGCGGCGCGAGTCGAACTGCGGCAGCACGCGCACCGTGCCCGGCACGGTGAACCGACGCTGCCGGGCCGCGACCCCGACCGGCCCGTACGCGCGCAGCGTCACTTCAACCGCTGCGCGCTCGCCGCGACGGGTCGGCGCGAGCGTGCTGGTTACCGCCGTCCGTGCACCCGGACGTAGCAGAACCGACTGCACGCGCGGCTCGACTCCGGCGGACGGAACCCACGCGTCCCGGACGAGGCCGCGCAGGGTGCGCGGGCCGGTGTTGGTCAGGTACAGCACCGCCGGCGTCCGCTCGCCCAACCGGACGGGACGTGACGGCGCGCGCACGATGCGGATCGCCGACAGCCGCGCGGCCAGCAGGACGTCCACCCCGGTCAGCAGCATAAGCGCGACGGCGTACCAGAGCGCGACGGCCGCCGATGCCCACGCGAGCGCGAGCCCCAACGCCGCGAGGGCGACCAATCGTCCCGTGATCAACATGGTGAACACCTCCCGCGAGTGGCGCGTTCCGGTGCCGAGTGGCGCGAAATATCGCGCCACTCAGAGGGGAAACGCGCCACTCGGCGGGAATTGAACCGGGATTTGAAGCGGGATTTGAGCATGATCAGCGGGGGGCGGGTACCGAGGCCAGCACCGACTCGAGGACGGCGTCCACGGTGGTGCCCTCCAGCTCCGCCTCCGGCCGCAGCGAGATGCGGTGGCGGAACGTCGGCCGCGCCAGCGCCTGCACGTCGTCCGGCGTGACGAACTCCCGCCCGGACAGCCAGGCCCACGCGCGCGAGGTGGCCAGCAGCGCCGTCGCCCCGCGCGGCGAGACGCCCAGCGAGACCGACGGCGCGGCGCGAGTGGCCCGGGCCAGTTCGACGATGTACGCGAGCACCGCAGGGTCGATCCGCACCGCCCGAACCGCAGCGGACGCCGCCGCAAGATCCGCGGCGGAGGCAACGGGCGTGACGCCGGCCGCGACGAGATCGCGCGGATCGAAGCCGTTCGCGTGCGCCGCAAGTACCCGCACCTCCGTGTCGCGATCGGGCAGCGGCATCGTCACCTTGACGAGGAAGCGGTCCAGCTGTGCCTCCGGCAGCGGGTACGTGCCCTCGTGCTCGACCGGGTTCTGTGTCGCGATCACGCAGAACGGTTCGGGCAGCGCCCGGGGGTGGCCCTCCACGGTGACCTGCCGCTCCTCCATCGCCTCGAGCAGCGCGGACTGCGTCTTGGGCGGCGTGCGGTTGATCTCGTCGGCGAGCAACAGGTTCGTGAACACCGGGCCCTCGCGGAACTCGAAACGCCCGCTGGTCCCGTCGTAGATCAGCGAACCCGTGACGTCGCCGGGCATGAGGTCCGCGGTGAACTGGATGCGCGTCGTCGACAGCTCGCACGCCGCGGCGAGCGCGCGCACCAGCAACGTCTTCGCGACACCGGGAACGCCCTCGACCAGCACGTGCCCGCGGCACAACAGCCCGACCAGCACGCCGGTCACCGCCGGGTCCTGGCCGACGACCGCCTTAGCCACCTCGGCGCGCAGCCGGTGCATTGCCTCGCGCGGATCGGTCATGAGCTCCCCTGTAGGTCGTCCAGCGCCGTGGCCAGTTCTATCAGCGCCGCGTCATCAGGCGGCGGCGCCCCGAGCAGCAGCGCGCCCACCTCGTCGGGCGGGCGCCCGGTCCGCAGCGCGACCGCGGTGACCAGTTCGGACGGCGGGGTGCTCCGCGGCAGGTGCAGGGCGGTGGTCAGCCGGCCGATCGCGCCGGCGCGCAACGCCGTAGCGGCCCGCTCACGCGCTCCCGCCCGGTGGTACAGCCGCCCGTGCCCCTCGACGATCTCCGCGGCGCGTACGAGGACGGGCAGCGGTTCGCTCACCACACGACCAAGGCGCCGCGCCCGCCACGCGACGAGCAGCACGCCGAGCACGATCAGCCAGACGAACGCGCGCCTGGCCCCGTCCGGAAACAGCGCCCACACCGTCGGTGCGGCCTGCTCGCCCCGTGCCGAGGTCCCTGGCAGCAGCCACGTGACGTCGTGGACGGCGCGGTCGGCGCTGATCGCGTTCACGTCCAGGGCGGCGACGCCGGTGCGGGCGACCGTGTCGTTGCGCAGCAGTGCGGACGAGCCGAGCAGCGTCCAGCCGCTGCCGCGCAGCACCGTGCCGCCGTAGCAGGACTGCACGCCGGGTGCGGTGTAGGTCTCGGTGCCGTCGGGCAGGTCGACCGGACCGGCCGCGACGGCACCCGGCCAGTCGCAGCCCGGCGCCGCGCGCCCGCCGAGTGTTCCGAGCGGATGCGCCGGGGTGCCGAGCGCGATCAGCGCGGACCCACCGTCGCCGAACATCACCAGCTCGCCGCGGGCCGCGAGCGCGCGCAGTTGCCGCGCTGAGTAGTCCTGCGGCTCGACCACCACGATCTGCCCGCGCACCTCGGACGGATCGGTGCTCGTGTGCACGCGAACGCCGTAGCCGCGCAGCGCGGTGGCCAGCGCCTTGCCGCCTCCGGATGCCGGCGAGGACGGGTCGAGCGCGCGGTCCGAACCCGGCCGGGTGAGCGCGACGAGAACAGCCGCCGCGATCAGCACGATCCCGACGATTGCCCAGAGCCTGCGCGCGCTCACCACACGGCGCGCGCTCATCGCACTGCGGATGGTCGTCGCGCGGTGGCCCGGTCGATCGCCTCGGCGGCCGACCGCGCGGCCGCTACGTCGGCGTCGGTGGCCGCGCGTCCGCCGAACCACACCTCGTCGAACGCCGTCGCGGCCGCGGCCAGGTCGCCGGCCGCGTCCGGTAGTAGCGGACCGGCCTCGCGAGCGAGCGCCGCGCCGGTCCGTCCAGGACGCGGCAGCAGCACGCCGCGCTCCTCGACGCCGGCCACCGCCGCGCGCAGCCACTCGCGCAGCGCCTCCGCCCGCTGGCCGCGCGCACTGAAGGCCAGCGCCAGCTGCCGGTGGTCGACGTCCGGCTGGGGTGCGAGCGGGTCGGCCGCGGACGAGCGCCGCGCCGTCCGCCGTGGCACGCCGGCGCGAACCACCGCGAGGATCACGACCGCCGCGACGATCACCAGCAGCACCAGCAACGTGTTCGCGCCGGGCGAGCCGCTGAACAGCGCGTCGAGGCGATCGAGCAGCCAATCCCATGCGTGGCCGAGGAAGCTCTGGTCGTCGCGGTGGTACTCGGCCTTGCGCAGCTGGTCCACGACGGCCTGACGCGCATCGGGACCGCGCACCGGACTCGGCACCGGCCCCGGACCGGACAGCCACATCAGAACGCGGTCCGCGGGGGCGCGGGCTGTACCGGTCGCGCGTACAGGGACTGCTGCAGCACGATGTCCAGCCCCTCCTTGCGCATGCGCAGGTCGACGTACAACAGCGCGTCGATGCCGGCGCGCACCGGTGCGACGAACGTGGCGGCGACGGCTGAACCGAGTGCGGTGAGCACGACGAACGCGAACGGGATGTGGTTGCTGCCGCTGGATGCCGACAACGTGTCGCTGTCGACGACGACGCCGGCGATCGCGAACGGCGCGGCGATGAACACGCTGACCACCTGCACGATCAGGGCGCCGAGCGCGCGGATGCCCCACACCCGCCAGAACGTCCCGCGCACCAGTTGCCGCGACCGGCGCAGCGCAGCACGCACGCCCGTCCCCTCCACCATCAACGCCGGGACGGACACTGCCCACACGCCCCACAGCCAGATGCCCGGCGCGAGGAAGAACAGCAGCCCGAGGAACTCGAGGATCGTGGTGATCAGCGCGATCGCGATCAGCGCGCCCAGCCGGGGCCGCGCGGACGCCCACGCCTGCCGGATGTCCAGCCGGACACCGAGGACGTCCTGGGTGATCGCCGCAGTGAGCATGCCGGTCAGCACCGCGCCGAGCAGCGTGCTGACGATCAGCCCGACGAACTGCACGCTCTCGTCGCCCAGCAGCGGACCGAGGCCGGTGCTCGCGTTCGGGTCGCTCGAGCTCGTGACGTCGATGTTGCCGAACGCGGCGAACGACAGCAGTTCGAGCAGCGCGACGAGCAGCACCTGCGCCGAGGCGACGACCGCGGACAGCCCGAGGGTCACCCGCGGATTGCGGCGGATCATGGTGAAGCTGCCGTCCAGGATGTCGCTCACCCCGAGCGGACGCAGCGGCACGCAGCCCGGACGTGGCGCCGGCGGCAGGTATCCGGGTCCGGGCCATGTCATGCGGGCCATCTTCGCACCGGAATCGGACGGTTCGCCGCTACCGGCACCGCAGGGTCCGCCGGGTTCACGGGTCGGGGTGCCACCATAGGGGCGTGAAGCCCCGTGTGCTGGTCGTGGACGACGATTCCGCCCTCGCCGAGATGCTCGGCATCGTGCTGCGTACCGACGGTTTCGAGCCGTCCTTCGTCGCCGACGGCAGCCGCGCCATGCAGGCGTTCCGCGAGAGCAAGCCCGACATCGTGCTGCTGGACCTCATGCTGCCGGGGATGTCCGGCATCGACGTGTGCCGCGGCATCCGGGCCGAGAGCGGCACGCCGATCATCATGCTCACGGCCAAGAGCGACACGGTGGACGTGGTGCTGGGTCTGGAGTCAGGGGCGGACGACTACGTGGTCAAGCCGTTCAAGCCCAAGGAGCTCGTCGCGCGGATGCGCGCCCGGCTGCGGCATCACGAGAACCTGGTCAGCGAGCAGCTGACGATCGGGCCGGCCGACTCGCCGGTGACGATCGACGTGCCGGCGCACCAGGTCAGCCGCGACGGGCGGCCGGTGGCGCTGACGCCGCTGGAGTTCGACCTGCTGGTCGCGCTGGCCCGCAAGCCCCGTCAGGTGTTCACCCGCGAGGTACTGCTCGAGCAGGTGTGGGGCTACCGCCACGCGGCGGACACCCGGCTGGTCAATGTGCACGTGCAGCGGCTGCGCTCGAAGGTCGAGCGCGATCCGGAGAGGCCCGAGGTCGTGCTCACGGTGCGCGGCGTCGGATACAAAGCCGGACCGCCGTGAAAGTTGGCGAGCGAACCACCGGCACGACGAGCTGGCTGTACCGACGCATCCTGCACCCGATCAAGCTCGCTGCCGACGCCGCCGTGCGCGCCTGGCAGACCTCGCTGCAGCTGCGCGTCGCCGCGACCACCCTGGTGATCACGGGTGTCGCGGTCGTGGTGATCGGCGTGTTCATCGTCGATCAGGTGGCCGGCGGCGTGCTGCAGGCCAAGCGCAACGCCGCGATCGGGCAGGCCCGGCTCGGCCAGGAGTCGGCGCGTACGTCGCTGGCCGAGACGGACACCAGCGTGCCCGGGGACGTGGAGGCCGCGCGTACCAAGATCACCGCGGACCTGACCGCGAACGGGCAGAGCGCCGGCCTGTTCACGACCGCGATCGAGTCCGAGTCGTCGACGTCCGCCAACGAGATCACGCCGTCGGTGGACATCCCGGACGGCCTGCGCCGGCTCGTCCAGCGGAGCAATCTCGCCGTCCAGTACGCGCCGGTGCGTGACGGCGACCGGACCGTGCCCGGCCTGATCGTCGGCGAACCCGTCTCCGCCCGGACCGGTGTGCTCGACCTGTACTACCTGTTCCCGCTGACGGCCGAGGAGCAGACGATCGCGCTCGTGCAGCGGACGGTCGCGGTGTCCGGGCTCGCGCTCGTGCTGCTGGTCGTCGGCATCGCGCTGCTCGTCACCCGCCAGGTGGTCCGTCCGGTGCGCGTCGTGTCGCAGACGGCCGGGCGACTGGCAGCGGGTGACCTGTCGCAGCGCATCCGCGTCCACGGTGTGGACGACATCGCCCGGCTGGGCCGCTCGTTCAACGACATGGCCGGCAGCCTGCAGCGGCAGATCCGGCGGCTGGAGGACCTGTCCCGCCTGCAGCGGCGCTTCACCAGCGACGTCTCGCACGAGCTGCGCACGCCGCTGACCACGATCCGGATGGCCTCCGAGTTGCTGCACGCGCACCGGGACGAGTTCCCGCCGGCGCTGGCGCGTTCGGTCGAGCTGCTCAACGCCGAGCTGGACCGGTTCGAGTCGCTGCTCGGCGACCTGCTGGAGATCTCGCGGTACGACGCCGGTGTCGCCCGGCTGGAGTCCGAGACCGCCGACCTGCGCGGTGTCGTCCAGGCGACCGTCGAGGCGTCGCGGCTGCTGGCCGAACGGCAGGGCTCCGATCTGGTGGTCAACCTGCCCGACGAGCCGGTGCCGGTGGACATGGACTCGCGGCGCGTGGAACGCATCCTGCGCAACCTGGTCGGAAACGCGCTGGACCACGGCGAGGGCAAGCCGGTGGAGATCACGGTGGGTGCCGATGCCGACGCGGTCGCGGTGACCGTGCGCGATCACGGCGTGGGCCTGCGTCCCGGGGAGGCCGGCCTGGTCTTCAACCGGTTCTGGCGCGGTGATCCGTCACGCAGCCGGCTCACCGGCGGCACCGGACTGGGTCTGGCCATCAGCCTCGAGGACGCGCGCCTGCACGACGGCTGGCTACAGGCCTGGGGCGAGCGCGGCAAGGGTGCGCAGTTCCGGCTGACCCTGCCGCGGGTCGCCGGCCACACGCTGCTGGCCTCGCCGCTGCCGCTCGTGCCGGATGAGGACGTGCACGACGCGGACGCGTTCGCGTTCGAGGAGGAGGACGCGTGAGGGCTCCCGTCCCGCGCCGGGTCGCGTTCGCCGCCGTGCTGCTTGTTGCGTCCGTGCTGCCCGCGGCGTGCACCGGGGTGCCACGCTCGAGCGATCCGCAGATCGTCCAGTCTGTCGTTGAGGAGCCGCAGCAGGCAGTGATCACGCCGCAGGCAGGGCGCGACCCGAGCGGCATCGTTCACGACTTCCTGTTCAACAACGCGTCGAACGACGAGCACCACTCCGCCGCACGCGCGTTCCTGACGCCGGAGGAGCAGAGCCGCTGGTCGGACTCGGCCGGTGCCACGATCCTCGACCGGGAGCAGGTTGGCGTGTTCACCGACAACACGGTGACCGTGACCGGGCACGAGATCGGCACGCTGGACGACACCGGCGCGTACACACCGAGCCTGCAGGGCGACGGCTCCGGCGGCGGCGGCGTGAAGTTCCAAGAGACCATCGGGCTGAAGAAGGTAAAGGGACAGTGGCGTATCGACGCGCCCTTACAGGCGGGTCTGCTGCTTACCGCGACACAATTCACGCAGTACTACGGCGCACCGAAGTCGATCTACTTCTTCGACCAGAACGAGCAGCGACTCGTGCCCGTACCCCGTTACACGTCGCTAACGGATACCAGCCTGCTCGCGAACTGGCTGATGGACCAGCTCATCGTGCAGCCGAACTCGTTGAGCAGTGCTTTGCCCAGCGTGCCCAGCGGTAGCCAGGTCAAGGTGGCCACTAGCGGCCAGACGCTCGCCGTGGACCTGCCCGGCGCCAACCAGCTCAACGCGAACACAAAGAACCTGATGGCCGCTCAGGTCGCGCTGACGCTCGATCAGGCAGCTCGCAACGCGCGCATGCGGATCACCGACGCCGGCCAGCCGGTCGTGATCCCGCAGATCGGGTCGGCCACATTCGACGCGGACCAGTTCCGCGCCCAGTACCTCCCCGCGCCGCAGTCGCCCAAGCTGTACTACGTCGACCAGGGCGCGGTGTACGACGACGAGGTCAGGCCGATGCCGGGACCGCTCGGCAGCCAGTCGAACAACCTGACCTCAGTCGCGCTCGCGTCTTCGACGACGAGCAGCCGGCTGCTGGTTGCGGGCACCACCGGCGCGCCCGACGACGCCACGCTGCTCCTCGGCCAGACCGGCGCCGCGCTGCACCCGACGAGAGTGCGTGGCCAGCTGTCCCGACCGTCGTGGGCCCCCGACGTCGACGAGGTGTGGATCGGCGACGGCAAGATGCTGTATCGCCTCAACGGGGCAGGGCACGCGACACGAGTACCGATCGCCTTCCGGTCGGCCACGGCGAGCGGACGGATCCGGTCCGTCCGGTTCAGTCCCGAGGGCGCCCGCGTCGCGCTCGTGATCGACGGCGCGAAGGAACACGGCCAGCTCTGGATCGGCACCATCGCCCGCGCGCCCACGTCGGTGCGCGTCACGGACCTGCACCCGATCAGCCCGGACGGCGTATCGCTGATGGACGCGTCGTGGAACGACCAGTCGCTGTTGCTCGCCGTCGGCCACGACGTCAGCAGTGGGGATCCGAGCGTCTACGAGGTGCACGCGGACGGCTCGCTGTGGACCTCGCTCGGTATCGGCAACCTGCCGCCCGGGCTGGACAGCATTACGGTCGCCCCGGGCACCGTCGCGGCGGTATCGGCGGGGGGCGCGGTCTGGGTGCAGAGCAACGGCACCTGGGCCGGCCTGGGCAACGGACCCACCTACGGCACGAACCCGGTGTACGTCGAGTAGCGATTCCACGCTGTGGACGGCCCCGGCCGGCGTCCACAGCTTCCGTGCCGGCCTGGCGGAGCGACGGTTCGCGGCCCAGGCTCGATCCGTGCCTCTGCTCGACCTGCTCGATGCCGTCGGTGAACTGGTGCTGCCGCACGCGTGTGCGGGGTGCCGGCGTCCCGGTGCCGTGCTGTGCGCGGCCTGCCGCCCGGGTGGGCCGCCCCGGCCGTCCCTCGTGGGCGGCCTGACCGTCGTCGCCGCGGGCGATTACCAGAGCGGGCTGCGCGCCGCGCTGATCGCGTACAAGGAGCGTGGCCGCACCGAGCTGGCCCGGCCGCTCGGCACGCTGCTCGCGGCCGCCGTGGTGGGGGTATGGGAAGGCGCGGCCCCGGCCTGCCTGGTGCCGGTCCCGTCCGCCGCGCGGGCCCGGCGCGAGCGGGGCGGCGATCACGTGCTGCGGCTGGCACGCGTCGCGTCACGGGCGACCGGCCTACCGGTGTCCCGTGCGCTGCGGCTCGACCACGAGGTGCTCGATTCGGCAGGGCTCGGCCGTGGCGAGCGCGCGGCCAACCTGGCCGGCGCTTTCGCTGCCACCCGCGGGCCTGGTGGGCGCCGTCCGGTCGTCGTGGACGACATCGTCACCACCGGAGCGACCCTGCGCGAGGCGGTGCGCGCCCTGGAATCCGCGGGTTGGGCCGAGCCCGTTGCGGCCGTGGTCGCCGCAACCCCTCGCCGGTTCTAGCCGACTCGCCGTGTGCTCTGGCGGGCCGTCGAGCCGACGTCTACCGTGGGGATGACCTGACCGAGTAGGCGTACCCGACCCGTGGATCCGGGCGAAGTACCCGGCCCGCACGGTGCGAGCGCGCCGCAACGCACTGGTGGAGGTCGCATGGAAACCGTCACGGATGTCGCGAGTGGGCGCACGGAGATCGTCGTCCACGGTCGCAACGTCGTGGTTCCTGACCATTTCCGGCAGCACGTCGCCGAGAAACTGATCAAGCTCGAACGCTACGACGGCAAGATCATCCGTGTGGATGTGGAACTCACCCACGAACGCAACCCGCGCCAGAACACCCGCTGTCAGCACGTGGAGATGACCTGCCGCACCCGCGGGCCGGTCGTGCGCAGCGAGGCGTGCGCGGAGGACTTCTACAAGGCACTCGACATCGCTGTCGAGCGGCTGGAACGCCGGCTGCGGCAGGCGGCAGACCGCCGGCGGGTGCATCACGGCCGGCGCACCCCGCCGTCCATCGCGGCGGTTGCCGCCGACGCCGACGAAATCGCGCAGACCTCCCTGAACGGCCACCGCGCCGAGGCCGACGACGGCCTGGACGAGGGCGGGCCCGGACGGATCGTGCGCGAGAAGGAGCACCCGGCCAAG
Source organism: Jatrophihabitantaceae bacterium (assembly GCA_035765515.1). Taxonomy (GTDB): domain Bacteria; phylum Actinomycetota; class Actinomycetes; order Mycobacteriales; family Jatrophihabitantaceae; genus DASRSS01. The sequence goes on along the minus strand of DASTXN010000180.1, from coordinate 2,644 downwards.
CCGATGACGGTCGACCAGGCGCTGTTCGAGATGGAACTCGTCGGGCACGACTTCTACCTGTTCAGTGACGCCGACAGCGGACGCCCCAGCGTGGTCTACCGCCGGCACGCCTACGACTACGGGCTGATCAGACTGACGGATTGATCAGCGCGAAGCGCACCTCGTCGGCATAGCTGCCGTCGGCGTTGCGCAGGCGGCCGGCGCGGACCCCGTCCGGTTCGAAGCCGGCCGCCAGCGCGGCCTTCTGGGAGGCGACGTTGCTGGTCTTCGCGCCGAGTTCGAGCCGGCCGAAGCCACCTGGCCCGAACGCCCACGGCACGAGCAGCCGCAGGGCGCGAGCGGTGTAGCCGCGCCCGCGGAAGTCCGGGTGCACGCCGTAGCCGATGCCGCCCACGCCGGGCGGTCCGGCGTGCCGCAGGTGCAGATCGCCGGCGAAGCTACCCGTCGCGACGTCCTCGATCGTCATAGTCGCGGCCCGGCCCACCAGCCAGTCCAGGCCGGCCCGGTCGGCGCTGCGGCGCGCCGCGTCCGCGCTCATCGGCTCCCCGCCGAAGCTGAACGCGAGCGTGACCGGGTCGGACGCTTGCTCGCGGTAGCCGTCCGCGTCCTCCGGTCGCATGGCACGCAGCCGGATCACCCCGTCGCTCAGTCCCTCGCGGGGCAGCGGGGTGAACGCGGGTGGGACCGGGTCACCGGATTCGCTCGCCAGCCGGCCGAACCAGGCCAGGTCGCTGACCCGGGGCTCGGCGTTCGCGTCCAGCGGGCGGAGCAGGTGATCGCGGATCGCGCCCTCGTAGCGGAATCCCGCGGCGAGCGCGGTGTGGGCCGACGCCACGTTGCGGACGTCGCACAGCAGCTGGACGCGGCGCAGCGCGTGCTCGAACGCCCAGTCGACCAACACGCGCACGGCCTCGGCCGCGTAGCCGTTGCCCTGCGCGTCGCGCGCGATCCAGTAGCCGACGTCCTTCTCGCCGGTCAGCCGCAGCGCCGCGGACCCGACCACGCGCCTGGTCGCCGTTTCCACGACCGCGCAGCCGATACCGGTGCCGTCGCGGCGGCCCTCGTCACCCAGCTCGGTCACGAACCGCAGCGCGACCTCGTAGGTGTACGGGACGGGCACGGCGAGGAACTCGGGCATCGCCGGGTCCTGCATGATCTCTTGGACGCGGGACGCGTCCGCGCGGCACCACGGGCGCAGCGTCAGGCGCGGCCCGCGCAGTACTAGATCGTCCAGCTCGAGGCCTGCGAAGGTTCCCACGGCGGCTCAGCCTGCCAGACCCCGTACCATGGCCGCCGTGGTGTTAGCCAAGATTCTGCGTGCCGGTGAAGGCAAGATGGTCCGGCGTCTTTCGACGATCGCCGATCACATCGAGACGCTCGAGGACGACTATGTCGACCTGACCGACGCCGAACTGCGCGCGATGACCGACACGTTCCGGGCCCGCCTGGCCGACGGCGAGTCGCTGGACGACCTGTTGCCGGAGGCGTTCGCGGTCGTGCGCGAGGCGGCGCGGCGCACCCTCGGCCAGTTCCACTACAAGGTGCAGCTGATGGGTGGTGCCGCCCTGCACCTCGGCAACATCGCCGAGATGAAGACCGGTGAGGGCAAGACGCTGGTCTCCACGCTGCCCGCGTACCTCAACGCGCTGCCCGCCGAGGGCGTGCACATCGTCACCACCAACGACTACCTGGCCAGCCGCGACGGCGACTGGATGGGACGCGTCCACCGCTTCCTGGGCCTGACCGTCGGCAAGATCCTCAACGACCTGACCCCCGACCAGCGCCGGGCCGCCTACGCCTGCGACATCACCTACGGCACCAACAACGAGTTCGGCTTCGACTACCTGCGCGACAACATGGCGTGGTCGCTGGACGACCTGGTCCAGCGCGGCCACCACTACGCGATCGTGGACGAGGTCGACTCGATCCTCATCGACGAGGCCCGTACCCCGCTGATCATCTCCGGGCCGGCCGAGGAGAACCAGCGCTGGTACCTGGAGTTCGCGCGCATCGTGCCGCGCATGCACCGCGACGAGCACTACGAGGTCGAAGAGGGCAAGCGCACCGTCGCCGTCACCGAGGCGGGCGTCGCGTTCGTCGAGGACCAGCTCGGCATCGAGAACCTGTACGAGGCTGCCAACACCCCGCTCGTGGGCTACTTGAACAACGCCCTGAAGGCCAAGGAACTCTTCAAGCGCGACAAGGACTACATCGTCACCAACGGCGAGGTCCTGATCGTCGACGAGTTCACCGGCCGCGTGCTGCACGGCCGCCGCTACAACGAGGGCATGCACCAGGCGATCGAGGCCAAGGAGGGCGTGCCGATCCAGCAGGAGAACCAGACGCTGGCCACGATCACGCTGCAGAACTACTTCCGCCTGTACGACAAGCTCTCCGGCATGACCGGTACCGCCCAGACCGAGGCGGCCGAGCTGCACCAGACCTACAAGCTCGGCGTGGTGCCCATCCCGACGAACAAGCCGATGATCCGCATGGACCAGACGGATCTGATCTACAAGACCGAGGACGCCAAGTTCTCCGCCGTCATCGACGACATCGCCGAGCGGCACGAGAAGGGCCAGCCGGTGCTCGTCGGCACGGCCAGCGTCGCGAAGTCCGAGCGGCTGTCGTCCCTGCTGCTGCG
>DASTXN010000179.1:0-2308 GCA_035765515.1 Jatrophihabitantaceae bacterium | reverse complement strand
GGGTGAGCACTTTTCCACCCAGGCCTGTGAGGTCTACTCCTAGATCGTGTCCTCGCCGGTGAACGAGGAGGCGGGATGGCTACTGGGATGACGTGCCTGGAGCACTGAACCATTAGGTCGCTGCTGTCCTTCTCGGGACGATCATCGTCGTGGCGAGAGGAGAACGGGTGCTGTTCCTGGGCAATGACTGGGCTGAGGCCCATCACGATGTCGAACTGCAAGACGAGCAGGGCCGTGTGCTGGTGCGTCATCGACTGCCTGAAGGCGTTGTCGGGATGGGCCAGCTGCACGCGCTGATCGCTGGTCACCTCGGCGATGACGAAGAGCCGGCCGCGGTGCTGGTCGGGATCGAGACCGACCGGGGTCCGTGGGTGCAGGCGTTGATCGCGGCCGGTTACACGGTCTATGCGATCAATCCGATGCAGGTCGCCCGCTATCGGGAGCGGCACGGCACCTCCGGGGCCAAAAGCGACCCTGGCGATGCGCACGTACTGGCCGAGATCGTGCGCACCGACCGGGCCCATCACCGGACGGTGGCTGGCGACAGCGAGCAGGCCGAAGTGGTCAAGACCCTTGCCCGCACGCACCAGACGATGATCTGGACCCGGCAGCGGCAGACCAACCAGCTGCGCTCGCTGCTGCGCGAGTTCCACCCCGCCGCGCTTGAGGCGTTCGGTGACGACCTGTCCGGCCGCGACGCGCTCGCGGTGCTCCCGCTGGCCTCGACTCCGGCGGCGGGTCAGGTGTTGTCCCGCTCGAAGATCGCCGCCGCGCTGCGTCGTGCCGGGCGGCAACGCAACATCGACACCCGGGCGGCGCAGATCGTCGAGGCGCTGCGCAGCGAGCAGCTCGGCTTGTCCGAGTCGTTGTCGGCTGCCTATGGCGCGAGCGTGCGCTCCCTGGTCGCCGTGATCACCACTTTGGCCCAGCAGATCGACGCCCTCGAAGCCGAGGTGAACCGGTGTTTTGGCCAGCACCCGGACGCTGAGATCATCACCAGCCAACCCGGCCTCGGCGCCGTGCTCGGCGCCCGGGTGCTCGCCGAGTTCGGCGACGACAAAGACCGCTTCATCGACGCCAAAGCCCGCCGCAACTACGCCGGCACCAGTCCCATCACGCGAGCCTCGGGCACACGCCGCGTCGTGCTGGCCCGCTACGCCCGCAACCGGCGCCTAGCCGACGCGCTGCACCAACAGGCCTTCGCCGCACTCACCGCGTCACCCGGCGCGCGAGCCTTCTACGACAGCCACCGTGCCCGCGGCGCCACCCACCACCAAGCCCTCCGCGCCCTCGCAAACCGCCTCGTCGGCATCCTCGACGGCTGCCTACGACACCGAACCCGCTACAACGAAGCCACCGCCTGGGCCCACCGCCAACCGACAGCCGCTTGACAGCTTCGAACCCTGGGATATCTAGGACGAGCATCGGACGCGCGTCCTGCGGCAGAATGGAGGGCACCATGATCGGCTTCGCGTTGCTGCTGTTCCCCTTCGTCCTGCTGGGCTTCGTCATGCTCATGGGACGGGTGGAGGAGCCGCTCAGCCAGATCGCCGAGGAGCGCGACATCGAGCACTTCTTCGACGACGCGAACGACGAGGAATTGGACGTATTCGTCCGCGAAGGAACCGACTCGGCGCTGAGCCGGTTCCAGGCCCGGCTCGGTCTGGGCCGGCTGCGGCCCGGGAAGCGCCGGCCCGTCGATTGATCCGCTGATCGGCCTCGCGCCGCGCCATCCCGACTCGGGGCACTAGACTCGCGCGAGACTGTGACGAGGCTCGCATTCCGGCGAGCGATCGAGGAGCACACGTGGACGAGATTCTGCGCAGGGCCGGTCTGTTCCAGGGCGTGGACCCGGAAGACGTCGAGGCGCTGGCGGGCGAGTTCGAGATCTTCGAGGCGCCCCGCGGTGCTGTGCTGTTCCACGAAGGCGAGCCGGGCGACAGCCTGTACATCGTGCTCAGCGGCAAGGTGAAGCTGGGCCGCCGGTCACCGGACGGCCGGGAGAACCTCGTCGCGATCTATGGCGCGTCGGACCAGTTCGGTGAGCTGTCGCTGTTCGACCCGGGTCCGCGCACCGCGACCGCCACGGTGGTCACCGACGCCCGGCTGGCGCGGCTGCCGAAGCAGGCGCTGCAGAAGTGGGCGACCGAGCGGCCGCAGATCGCGATGCAACTACTGCGCGTCGTCGCGCGCCGGCTGCGGCGCACCAACACGATGCTCGCCGACCTGATCTTCGTCGATGTGCCCGGCCGGGTGGCCAAGCAGCTGCTGCAACTGGCCCAGCGCTTCGGCTCGGTCGAGGGCGGGC
>DASTXN010000178.1:0-4452 GCA_035765515.1 Jatrophihabitantaceae bacterium | reverse complement strand
TGACCGGGCCGCGTCCGCGCAGCCCGAGCCGTTCGCGTTCGCCGGCGCCGCGGCCGAAGCCGAAGGAGGTCACGAAGTCGACGCGGTCTACGAACGAGCGCCGGCTCTGTCGCATGACGATCAGCACCTCGCCGCAGGACGCGGCGATCTCCGGTGCGCCGCCGGCACCGGGCAGCCGCACGCTCGGCTCCTCGTAGTCACCGATCACGGTGGTGTTGATGTTCGCGAAGCGGTCCAGTTGCGCCCCGCCGAGAAACCCGACGTCGACGCGGCCGGCCTGCAGCCAGTAGTTGAACACCTCGGGGATGCCGATCACCGCATCGGCCGTATCGGCGAGCACGCCGTCGCCGATCGAGAGCGGCAGCCGGTCGGGCTTGGCGCCGAGCGTTCCCGATTCGTAGATCAGGACGAGGTTCGGGGCGTGGGTGCGCAATGCCAGGTTCGCGGCGGTGCTGGGCTTGCCGATGCCGACGAAGCACACCGCGCCGTCGCGCAGGGCCCGCGCCGCGGACACGATCATCGTCTCGTCGCTGGTGACGGCATCGCTCACGATGCGCTCGCCTCCAACACGTCCGTGCGCAGCCATTCGCCGAAGCGGTCCCGGTCGCGGCTGATCGCGTCCCAGTCCCGGTAGTACGCGTTGTCGCGCTCGGAGTAGCCGTGCGCGTAGGACGGATGCGCGCCGCCAGGAACCTCTGCGATCGCAGTCACCGTCCAGGACGGAAGCACCAGCGCGCCCGGGCGCGGTTGCAGCTCGTCCACGATCTCTTCGACGGTGATCAGTGAACGGCGTGCGGCGAGCACGGCCTCCTTCTGGATCCCCACCAGGCCCCACAGCTGCACGTTGCCGGCGCGATCGGCCTGCTGCGCATGGATGATCGTCGTGTCGATGCGCAGCGCGGACACCGCGGCCAACTGCTCGCCGGTGAACGGGCAGGTGATCGTCTTGATACTCGCGGTGTGCGCCACCAGGTCGGTGCCGGAGTAGCCGCGCAGCACCGCGAACGGCAGGCCGGACGCGGCGGCCACGTACCGGTTCGCCATGCCCGCGTGGCTGTGCTCCTCCACGTCCAGCGGGCGCGGCCAGGCGTTCTCGATCGCGTCGCGGAACCGGTGCAACGAGCCGACGCCGGGGTTGCCGCCCCACGAGAAGATCAGCTTGCGCGCGCAGCCGGCGCCGATCAATTGGTCGTACACGATGTCCGGCGTCATCCGCACCAGGGTGAGATCGCGGCGGCCCTGGCGGATGATCTCCTGCCCCGCGGCCATCGGGATCAGGTGCGTGAAACCCTCCAGCGCGACCGTGTCGCCGTCGTGGACCAGTTCGGCGACCGCTTCGGACAGCGTGGTGATCCGCGCCCTCATCGGTACGACCAGCCTTGTGTGAAGGGGATCCCGGTGTAGTTCTCGGCGAGCGAGGTCTCCATGGCCCGCGAGCTGACTACGTACTCCAACTGTGCGATCGCGAGCTGATGGCCGAACGCGTCCTCGCCGGGATCGACGTGCAGCATCGTGGTCATCCACCAGGAGAAATGCGTCGCCCGCCAGACCCGGGCGAGCGCGCTGTCGGTGTAGGCGGCGAGCAGGTCCTCGCGCCGGTCCGCGTAGTAGCCGCCCAGAGCGTGCGAGAGCAGTCGGACGTCGGCCATGGCCAGGTTCATGCCCTTGGCGCCGGTGGGCGGGACGATGTGGGCGGCATCGCCGGCGAGCAGTAGCCGGCCGTGCTGCATGGGGGAGCACACGAAGCTACGCATCGGCGTGATTCCCTTGTCCCGCAACGGGCCTTCGGCCAGGGCGAAGCCGTCCTCGGTCTCCAGGCGGGTCTGCAACTCGGCCCAGATCCGCTCGTCCGCCCAGTTCGCGATGTCCTCGTCAGCGCCAACCTGCAGGTACATGCGGGTGATCTGTGGGGTGCGCATCGAGTGCAGTGCGAACCCGTTCTCGTGCCGCGCGTAGATCAACTCCTCGGACGACGGCGGTGCCTCGGCCACGATCCCCAACCACGCGAACGGGTAGTGCCGCTCATACACCGTCGGCCCGGGCACATAGCCGCGGCTGACCCCGTGGAATCCGTCCGCCCCGACGACGAAGTCGCACTCGATCCGGTGCTGCTCGCCGTCCTGGACGAACTCCACTGCGGGCCGGTCGGTCTCCAGATCGTGCAGCGTGACGTCCTCGACCTCGAAGCGCACGTCCCCGCCGGCCGCACACCGCAGCGCGATGAGGTCCTTGACGATCTCCTGCTGCCCGTAGACGGTGATGTGCCGCCCGGTGAGCGCGGTGAAGTCGATGCGGTGGCGGCGGTGCCCAAAGCGCAACTCGGTGCCCTGGTGCGGCATCCCCTCGGCGTCCATGCGCTCGCCCGCGCCGCTCTCGCGCAGCGTGACCGCCGAACCGTGCTCCAGCACCCCGGCCCGGATCCGCTGCTCGACGTAGTCGCGCCGGTGCCGCTCGAGCACCACCGACTCGATGCCCTGCAGATGCAGCAGCTGCGACAGCAGCAGACCGGCAGGGCCGGCGCCGACGATCGCGACCTGGGTACGGATGCGCAACGGCTCGACCTCAGAACGGGTACGCGGGGATCTCGCTGCGCATCGTCACCCACTGCGTCTCGGTGAAAGCCTCGACGTTCGCCGCGGCACCACCGAACCGCGAACCGGTGCCGGACGCGCCCACGCCGCCGAACGGGATCACCGCCTCGTCGCTGACCGTCTGGTCGTTGATGTGCACGATGCCGGTCGGAATCCGCGCGGCGAGATCCAGGCCGCGCAGAGGGTCGCGGGTCAGGATGCCGAGCGACAGCCCGTACTCGGTGTCGTTCGCGAGCGCGATCGCCTCCTCGACGCTGCCGAATCGCAGCACCGGCGCGACCGGCCCGAACACCTCCTGCGCGACTGCGGGGGACTGCGGTGTCAGGTTCGTCAGCACCGTCGGCCGATAGAAGAGCTCCTCGTACGTCCCGCCCGCGGCTACCTTCGCGCCGGCGTCGACGCTTGCCGTCACCAGGCCGTGGATCTTGTCGCGCTGGGGGGCGTCGATGATCGGACCCATGGCGACCTGGCCGGTCGCCGGATCGCCGACCGGCATGGCGTCGGCCTTGGCGGCGAGCGCCTCGATGTAGGCGTCGGCGATCCGCTCGTGCACCAGGTGCCGCCCGGTCGTCATGCAGATCTGCCCTTGGTGCAGGAACGATCCGAAAGCCCCGGCGCCGACCGCGAGATCGAGATCGGCGTCGTCCAGCACGATCAGTGCCGAGTTGCCCCCGAGTTCCAGGTGGGCGCGCTTGAGGTGACGCGCCGCGGCCTCGCCGACCTTGCGTCCGGCAGCGGTGGATCCGGTGAACGAGATGACGCGGACGTTCGGGTCGGCCACCAGCGCCTCGCCCGCCTCGGCGCCGCCGGGCAGCACGTGCAGGACTCCGTCCGGTAGGCCCGCTTCGGCGAACACCCGCGCCATCACGACGCCGCCGCTGACCGCCGTGCGCGGATCGGGTTTGAGCACCACGCTGTTACCGAGCGCGAGCGCGGGTGCGACCGAGCGGATGCCCAGGATCAGCGGGACGTTGAACGGCGCGATCACGCCGACGACACCGGCCGGCACGCGGCGCTCGAGGCTGAAGCGCGGCTGCTCGCTGGGCAGCAGTCGGCCGAAGGGGCGCGAGGGCAACGCTGCCGCCTCGAAGCATTCCTGCGCGGCGACGTGCGTTTCCAGCTGGGCCTTGGGCAGGACGGAGCCGGCTTCGCGGATGATCCACCACTGGATCTCGTCCGCGTTGGCCTCGATGATCTCTCCGGCCCGTCGCAGGATCGCGGCGCGCTCCTGGAAGTCGGTGGCGGCCCAGTCGGCCTGCGCCCTCTTCGCGGCGGCCGCCGCGCGCGCCACGTCGCTTGCATCGGCGACGCCCACGGTCGCCAACTGCTTTCCGGTGGCGGGTTCGACCACTGCCCGCGTGCCCCCAGCTGCTTCGCCCCACCCCGACGTGAAGATCCGTCCGTCCCATCCACTGGTGTCGAGCAGTGCCATGGTCGTCTCCTTGCACTGGCGCGGGCTCGCAGCTATGTTCGGCTAGCGAACAACTGTTCTGTCAATGAACGCTAGGCGCTGCCCGTGCGCACCGTCAATACTTCCTGCCTGAGAGCTGGTGAGCAGATGAGCGAACCGTCCGCAGCGGTGCGCAACAGCGAGTTCGTGCAGTCGCTCGAACGGGGGCTGGCGGTCATCCGTGCCTTCGACGGTGAACACCCGGAGCTCACGCTCAGCGACGTCGCGCGCGTGACCGGGCTGACCCGCGCGGCTGCGCGTCGCTTCCTGCTCACGCTGGTGGACCTCGGTTATGTGCGTACCGACGGCCGGCTGTTTGCGCTGCGCCCCCGCGTGCTCGAGCTCGGCTATTCGTACCTGTCCAGCCTCGGGCTGCCGGAGGTCGCGCTGCCGCACATGGAGGCGCTCGTG
>DASTXN010000177.1:0-3486 GCA_035765515.1 Jatrophihabitantaceae bacterium | reverse complement strand
TCCTTCATGGTGACGACGGCCATGCCGGTCGTCCTCCTCTTGTCTTTCGTGCACGCACGGTCGCCCGTGGCGTGCGGCCTCGGTTGTCGCGGACGGACCGGGTGGCCCGCCTGCCCTGGTGCCCTGGGTAGCGGCCGTGCCACCGTCCTCGTGGCGAGGACGGACCGAGGCAGGCCGCCGATTCGACGAGGACTACCGCCGAAGGGGCACGCGAAGTCAGCCCACGCGAGCAGGCTGCAACACCGAGTCTACCGGACCGCGGAGGTCACCCTGCACGCGCGACGGCGGCGGCCTCGGTGCGGCTGCGGACGCCGAGTTTGGCCAGGATGTTGGACACGTGCACGCTGGCCGTCTTCTCGCTGATGTACAGCTGGCGGGCGATCTGCCGGTTCGTGCGCCCCTCGACCAGCAGGGCCAGCACCTCGGCCTCGCGGTCGGTCAGCGCGGCCGTCCCGCGGCCGCCGCGGGCACCGGCCCGGTCGGCCGGCGAGGTACCCAGCGCCCGGATCTCGGCCAGTAGCGGCTCGGCGCGCAGTGCCCGGGCGGCCATGCGCGCCAGGTCGGCCTGCTCGGCGGCCTCCGGGCCGTGTCCGGCCGCCCGCAGGACGGCGGCCAGCCGGGCCCGGGAGCGGGCCTGTTCGAAGACGCTGCCGAAGCCGCCGTCGGGGTCGAAGCCCGCGACCGCGGCGCGCCAGAGCGCGATGTGGTCGTGCTCGGTCGGCGGGTCGACGTCGGCCAGCCAGCGCAGCCGTGCCCACTCGGCCTCCAGCCGGGCCAGCCAGGCGGCGCCCTCGACGCCGAGCCGCCGGCCCTCCGGCAGGCCCTTGTCCAGGCTGGTCCGGCCGTCCTCGTACAGCTGCCGGGCCTGTTCGACGAGCCTCGCGCGGGTGGCTTCCGGGCTGCGCGGCACCGCCGCGCCGAACGTCGCGACCGCCAGCGCGGAGAACCGGATCCGGCCGAGGAACCACTGGTCCTGCCACAGCTCGGCAAGGACCGGGATCGCGTCATCGAGCAGCGCGCAGGCGGCGTCGGTGTCGCCGTGCTGCTCATGCAGCTCCAGCATGGCGACCACGGTGTTCACCGCGATCCGGCTCTCGCGTTCCCACCACGGGCGCAGCTTGGCGAACAGCTCGCCGGCGTCCGGCTCGCCGCGCGCGACACGGATCGCGAGCGCGGCGGAGGCACTCAGCGCCTCAGCCAGCCCGGTCGGCGCCTCGCCCGTGACGTCGAACGTCCGCAGCGCCCCGTCCCAGTCCCCGCGCGCGTACTGGACCAGGCCGGTCATGCCCCGCGCGTCCATGCCGAAGATCGTCCACGGCCGGCCGACCTCGCGGGCCCGGCGCCAGGCAGTCTCGTAGGCCGACTGCGCCTTCGCCAAGTCGCCCTGCTCGTAGTAGAGGCTGCCGACGTTGTAGCGGCTGCGCAGCTCGGCGATCACCTCACCGGCGCGTTGCGCGTCCTCGGCGACGGCCTGCAGCCGCTCGACGGCCTCGGCGGGCTCGTCCGCACGGCGGCGCAGCACGGCAAGGGTGGTCTCGGCGTCGGCCAGCGCGCCGCGGCAGCCGAGTTCGCGGGCATCCTCGATCGCGGAACGGGCCCACCGCTCGGCATCGACCTCGCGCCCGAAGATCAGGTTCAGGCGGGCGTACAGCGCCTTGAGCTTGATCTTGAACAACGACTTCGGCTCGTCCGAGACGAGCCGCAGCGCCTCGGCGGTGTCGTGCAGCATGTCGAGGTCTGCCTCCCCACCGACGCCGGCGAAGCTGACGGCGTAGAGCAGCTGCGCGCGGGTGAGGGCGGGCGCGTCCGCGGGCAGCGCGGCGAGCGCCTCCCGGGCCAGCCGCAGCCCGCGGTACGACCGGCCGGCGGCGACGGCCGCGTCGACGACCGCGAGCACCAGCGGTGCAGGATCGTCCGCCCCCAGCGCTGCCGGATCGGGCAGCATCGGCGCGATCTCCAGTGCGGCCTGGAAGTGCTTCATCGCCTCCTGCGGCGCCGCGACGGCCATCGCCTCCTCACCGGCCCGCACGCTGGCGCGGTACGCAGTCGGCAGGTCATGGGACGCGCGGGCGTGCCGGGCCAGCTCGGGCGCGCTGTCCGGCCGGTCGGCGACAGCGCTCGCGAAGGCGGCGTGGATCCGGACACGTTCGCCGGGCAGCAGGTCGTCGTACACCGCCTCGGCGAGCAGCGCGTGCCGGAAGGTGTAGCCGCGCCCGCTCGGGGTGGGCTCGATGATGTGCGCGTCGACTGCTTCACGCAGCGCGGAGTCCAGCGCGGCGGGCGGCAGGTCGACGACGTCGGCGAGCAGGCCGTGCGGGACCCGGCGGCCGGCCACCGCGGCCACCCGGACCAGCTCGCGCGCCTCGCTCGAGAGCCGGTCGAGCCGGACCAGCAGCAGGTCCGCGAGCTGCCACGGCAACGCCTGCACGTCGGCGTACTGGCCGGCGACGACCAGTTCCTCGGCGAAAAAGGCGTTTCCGTCGGCGCGGGTGATGATGCTGCGCAGCTCGTTCTCCGGCAGCGGCACCCCACCGGTGAGGCTGCGCACGAGTTCGCGGACCTCGCTCGCCCCCAGCGGGTCGAGGTGCAGCCGCTGGACTGCGGGCAGGCGCGACCACTGCGCCAGGGTGGGACGCAGCGGGTGCCGGCGGTGGAGGTCGTCGCTGCGCACGCTCGCCACCAGGGCGATCTGTTCGAGGGTCAGTCGCGTGAACAGGAAGCCGAGCAGGTCACGCGTCGCCTGGTCGGCCCAGTGGACGTCCTCGACGATGAACAGCAGCGGCTGCTTCTCGGCCAGCGCGGTGATGGCACCGACCACTGCTTCGAACAGCTCGCCGCGATCGGCCCGGTCACCGGGTTCGCTGACGGTCTCGCCGCTGCGGGGCAGCAGCCGCCAGATCGCCGGGAAGCGGGAGCGGACCTCGTCGACGAGGGCCGGCTGCTGGATGGCCAGGCGCGCGAAGGCCTCGGTGAACGGCAGGTACGGCGGCGGCGCGTCGCCCAGGTCGACACAGTGGCCGAGAAGGATCAGCTGACCGCGCGACTCGGCGGTGGAGCGCAGTTCGGTGAGCAGCCGCGTCTTGCCCATGCCGGCGTCGCCGTCGAGCACGACCACGGACGCCGAGCCGGCGGCGGCGTGCTCGAGCGCGGCGACCAGTTCGCCGAGTTCGGCGGATCGCCCTACGAGTCGGGTGACGGTGCGCGGCACACGTACATCTTCGCGCGCCGCACCGACAGCAGTCAGCTGCTTATCCCGTTGGCGTAATCCTCGTGGCGCAGACGTCCGTGCCGGATGATCCGGCGCCGCAGCACGCGGCGGCGCACGGCCGGCAACGGGCTCGCGGTGGCGAGATCGACGGTGTGCCGGTAGTTCAGCTCGGCGTTGACGGCATCGAGGCTGAAGCGGGTCAGGTCGTACATGTTGGCTCCTCGGCTGGTCCTCTGGCGACGCTGGCGAGATTGCGCGGCTAAGGGGTACCCGGGCAT
>DASTXN010000176.1:0-36118 GCA_035765515.1 Jatrophihabitantaceae bacterium | reverse complement strand
GCCAGTAGCGCCGCGGCCCGACCGATCGGGGCAGCTGCGTTTGGGACATTCCCGCTAGGACGTTCTTGCTAGGACAGTCTCTCCAGGATCATGGCCATGCCCTGGCCGCCGCCGACGCACATCGTCTCCAGGCCGAACTGCTTGTCGTGGAACTGCAGCGAGTTGATCAACGTCGTCGTGATGCGGGCGCCGGTCATGCCGAACGGGTGGCCCACCGCGATCGCACCGCCGTTGACGTTCAACTTGTCGATATCGATGCCGAGCTCGCGCTGGCTCGGCAGCACCTGCGCGGCGAAGGCCTCGTTGATCTCGACCAGATCGATGTCGCCGATGCTCATGCCCGCGTTCGCCAGCGCCTTCTTGGACGCCTCCACCGGGCCGAGGCCCATGATCTCCGGCGACAGTCCCGAGACGCCGGTGGCGACGATCCGCGCGAGCGGCGTGAGTCCGAGCTGCTTGGCCTTCTCGTCGCTCATGATCACGACCGCGGCCGCGCCGTCGTTGAGCGGGCAGCAGTTGCCCGCGGTGACCCGTCCGTCCGGGCGGAACACCGGCTTGAGCTGGGACACGGCCTCGTAGGTGACGCCGGCGCGCGGGCCGTCGTCCTTGCTGACGACGGTGCCGTCCTCGAGGGTGACCGGCGTGATGTCCTTGGCCCAGAAACCGTTCTTGATGGCCTCCTCGGCCAGGTTCTGCGAGCGGACACCGAAGTGGTCCATGTCCTCGCGGCTGACGTCCTTGAGCAGGGCGACGTTCTCGGCGGTCTGACCCATCGCGATGTAGACGTCCGGGAGCTGGCCGTCCTCGCGCGGGTCGTGCCACTCGGACGCGCCGGACTCGGCGACCTTCGCGACGCGCTGCTCGGCCTCGCCGTAACGCGGGTTGTGCGTGTTCGGCCAGCCGTCGGAGTTGCCGCTCGGGTAGCGGGACACGGTTTCGACGCCGGCGGAGATGAACACGTCGCCCTCCCCGGCCTTGATCGCGTGGAAGGCCATCCGCGAGGTCTGCAGCGAGGACGAGCAGTAGCGGTTGACGGTCGTGCCGGGCATGAAGTCGTAGCCCAGGTTCACCGCCACGACGCGTCCGATGTTGAAGCCGGACTCGCCGCCCGGCTGGCCGCAGCCCATCATCAGGTCGACCACGTCATGCGGGTCGAGCGCGGGCACCTTGTCCAGCGCGGCACGGACGATCTGGGTGGCCAGCTCGTCCGGCCGCATGGAGACCAGCGAGCCCTTGGCGGCGCGTCCGATCGGCGACCGGGCGGTGGAGACGATCACGGCTTCGGACATCGCAGAACTCCTTGGTCGGTGAGGGCCGCGCGTGCGGCGTCCCCTCCGATGCTGCCATCCGGCCGCAATCGGTGTCAGTCGGCCGTGGCCATATTCACCGCGGACGGGTCTGCGGCCTGATCCGGCGCACCGCGGGCCCGGCGTCGGCGCAGCTGCGCGAGCGGCCCGCGGCGGCGCTGCGTGCCGTGCGGTTCGGTGCCCGCGACCTCGCTGCCCGGACGGGCGGCGGCCTGCGCGGCGGCCTTCTCCACCGGCTTGGCCCGCCGCGTGGTGAACGGACTCGCCGAACGGGACCGGGTCCGCAGGCCGAGGGCGTCCAGGCAGGACGGCAGGATCGCCCGGACGGCCTCGGCGTAGCCGGCCGCGGACGGGTGGAACTGATCGTCCGCGAACAGCTCGCGGCGCGCGTCGAAGAGCGGGCCGAGCAGGTTGCCCAGGGAGACCGTCCGGCCGCCGGCGCGGACCACCGCGACCGTCTGCGCCGCAGCCATCTGCCGCGACAGGCGGCGGGCGTACCAGCGCAGCGGCTGCGGAACCGGCCGGATCGTGCCCAGGTCCGGGCAGGTGCCGACGACGACCTCGGCCCCGTTGGCGCGCAACCGGCGCACGGCCTGCTCGAGGTGCCGGACCGGTTCGGCGGGCCGGGTGCGGCCGGTGACGTCGTTGGCGCCGATCATGATCACGGCCAGCTCCGTGCGGTACCGCATCAGCTCCAGACGGTCGAGCTGCTCGCCGAGCTCGCGAGATTCGGCACCGACCTTCGCCACGTTGGTCACGTGCACCGGACGCCGCGCCGCGGCCGAGATCCCGACCGCGAGCTGGGCGGCGGGGGTCTCGCGGTCGACGTGCACGCCATAGCCGGCGGCGGTCGAATCGCCGAGCAGGGCGATCCGGATCGGCGGGCGCGCACTGCTGACGCCGGTAGCCGTCCACGTGGTGTCGTCGGACGGCGGCGGGTCGGTGTCCGCGACCGGGATCCGGCGGCGCGCCACCTTCGTCTCGCCCAGGATCACGCCGGCCAGCGCCGCTCCGCCGAGCGCGCCGACCAAGCCCAGACCGCCACCGCCGTACGCGGCCGCCGTCGCGATCTTCCTGGCTTTGCTCGCCCGACTCACTGCGCCTCCCTCCTCGACCTCACGTCGAGGTTAGCGGCGCGCCGTTCGGACGCCGATTCAGGCCGCTGCCGCCTGGAAGGTCGCGACGGGCAGGCCGAGCGCTTCGCACGCGGACGGCAAGAGCGCGTCTGCGGCAGCGGCGTATCCGGTCGCGGAAGGGTGGTAGCCGTCCGCGGCGAACATGTCCGGTTCGCGGAAGCGCATGCCCAGCAAGGTGAACAGGTCGACCGGGAGGGCGCCCGTCCGCCGCAGCGCCACAGCCTGTGCCTGGCCGAAAGCACGCGCCTGATGCCGGGCGACGTGCCGCAGCGGTTCGGCCAGAAGGGTCACCGCGCTGACGTCCGGGCAGGTGCCGACGACGACGCGGGCGCCCAGCACGCAGATCCGGTGCACCGCGAGCACCTCGCGGCGGATCGCGTCCTCGCCGGCGCAGTGGTGCATGAGGTCGTTAGCGCCGATGATCACCACGGCGAGGTCGGGTCGGCACGTCGCCGCCAGCGTGTCGATCTGCCGCGCCAGGTCGCGCGACCGCGATCCGACGACCGCGACGTTGGCGACGTGCACGGGCCGTCCTGCCTGCGCGGACAGTCGCAGCGCGAGCTGCGCGGCGATGGTGTCTCGCGGGGTCGGCGCGCCGAGGCCGGCCGCCAGCGAATCACCGACGAACGCCAACTGCAGCGGCGTGCGGTGCGGTGCGACGGTCGGAGCGCACCAGGTCGTCCCGTCCGAGACGGGCGGTTCGCCCAGGTTCTTCGGGATCCGTGCGCGCGTCAGCAGGCTCTCGCCCGCGAACAGGCCGAACGCGGCGGAGAGCCCGACGGCGCCGAGGCCGGCACCGCGGATCGTCGCCGCGGCCAGCGTGGTGGCAAGCCGGTGATATGTCACGCGCCGACCTCCTCGCTGCGACTCCCGATGCGGTTGCCTATGCGAAGAGCTATCGGCACTAGCGTGGCGAACATGCAATATTGCGAATCACTTTTGGATCTCGTCGGTAACACGCCCCTGATCCGGCTGCGCTCGGTGACGGCCGGTATGTCGGCCACGGTGCTGGCGAAGGTGGAGTACTTCAACCCGGGCGGATCGGTGAAGGACCGCATCGCGGTGCGCATGGTCGACGCCGCGGAACAGTCCGGCGCGCTGCAGCCGGGCGGGACGATCGTCGAACCCACATCGGGCAATACCGGCATCGGGCTCGCCCTCGTTGCGCAACAGCGCGGCTACAAGTGCATCTTCGTGTGCCCGGACAAGGTCAGCACCGACAAGGTGAACACGCTGCGGGCGTACGGCGCCGAGGTGGTCGTCTGCCCGACCGCCGTCGCGCCCGAGGATCCGCGCTCGTACTACTCGGTGTCCGACCGGCTTGCGCGCGAGACGCCCGGCGGGTGGAAGCCCGACCAGTACGCCAACCCCAACAACCCACGCTCGCACTACGAAACGACCGGCCCCGAGCTGTGGTCGCAGACGGACGGGCGCATCACGCACTTCGTCGCGGGCGTCGGCACCGGCGGGACGATCAGCGGAACCGGCCGGTATCTGAAGGAGCAGAGTGCCGGGGTGCGGATCATCGGGGCCGACCCGGAGGGCTCGGTGTATTCCGGCGGCACGGGGCGTCCGTACCTCGTCGAGGGCGTCGGCGAGGACTTCTGGCCGGACACCTACGACCGTGACATCTGCGACGAGATCATCGCGGTCTCCGACGGCGACTCGTTCGCGATGACCCGGCGGCTCGCGCGCGAGGAGGGCCTGCTGGTCGGCGGCTCCTGCGGCATGGCGGTAGTGGCTGCGCTGCGGGTGGCCGAGCGCTGCGGCCCGGATGACATCGTGGTCGTGTTGCTGCCGGACGGCGGACGGGGCTACCTGTCGAAGATCTTCTCCGACACCTGGATGGCGGACTACGGCTTCGTCGAGACCCGCGGCGAGACGACCGTGCTGGACGTGCTGCGGACCAAGTCCGGCGAGACACCGTCGCTCGTGCACGCGCACCCGAACGAGACCGTGCGCGAGGCGATCGACATCCTGCGCGAGTACGGCGTTTCACAGATGCCGGTCGTACGCGCGGAGCCGCCGGTGACCGCGGGCGAGGTGGTGGGCTCGGTCTCCGAGCGCGCGCTGCTGGACGCGCTGTTCGCCGGAGCGGCTTCGCTGGCCGACGCCGTCGAGCCGCACATGTCCGATCCGCTGCCGATCATCGGTTCCGGTGAACCGGTGACCGCGGCGGTGGCTGCGCTGGGGCATGCCGACGCGCTGCTTGTGCACGTGGACGGCAAGCCCGCCGGCGTCCTCACCCGCCAGGACCTGCTGGGCCATCTCACGGGCACGTGATGCCCGGGTGCCCGAGCAGGGCTGCATGTGTGCAGTCCGATGGTGGTCTGCCTGCCGGTCTGCGGGCAGGACGCCGGGACCCGCGGGGTGACCTGGGACGCCGGACCCGGGGGCCAAGGGCGATGGTGGTCTGCCTGCCGGTCTGCGGGCAGGGCGGCGGTCGGCAAGCCGGCCCGGGAGCTCGCCTGACCGAGCCGACGTCCCGCTGATCAACAGCACGTCGCGGCCGCCCTGGCAGCCGATATCGACTGTTGATCACGGGGGCTGGTTCCAGGGTTGTGGCCTGCAGCGCGAGTTTCGGAGCGGCCACAAGCAAGGGTGTCGCATCTTCGGGTGGCCCCACGCCCGATGGCTTCACGCCCGATGGCCGCACCTTCGGCTGGCCGCACGCCCGGTGATCGCCCGCGAGGGTGCGGGCAGTCACCTTCGGCTGGCCGCACGCCCGGTGACCGCCCGCGAGGGTGCGGGCAGAGCACCATCGCCCAGGCTCCTGCCAAGGCGGCTAGCGCGCGGCGACGGCATCACCAGCCCGGGCCCGCGTGCTGCCCGCCGGCGTGCGGGCAGAGCACCATCGAGCCCACCGCATAGCCGGCTGACGTCTTACCGCGCGTGACCCGGGCGGTACGGTCCGGGCATGGAACAACACGCTCAGCCCGGCTTCGACACGCTGGCGATCCACGCGGGCCAGGAGCCCGATCCGCTCACCGGCGCGGTCGCCGTCCCGATCTACCAGACGTCCACGTACAAGCAGGACGGCGTCGGCGGCCTGCGTGGCGGCTACGAGTACAGCCGCAGCGCGAACCCGACCCGCACCGCGCTGGAGGAGTCGCTCGCCGCGATCGAGTCGGGGACCCGGGGCCTGGCGTTCGCCAGCGGGCTGGCCGCCGAGGACACCCTGCTGCGCACCGTGTGCCGTCCCGGCGATCACGTGATCCTGCCGGGCGACGCGTACGGCGGCACGTTCCGGCTGATCGCGCGCGTGCTGACGAACTGGGGACTGGAGTACACGCCGGTCCCGCTCGGTGACCTGGACGCGGTGCGCGCCGCGCTGCGGGACACGACCCGGGTGATCTGGTGCGAGACGCCGACGAACCCGCTGCTGGGTATCGCGGACGTCGCCGCGCTCGCCGAGATCGCGCATGCGGCCCAGGCGAAGCTCGTGGTCGACAACACGTTCGCCTCGCCGTATCTGCAGCAACCGCTGACGCTCGGCGCCGATGTGGTCGTCCACTCGATGACGAAGTACCTGGGCGGGCACTCGGACGTGGTCGGCGGCGCGCTGATCGCCGCGGACGACGAGCTCGGCCAGCAGCTGGCGTTCCATCAGAACTCGATGGGCGCCGTCGCCGGGCCGTTCGACTCGTGGCTGGTGCTGCGCGGCATCAAGACCCTGGGCGTGCGCATGGACCGGCACTGCGCCAACGCCGAGGCGATCGTCGACTTCCTGTCCGAGCATCCGGCGGTGTCCTCGGTGCTGTATCCGGGTCTGCCGTCGCATCCGGGACACGAGGTGGCCGCGCGGCAGATGAAGGCGTTCGGCGGCATGGTCTCGTTCCGCCTGCGCGCCGGTGAGGAGACTGCGGTCAAGGTGTGCGGCCTGACCGAGCTGTTCACGCTCGGTGAGTCGCTCGGCGGGGTCGAGTCGCTGATCGAGCACCCGGGACGGATGACGCACGCCTCCGCCGCCGGTTCACCACTCGAGGTTCCCGGTGACCTCGTCCGGCTGTCGGTCGGCATCGAGAACATCGAGGACCTAATCGCGGACCTGGCCCAAGCCCTCAGCTAATCGCCCGCCACTACGGTTGGACGGGTGAGCTGCAGCGCGAGCGCTATCTGGGACGAGGGCTACCTCGCCTACGACTTCGGCGAGCACCCGATGAACCCCGTGCGGCTGGAGCTGACGATCCGGCTGGCCCGGGAGCTGGGCGTGCTCGACCGCCTGGACGTCCGCCCGCCCAAGCCCGCCGACGAGCAGCAGTTGCTGACCGTCCACACCGCGGACTACCTGCATGCGGTGCGCGAGGCAGGTACCGACCCCACGTTCACCGGCTACGGCCTCGGCACCGACGACGATCCCGTCTTCCCCGGCATCTACGAGGCGTCGGCGCTGATCGCCGGTGGCTCGGCGATCGCGGCCCGGCAGGTGTGGGACGGTCACGTGCAGCACGCGGTCAACATCGCCGGCGGCCTGCACCACGCGATGCGCAACCACGCCAGCGGGTTCTGCGTCTTCAACGACGTCGTGCTCGGCATCCGCACGCTGCTCGACGGCGGTGCGCAGCGCATCGCGTACGTCGACGTCGACGTGCACCACGGCGACGGGGTGCAGGCCGCGTTCTACGCCGACCCGCGCGTGCTCACGATCAGCCTGCACCAGGACCCGCGCACGCTGTTCCCGGGCACGGGGCTGCCGTCCGAGATCGGCAGCGGCGCCGCCGAGGGCACCGCGGTCAACGTCGCGCTGCCGCCGGGCACGGGCGACTCCGGCTGGCTGCGGGCGTTCCGCGCCGTCGTGCCGGGAGCGGTGCGCGCGTTCAAGCCCGAGGTACTGGTCACGCAGTGCGGCTGCGACACCCACCACGAGGATCCGCTGGCCAGTCTCGAACTGTCGGTGGACGGCCAGCGCCAGGCGATTGCGGAACTGCACCAGCTCGCCCACGAGACCGCGAGCGGGCGCTGGCTCGCGTTCGGCGGCGGCGGGTACGGGCTGGTGCGCTGCGTACCGCGCACCTGGACGCACCTGCTCGCCGAGGCGTCCGGCGTGCCGATCGCGCCCGAGACCGCGATGCCCGCGGCGTGGACGGACCAATTGCGCGCCCGGGGCTTCACCGGCGCGCTGCCACAGACCATGGGCGAAGGTCGCACACCGCACGCCGACGCCTGGATCCCCGGCGGGGACAGCTGGCTGGACCGCGCCATCGGCGCCACCCGGCACGCCGCGTTCCCCCTGCTCGGCCTCGACCCGGACGATCCCCGTGACTAGTGCTCCGGAACCGCCGCCCGTCCCTGCGTACGACGACTCCGAGGCGCCGCCCCCGCCGCCGCAGTGGGAGGCGGACGTCGTCGCGGCAGACGGCGGCACCGTGCACCTGCGCGCGATCCGTCCGTCCGACGCGCCCAAGATCGTCGCGCTGCACGGCGGGCTGTCCGCGCGCAGCCGCTACCTGCGCTACTTCTCCGCGTACCCCCGAATTCCGGAACGCGATCTGTACCGGTTCACGCACGTCGACCACCACGACCGGGTGGCGCTCGTGGTGGAACTGCGTGGCGAGCTGATCGCGGTCGGACGCTACGAACGCCCGGTCGGCACGGACGAGGCCGAGGTCGCGTTCGTCGTCGCGGATGGGCACCAGGGCCGGGGCATCGGATCGGTGCTGCTCGAGCATCTGGCCGCGGCCGGACGCGAGCGCGGCGTGCGCAGGTTCAACGCGGTCGTCCTCGCAGAGAACGTCAACATGATCAGGGTGTTCCGCGACGCCGGATACGAGATCACCCGGCACCTGGACCTCGGCGAGGTCACGCTCGAGTTCGACATCGACGAGACCGCGATGACCGAAGCGGTGATGCGCGAACGCGAGCAGCGCGCCGAGGCACGCTCGATCGAGCGGCTGCTGTTCCCGCGTTCGGTCGCCGTGGTGGGAGCGAGCAACGACGCCGGGAAGATCGGCAACGCGGTCTTCGGCAACCTGCTGCGGATGGGTTTCGAGGGGCCGATCTACGCGATCAACCCCGACGCGCGGCACGTCGGCGGGGTGCCGGCCTACCGGTCCGTGCTCGACGTGCCCGAGGACGTCGACCTGGTGGTGATCGCGGTGCCTGCGGCGGCCGTGCTCGACGTCGTGGATCAGTGCGCCGAGCGCGGAGTGCGCGGCCTGGTGGTGATCAGCGGCGGCTTCGGTGAGCGCGGCACCGGCGCGGAGCGCGAGGAGGGGCAACGCGCGCAGCGGGCGTTGGTGACCAAGGCGCGCTCGCACGGCATGCGGGTCGTCGGGCCGAACTGCCTGGGCATCGTGAACACGGCGACCGACGTGCGGCTGAATGCCTCGCTCGCTCCGCTGCCCCCGCTGACCGGACGCGTCGGGTTCTTCTGCCAGTCCGGTGCGCTCGGCGTTGCCGTGCTCGGCGAGGCCGCCCGTCGGGGTTTGGGCATCTCCACGTTCGTGTCGGCCGGCAACCGCGCAGACGTTTCCGGCAACGACCTGCTGCAGTTCTGGGAGACCGACGCGAGTACCGACGTGGTGCTGATGTACCTGGAGAGCTTCGGCAACCCGCGCAAGTTCGCGCGGCTGACTCGCCGGCTCGGGCGCAGCAAGCCGATTATCGCGATCAACAGCGCTGCCGGCGCGGTGGTGCCCGGGCTGGAGCAGACGTCCGTCCACCTGCCGGCGGTCAGTGCGCAGGCGCTGTTCGAGGCGTCCGGCGTGATCCGTGTCGAGACGCTCAGCGGCATGTTCGACGTCGCGTTGCTGCTCGCCTCGCAACCGCTGCCCGCCGGCGCGCGCGTGGCGGTCGTCGGGAACTCGACGGCGCTCGGCGTGCTCGTCGCGAACGCGTGCGCGGCCGAGGGTTTGCAGCTGTCCCGCATGGACGACGTCGGCGTGGACGCGGCCGCGGACGCGTTCGAGCGAGCGTTACGCGACGCGGTGGACGACGCCGACGTGGACGCGGTTGTGGTCGTGTTCGTGCCACCGCTGCAGCGCACCGCGGGCCAGGACGTCGCGCTCGCGCTGCGCACCGTCGCTGCCGATAGCCCCAAGCCGATCCTGTCCACCTTCCTGGGCTTCGAGGGCGTGCCGGAGGCGCTGGCCGCCGGCGGGGTGGGAGCACCGGCGCGCGGCTCGGTGCCGTCCTATCCCTCTCCGGAGCGCGCGGTGCGGGCGCTCGCCCGTGCGGTCAGGTACGCGCAGTGGCGAGCCCGGCCGCCGGGCGAGCTGCCCCACCTGGACCGGCTGGACCTGGCCGCCGCGCGCGACCTCGTCGAAGGTGTGCTCGCGGGATCACCCGAGGGCCGCGACCTGGACGCCGCCGAGGCCGGCCGGCTGCTCGGCACGGTGGGCGTCGTGCTGTCGAACGAGTCACCGGCCGAGACGGTGGACGTCGTGTTCACCGTGTTCGATGACCGGTCGTTCGGCGCGCTGGTGTCGTTCGGCATCGGCGGTGTGGCAACCGAACTGCTCGGCGATCGCGCCTACGCCGCCGCGCCGATGACGACCGCGGACGCCGAGGAACTCATCCGCGCGCCGCGTGCGGCTCCGCTGCTCAACGGCTACAACGGAGCGGAACCCTGCGACACCGCGGCGCTGGCCGAGCTGGCGCTGCGCCTGTCCGCGCTCGGTGACGCGCTGCCCGAGCTGGCCGAGTGCCGCCTGGACGCCCGGGCGACCCCGTTCGGTGTGCACGTCACGGGCGTGCGCGCGTGCGTCGCGCCCCCGACCGCGCGCGCGGACACCGGGCCGCGGCGCATGCGCGGCCTCTGATCAGGCTCGCTCCGCCCGCTTTCCCCATGGTGCGACCAGATTCAGGGGCGAATTTTGGTCGGGCCGTGGGGAAAGGCGGCATGACGGGCGCGTACCCGTACGGCGCGGACCAGCGGCCCGATGCCGAGGCCCAGCCAGACCACGTTCACCGCCGCGGACGGCCACGCATGGGCGACCGCAGTACTGATGCCGAGGCCGATCGACCCGAACAGGTTCAGCACCAGGTACGTGACGCTCGCGCCGGACACCCGCCCGATCGTCACCAGCCGGTAGCCGACCAGCAGGGCGACCGCGGCCGCCCAGCCGAGCGCGCCGACGATCATCTCGGCACCGTCGCGAAGGCGCGGACGGGGAACGTCCCGAACTCGGCGACGCGCGGCGGGGCGGCGGTGAACCGCCCGCCACGCTGTGGCAGTTCGGCGAGCCCGGTCAGGTGCTCGACGACCGGGATCCCCGCCTGCAGCAACAGCGTGTGCGCCGGGCGGGTCCCGTCGCCCATGTCGTCGATGTTGATCGCGTCGATGCCGACCAGCGCGGCGCCGTGGTCGACCAGCCAGTGCGCGCCGTCGCGGGTCAGGAACGTCGGGTCCGTCGCGTAGCCGGGCGTGCCGAAGCGGGCGCAGTTGCCGGTGTGCAGCAACACCGCGTGGCCACGCACATCTCCGGCCTCCGCGAGCAGCTCCGCGCCGACGGCACGCGTGGCTGTCCCGGCGACGGGCACGACGATGGCGGGCAGGTCCGCGAGCCGCTCGAGCGGCATTCCAGCGAGGTCGGCACCGTCCGCGAAGCGGTGCCATGGCGCGTCCAGGTAGGTGCCGGTGTTGCCGACCATCGTGATCACGTCCATCGCGAACTCGGTGCCGGCTTCGTAGCGGTCGCGCGATGCCTCGCGGGTGAGGTGCGGGGTGATCGTCGGCGCGGGCAGCCCCGGGTAGGTGATCATTCCGGCGCGGACGACGTGGCTGAGCTCTACGAAGCGGCGATCGGTCATGGTGTTCATTCTGGCGCCGCATCGACCTCATGAGAATTGAAATCTCTTGCGTTCGGCATGAAGCTGTACTGCATGCAGTTGGAACCGCGCAGGCTGGTCGTCCTGCGAGCCGTCGCCCGGCACGGCAGCGTGGTGGCCGCGGCCGAGGCGCTGCACCTGTCGCCGTCGGCTGTGTCGCAACAGCTCGGTGCGCTGGAGCGCGAGTGCGGCGTGACGCTGGTGGACCGCTCGCGGCGCGGCGGGCAGCGCCCGATTGATTTCACGCCGGCGGGCCGCCGCCTGATCGCGCAGGCCGACCGGCTGGTGCAGGTGCTGGACGACACGGCCGCCGAGCTTGCCGCGCTGACCGAGTCGGTGGGCGGGCCGGTGACCGTCTCGTCGTTCTACACCGCGCTGCGCGGTTTCGTCGCCGGTGCGTTCGCCGACCTCGGCCGCAGCCATCCCGCGCTGCGGCCACAGATCCACGACGTCGACGAGCTCGAGATCACCGCGGAGGTGCTGGCCGGGCGCATCGACGTCGCCGTGGTCGAGGACGACGCGCAGCGCCGCCGGCCGGTGCCGCGCGGGCTGCATTACGAGGCACTCGCCGACGACCCGTTCCGGCTCGTCGTACCGGTCGACTGGCCCGAGGTCGACGACCTGGCCGACCTCGCCGACCGGGCGTGGATCGACGGTCCGCCCGGCACCGCGCTGGGCTACGCGATGCAGCGGCTACGGCGCGTGACCGGCCTGCCGTTCGCGTCCGCGCACTCGTGCCGCGAGTTCACCGCCGCACTCGCCCTCGTCGGGGCGGGCATGGCCGGTGCGGTCGTGCCCGAGCTGGCGCTCGCCGCCGCCACTCCGCCACCTGCCGAGGTACGGGTGTCCTCGCCGCCCGGCCTCGGCGCGCGGCGGATCGGCCTGCTCTACCGGCGCGGCCGCCGCGAGCCGACGCCGGCCGTGCACGCCGTCCTGGACGCGCTGCGCTCCGCCGCGTCCGGTCAGGAGCTGACGGTGAGGTCGCTGGCGTAGCTCAGCTTGGGAGTGATCCCGGCGGCGGTGAGCGCGTCCCAGAGCGCGATCCAGCCGCGCTGCGGCGACCAGGAGCACCCAGAACCACACGTGTCGACCTGGGTGAGGCTGCCGACGAAGTTCGGCGTGGCTGAACCGGCAGCCATCGCGATGTTCGCCCACTGGTCGGCCTGCGCCTGCAGGTAGACCTGCGGCAGGGCGCTGACCTGCGCGCCGGAGTAGAGCGCCTTCAGCTGCGCCGGCGTCCAGCCGTTGTTGCAGGTGGCGGTGGTGTTGCCGAACTTGGTGGGGCAGCCATCCGCCGACCCGTTGATGAACAACTGCGCGTCACCGGACGCGGCGAGGAACGCCGACTTCCAGTTCGTCGCCTGGGCTGCCGTCGCGGCGAAGCCCGGCTCGATGTCGTTCGCACCGACCACGGTCACCCCGGCGGGGGCCGCCGCCCGCAGTGGCGCGATGACCTCGTTCCACCAGTCCTTCCCCTTCTGCGTGGCCGTGTACGAGCTGAAGTCGCCGTCGCTGTTGGTGCCGATCGCGATCGTCACGGGGGCGCTCGATGCGGTGGCATACGCGCTGATGTAGCCGCTCAGCAGCGTGACGAGCTGTGCGTAGGTCAGCCGGAGGCTGGTTTGGCTGAGGACGACGCCCGGTGCCCCGGCGGCTTTGATTTGGGCATCGCTGTTGGTCTGGGCGCCGGTCTGCAGCAGGTGCAGCCGCGAGCTCACCTTGTTCGTCGCGTCGGTGGTGGCGTCGTCGGTACCCGCGGTCTGCATGACCTGCGGGTCGGACGTGCGGACGTAGCGGCTCACCGACACCGCAGGCGCCGGCGCGGCGAAACGGTGCAGGAACGCGGCCATCGACTGCCGGCTGACGGCGTCGTTCGGGTGGAAGCGGCCGTCGGCGTAGCCGCCGCTGATGTCCTGGCCGGCGAGCCAGCTGATCGCGCCGCAGAACTGCGAGCCGGCCGGGACGTCCGGGAACGGGGCCTTGCTGCAGCCGGGCGCATCCGCTCCGGCGTGGTCGAGCCGGTACAGGAACGCGGCCATCGACTGCCGGCTGACCGCGGACGTCGGGTGGAAGCCGTCGTCGCTGAAGCCCTTGGTGACGTTCTGGCTCACCAGCCAGTTGATGTCCGCGCAGAACGGGCTGGTGGTCGGAACGTCGTTGAACGCCTTCTTCGTGCACGCCGGCGCCGTCTTGCCCGGGTTCTGCTCGCGGTAGAGGAATGCGGCCATCGACTGCCGGCTCACGGCGTAGGTCGGATGGAAGCCACCGTCCTTGTAGCCGTTGGTGATGTTCTGCTGCACCAACCAGGTGATGTCGCCGTAGAACGCGCTCGCCGCGGGGACGTCGCTGAACCCGCTGGACGCCGCGGGCGTCGCCTGCGAGGTTTCCGGCGCCGCGGTCGCCGCGGGCGACAGGGCGAGCGTTGTGGCCGCAACGGCGCCCAGCGCGACAATCGGGACGAATAGCCTGCGCGTGATCACCGCGCGAGACTAACAGGAACCCGCATGCGCGGGCGGGTCACTTCGTCAGGTCGTCCAGCACGCTTCTCAGGTCGGCGGGCGGGTTCCAGATCAGCCGCTCGGCATGGCCGTCCGTGACGTCGATGCCACAGGTGGCGTAGAGCCGGACGGTCGTCCCCGGCGTCGTTCCCGAGACCGGGTAGAGCACGACGCTGCGCGAGTACCTCGGCGCGGGGCAACTGATCGCGCGCACGCCCGCCGGTGACGCGTTGACATCATCGGCCAACTCCTGGGCCTTCGCTCCGCGGAGCGTGGTGACCGCGCGCAGCGTCTGCACGCCGTCCGGCTTGCCGCGGTAGCCGCAGAGCCTGATCGAGGTGACCTTGCCGGTGAACAACGGCGCGGTGGTGTTCGCCGCCTCGTCCGTCGGCAACGTGATCGCCGCCGGATGCGCCGGGCAGACCTTCTCGGCTCCAGCCGCAGGGGCGAGTGGCTGCGGTGCCGAGCCGTACGACGCATTGCCGCCCGCGGCACCGGCGGAAGAGCCGGCCGAACCGGACGACCCTCCCGCCGCCCGGTCGCCGCCGAAATGGTCGAGCTTGGCACCCGCAGCGGAGTTGCTGCTGGCCGACTCGCTGCTGCCGCCCAGCTGGGTCAGCGCGCCTACGCCCCCGCCGAGCAGCCCGGTCACGACGACGGCCACCGCGGCCGTCCGGATCCGGTCGTGGCGCCGCTGCAGCCGGGCCTCTCCCAGCGCGACGATGTGGCCCGGGCTGAGCGTCTCGCCTTCGCCCTCGTGCAGTGCGGCCCGCAGCTCGGACTCGTCCCACGTCATGCTCGCTCCTGGTGGTACCGCCCGCTTGCGGGGGAAAGCTGTCGCTCGGTCATTGGCCCGCACCTTCCGCGGTCAGCTCGACGCGCAGCCGGGCCAGCGCCCGCGAGCAGGTGCTCTTCACCGTGCCGACCGGCATCTTCAGCGCGGCTGCGGCTTCCTGCTCGGACAGGTCGCAGTAGTAGCGCAGCACGACCACCGCCCGCTCGCGCGGGTTCAGCTCGGCCAGCAGGCGGCGCAACTGGTCGCGGTCCTCCGACGGAGCCAGGCCGTCCGCGTCCGCGGTCTCGGGCAGCGTCTCCGTCGGCCGCTCGCCCCACCAGCGCCGCCGGCTGGCGTCGATCTGCGCGGTGACCAGCGCGCGCCGCGCGTAGGCGAGTGGAGCGTCGATGCGTCCCCACTTCAAGTACACCTTGGTGAGCACCGTCTGCACGAGATCCTCTCCGCGCTGATGGTCGCCGGTCAGCAGACGGGCAGCGTGCAGCAACGTCGCGCCGTTCGCCTCCACGAACGCGCGAAACGCCTCGTCTCCCCCGCGAGCGGGTGGTGCCCCCAGCTGCGGCACCCGGCGACCTCCTCTACCCCTTGGACGGGGTGGGCGCAGCGGAAAGTTCCCGCCACATCCGCCGGTGCTCGATACCGGTCTCGGCGTGCAGGAAGGTTTCGCCCGCGCCGACGAAACCGTGCCGTGCGTAGAAGTCGACCGCGGCGATCCGTGCCTCGCACCAGAGCAGCCGGCCTCCCCGCGCGGATACCTGCCACACCGCCTCGGCCACGACCGCGGCGCCGATGCCCTGACCGCGCATCCCCTCGGCGGTCGCCATCCCGCGCAGCTGCCAGGCGTCCACGACGTCGGGCCGGTCCGGGTCGGTGCGCGGGAACAGCACGCAGGCGCCGACCACCTCGTCGGCATCGGTCAGCGCGGCGAGGTGCAGCACGCCAGGCTCGCCGTCGCCGTGCATCGGGGTGCCCGGCGCCCAGGCCGGGCGCAGCACGCTGCGCCGCAGCTCGCTGGTGCGCTCCCCCGGCACGACCTCGACGCGCATCAGTTCACGAACCGGGTTGGTACACCATGAGGAACACGATGGCGGCGAAGATCAGCCCGACGATCCCGCCGGCGGCCGCGACCCGTCCGGTCAGTGCCACCACCGATTGCTGCTCGGCGATGAGCTTGGTCGCACGCTCGAGCGCCGGGACGATCACCGCGAGCACCAGGGCGACCGCGACCAGCCAGAGGAGCACGGACAGCCAGATCCAGACGTCGCTGAACTCGGCGACGTGCTCCTTCGGGTCCCAGGGCGCCTTCGCCGACATCAGGCCGAATCCGACGATGATCACCAGCACGGACGCGTAGCTGTAGATCTTCAGCATCCGCGCCGAGTACGCGGTGGCGGTGCCGTTGCCCGTCCGGACTCCGCGCGCGGCAGTCGTGGCCGCGTGGACCAGCGGACCGACCGCGAAGACGGCGAACAGCAGGTGCAGGGCGAGCAGGATCTTGAACATGCGCCGAAGCCTATAAGGCCGTTCGTGCCGCGCCCGGTTCGATCACGTTTTCACTCGGTCCGGCCGGTTGACGGCTCCCGAACCGGTCACGGCGTGTGAAAACGTGATCATCCGTCAGCCTGCGGCGCGCTGCCGCCGTCCGCCGCGCGAGCGCAGGTAGTCGGCGACGACGTACTCGCCGAGCGCGCCCGGCTTGGGCAGGAACACCCGCCCGCCGTTGCGCCGGCCGACCTCCTGCATGAACGACACCATGCGCGGGTCGTCGTCCAGCATGAAGATGTTGATCGTCGCGCCGCGCCGCGTGCAGCGCTCCACCTCGGCCAGGGTCGCCGCGATCGTCTCGCGCGTTGGGGGCCAGGCGAAGTCGGCGAACCCGTCGCGCGCCAGGTGCGCGGTTGGCTCGCCGTCCGTGATCACCAGGATGACCGGCTCGGCGCCGCGGTGCTTGTCCAGGAACCGGCGCGCGAGCATCAGGCCGTGCTGCAGGTTGGTGCCCTGCACGCGATCCCAGTCGTGCTCGACCAGCGCGCCGGTGTCCATCACCCGCGCGTAGTCGCTGAAGCCGATGATCTCGATCGCGTCCTGCGGGTATTTGGTGCTGATCAGCGCGTGCAGCGCGAGCGCCGTCGTCTTGGCCTCGCCCCACGTGCCACGCAGCTCCATCGAGTACGACATGTCGACGAGCAGCGCGACGGCCGCGGACGAACGGCGCTCGGTCTCGACGACCTCGAAGTCCTCAGCACTCAGCGCGAGCGGCTGCCCGTGCGACGCCGTCCGCAGCACTGCGTTGCGGACGGTGCGCACCACATCCAGCGGCTGCTCGTCGCCGAAGCGCCACTCGCGACTCGCGCCGGTGACCTCACCGGCCGCGCCCGCGTCACGCACGTCGTGCCCGCCGCGTCCGTGCGAATCCAGCAGCGCGAACACCCGGCGAAGTGCGGTCGAGCCGAGCCGCCGCAGCGCGCGCGGCGTGAGCTTGAGCCCGTCGCCGCCGCGCTGCAGGTAGCCCTGCTTGCGCAGCTCCCGTTCGATCCGGCGCAGCTGCTCGAGGTCATCGACGGCAGCGCGCCCGAGCGCACGCTCGATCAGCTCCTCGTCGATGTCGTCCAGGCTGGCGCCCGGATAGTTCTGCGAGAGCAGGTCGTCCAACTGCTCGAGGTCGGCGAGCTCGGCCAGCGCGCCGGTGCCGTCCGAGAAGCTCATGCCCTGCTCACCGTCCATGCGCTGCCGGCCGCCCCACTGCAGGTCCGGACGGGCACTGCGTAGGCCCTGCTGCAGCCGTGCCATCTCGTCGCTGAGACCGGCCTGGCTCATCGCCTGCGCCATCAGGTTCTGCAGCTCCTCGCGTTGCTCCGGCGTGAGCGAGTCCATCAACCGCTGCGCTGCGGCGGCGCGCCGCGCGAGCGAGTCGATGAGCTCCTCCAGCGTGCCCGGGTTGTCCGGGAAGAACTCGCCGTATTGCTGCATGAACTGCTCGAACTGCTCCTGGGTGTGCTCCCCGCGCGCGTCCGCATCGAGCATCTCGTTGAGCGCGTGCATCATCTCGCGGACGCGGTCGAAGTCCTGCTGGGACGCGTTTTGCAGCGCGTCCTTCATGCCGGCGAACTGCGCGTCCAGCACCTGCTCGCGCAGCAACTGCTGGATCTGCTCGTAGTCCTGGCGCGCCTCGGGCGAGCGCCACTGGTAGTCGGCCAGGTCACGGACGGCGCGCGCGGTGTCATTGGGCAGCGCCTCCAGCTCGGCCTCGGCCATGCGCGCCGAGTCGTCCGCGATCGGGAACAGCGCGCGGCGCTCCTCCTCCAGCGCGCGGTCCAGCAGCTCGCGCACCTGGTCGAGCGTGCCGTCCAGGCGGCCGCGCTCGCGCAGTTGACGCGCACGTTCGCGGGCACGCCGGCGCAGCGCGTCCAGCCCGTCGGCGTCCGGCGTGCCGCGGCGCAGCAAGCGGTTCAGCGCCTGGCGCGGTGACGCCCCGGCCAGCACGTCGTCGCCGAGGTCGTCCAGCGCCTCGCGGATGTCGTACGGCGGCGCCAGCGGATCAGGACCGCCGTGCCACGCGCCGTAGCGGTCAGTGGCCATAGACGGTCCGTGATCCGTCCGAGTCCTTGGCCAGGCGCTTGTTCAGGTGCAGGCCCTCCATCGCGAACTCGAGCACGGCGGCCGCGATGCCGACCGCGGCGGGGCCCTCGCCGATGCCGTCCGGCTCCAGTCGCTCCAACAGCGCGGACAGCACCGGGACGGGTCCGAGCTGGGCGAGCAGTTCCTCGGCACCGACGCTGTCGCCGGTGTTGACGGTCAGCCCCTCGTCGAACTTCTGCTGCAGTGGACGCAGGTCCAGGCCGGCCAGGTGCGAGCGGAACGTCTCGGCAGTCGCGCGGCGCAGCAGGTGCTCGAGCACCTCGAACTCACGGCCCTCGTCGGCGTCGTCGAACTCGACCTTGCCGCGCGAGGCCGGCACCACGGACGGCAGGTCGGCCACGCGCGCCACCGCCATGGCCTCGCCGGTGATCGCGGCGCGGCGCACCGCCGAGGCCGCAACTGTCTCGACCGCCGCGATCGCGAAGCGCGCCGAGACGCCGGAGCGCTGGTCCACCTGCGGCGCGTCGCGCACGTCGCGGGCGAATCGGGCCACCACTTCGAGCACGTGCCTGGGCACCACCGGCGCGGCGTGCGTGGCGTCCGACCAGAGGACGGCGGCCTCTTGCGCGATCAGGCCGAGCTCGTCCTCGAGCGCCAGCGGGTAGTGCGTGCGGACCTCGGCACCGAACCGGTCCTTGAGCGGGGTGATGATCCGTCCGCGGTTGGTGTAGTCCTCGGGGTTCGCGCTCGCGACGAGCAACAGGTCCAGCGGCATGCGCAGCTGGTAGCCGCGAACCTGGATGTCGCGCTCCTCCAGCACGTTCAGCAGCGCAACCTGGATCCGCTCGGCCAGGTCCGGCAGCTCGTTGACGGCGATGATCCCGCGGTTGGTGCGCGGCACCAGCCCGTAGTGGATCGTGTCCGGATCGCCCAGCGTGCGGCCCTGCGCGACCTTGATCGGGTCGACGTCGCCGATCAGGTCGCCGACGGACGTGTCCGGTGTGGCCAGCTTCTCGCCGTACCGCTCGGTGCGGTGCCGCCAGACGATCGGCGTCAGCTCGCCATCGGACTCCAGTAGCGCGAGGCAGCGGCCGCACACCGGCGCGTACGGGTGGTCGTTGATCTCGCAGCCCTCGACGGCCGGTGTCCACTCGTCGAGGAGGCCGACGATCGTGCGGATCAACCGGGTCTTGCCCTGGCCGCGCTCGCCGAGCAGCACGATGTCGTGGCCGGCGAGCAGCGCGCGCTCGACCTCGGGCAGCACGGTCTGGTCGAAGCCGACGATGCCGGGGAAGGTGGGTTCGCCCGCGGCCAGCCGGGCGATGAGGTTTTCGCGGATCTCGGTCTTGACGCTGCGCTGCACGTGGCCGGACTCGCGCAGCTCCCCGAGCGTGGACGCCGTCGGGACATTCATGGTGGGTACGCTCACCCGCTCGACGCTACGACCCGCGCGCAACCACCGCCATCGCAATCCGTCCACGGCGACGCGAGAAACCCGGCGGCGGGCATGGGACGACTGTGCGAGGCTGTCCCCCGTGACCCCGGACGGACGGGCGCGCCCGATCGACGAGTTGGACGCGCGACTGCTGCGCGAGCTGGACGACTCCCCGCGCGTCGGCGTGCTGGAGCTGTCGCGGCGGCTCGGGGTCGCACGGGGAACCGTCCAGGCACGCCTGGACCGGCTGGTGCAGCGCGGTGTGATCGCCTCGTTCGCGCCGACGCTCGACCCGGCCGCGCTGGGCTATCCCGTCACCGCGTTCGTCACGCTCGAGATCAGCCAGGGGCGGGGCCGCGCCGTGCAGGCCCACTTGAATTCGATCCCCGAGGTGCTCGAGGTGCACACGATCACCGGGCAGGGCGACATGCTGTGCCGCGTGGTCGCGGGCTCGCACGAGGACCTGCAGCGGGTGTTGGACCGGTTGACCGAGTCCGCCGACATCGTCCGGTCGTCCACCGTGATCGCGCTGACCAACCCGATCAGTCATCGCGTCCTGCCACTGGTGGCGGGCGATTAGCAGAGCCTGCCACTCGTGGCAGGCGACTAGGGCATCAGCCGGTGAACGGCTTCGCGCTGATCAGCTCGAGCTTCATCGTCTTGCCGTTGGGGGTCTCGTACTCGACGGTCTCGCCCTCGTGCCGGCCGTTGAGCGCGCGCCCGATCGGTGACTGCGGCGAGTAGACGGCCACGCCAGCGGTCTCGGCCTCCTCGCGCGAGCCCAGCAGGAACGTCTCGGTGTCGTCGTCGCCCTCATAGCGGACGGTGACCAGCATGCCGGGCTCGGCGACGCCGTCGTCAGGCGGAGCCTCGCCGACCTTGGCGCGGCGCAGCGTCTCCTGCAGCTGCAGGATCCGGCCCTCCTGCTTGCCCTGCTCCTCGCGCGCGGCCTGATAGCCGCCGTTCTCGCGCAGGTCGCCCTCCTCGCGCCGGTCGTTGATCTCCTTGGCGATCACCGGCCTGTTGGCGATGAGCTCGTCCAGCTCATTCTTCAGACGGTCGTAGGCCTCCTGGGTGAGCCAGGTGACGTTGGTCGCGTCGGGGATGGACACGGATCGCTCCAAGCAGGTACTCGATCTTCCGGAACAAGGTAGAACGTCGAACGTAACACCGGAGGCGGGGTGAGGCGAAGTCGGCGACGCCGGCCGTTGCGGCGTCGTGATCCGGCGCCGCCCACCCGCACCGGCTGTCGCGCGCGGCGTCGGGGACAATGGTCGGGTGACGAAGACCCGACGCGAGGGCGGTAGCTAGTGGACGCCGGACCACTGCGCCTGATGGCCGTGCACGCGCATCCCGACGACGAATCGAGCAAGGGCGCCGCGACGATGGCGCGCTACGTCGACGAGGGCGTCGACGTGCTGGTCGTCACGTGCACGGGCGGGGAACGCGGCAGCATCTTGAACCCCGCGTTGCAGGACCGGCCCGAGATCGAGGAGCGGATGGCGGAGATCCGCCGTGCCGAGATGGAGCATGCCCGCGAGATCCTCGGCGTCCGCCAGCACTGGCTGGGCTTCGTCGACTCCGGCCTGCCCGAGGGCGATCCGCTGCCGCCGTTGCCCGAGGGCTGCTTCGCCCGGACCCCAGTCGAGGAGGGCGTGCACCGGCTGGTCAAGGAGATCCGCAGCTTCCGTCCGCATGTGATCACCACGTACGACGAGAACGGGGGCTACCCGCACCCGGACCACATCCGGTGCCACGAGATCACCGTCGGCGCGTTCGACGCCGCCGCCGATCCGGACGCCTACCGCGACGCGGGCGAGCCGTGGCAGCCGCTGAAGCTCTACTACGACGTCGGCTTCAGCTTCGAGCGGTTCGACGCGCTGCACAACGCGCTTGTCCAGCGCGGCATCGAGTCTCCGTTCGAGGAGCGGCGCAAGAGGTTCCAGGAGATGGCCGACAAGTTCCGCCCGCCGAAGATCACCACGCGCGTGAACGTCGCGAACTGGTTCGAGCGGCGGGACGCGGCGCTGCTCGCGCACGCCACGCAGGTCGACCCGAACGGCTGGTTCTTCGCGGTGCCGCTGGACATCCAGCGCGAGGCGTGGCCGACCGAGGACTTCGAGCTGGCCCGCTCGCTGGTCGATTCGACGATCCCCGAGGACGACCTGTTCGCAGGTGTCCGGGAGCTGGTACAGACATGATCACGACACTCGCCGTTGAACTGGCCGCCAAGGGACCGACAGGCGAGGCGGCCAAGTCCGGCCCGTGGGGGCTGGCGATCATCCTGATCCTCTGCGCGGCCTGCTACTTCCTGTTCAAGTCCATGTCCAAGCACATGCGCAAGGTGCGCGAGGGCTTTCCCGTCCAGGACAAGAAGTCCGACCCGCCTGCCCAGCAAGCCGATCAGACCGCCGACGAGGCGCAGCTACGCGCGGACGGCAACGGCGACGATCGGCCGGCCGCCGGCGACGGGCCGGCTCAGCCGTAGCGCTCGGCCATCGCCCGAGCGCTCCCCGCGACCAGCTCACGCAGCTCGTCCGGGGCGAGGACCTCGACGTCCGCCCCCAGCTGCAGCAGCGCGTGATGCGCGTGCTTGACGGACTCGGTGGGGATCGTGGTGATCGCCCACCCGTCGGCGTCCGGATCGGACATCGCCGCGTGGCCGGCACGCGCGGCGGCCGCTCCGATCAGGAACAGCAACTGCCGCCCGGCCGCGTTGAGCCGGATCGTCGCGGTGTCGTGGAAGATGCGCTGCTCGTAGTCGCGCTGATACCCGGTCCAGTGCGCTTCCAGGTCGAATCCCCTTGGCCGCTCGAACGATTCGTCCAGCACCGCTGCCGCGTGCACCCGTGAGACGCGATACGTCCGGGGGCCGCGATGATCCGCAGGGACGGCGGCGACCAGGTACCAGGTGCCGGCCTTGAGGACGAGCCCGAGCGGCTCCAGTACCCGATCCACCACCGCGCGGTTCGCGCGCTCGTACCTGACCCGCAAGCGGCG
The DNA here is from genome assembly GCA_035765515.1 of Jatrophihabitantaceae bacterium. Classification (GTDB taxonomy): domain Bacteria; phylum Actinomycetota; class Actinomycetes; order Mycobacteriales; family Jatrophihabitantaceae; genus DASRSS01. The sequence continues at coordinate 13,601 of DASTXN010000176.1, read as the reverse complement.
CTGCGTCCAGACCGCGTCGGCGACGGCCGCCAGGTTGGGCAGGTCCTCGGTCTCGCGCAGCCAACCGGGCGCGTCCAGGTGGAAGCGGTCACGGATCCGGGCGGCCCGCTCGCGCAGTTCCGGCGGCAGCGCGGCGAGCAGCTTGAGCTGGGTGGCGGCCAGCGTCGAACCCAGCCCGAGATCGGCGGCGGCACCGGGCAGACCGGCCAGGAACAGCGCATCGGCCTCGTCCGCGGTCAGGCCGGTGAGCTTGGTGCGGTAACCGTCCAGCAGCTGGAAACCACCGGTGCGGCCGCGCGTGGCATAGACCGGGATGCCGGCGGAGTTCAGGGCGTCGACGTCGCGATAGACGGTGCGCAGCGAGACCTCGAGCTCGTCGGCCAGTTGCTGGGCGCTGACCCGGCCGCGGGTGTGCAGGATCAGCAGGACGGACAGCAACCGGCTCGCGCGCACGTGTTGAGTATCCCGCTAATACCTGACATTCGGTGACAGGTTTAGCTGCCATGCTGACCCGGACGGATCGATGAACAGGAGTGACACGATGGCGATCGGCAAGCTGTGGTCAGTGACGCTGGACTGCGCGGACGCGCAACAGCTCGCCCAGTTCTGGGCACAGGCGCTGGACGGGAAGGTGGCGTACGAGTCGGACAACTTCGTCGGCGTCGAGACACCCGGCGGCGTCTGGATCGGCGCGTACCGGATCGACGGCTATCAGTCCCCCGACTGGCCGGAGGGTGCGCTGCCGAAGCAGTTCCACCTGGACCTGTCCGTGCCCGTGCTGGACGACGCCGAGCGCGTATTGCTCGAGATCGGCGCAACGAAATCGGGGCACCAGCCGGAGCCGGATCGCTGGCGCGTATTGCTGGATCCGGCGGGCCACCCGTTCTGCATCACGGCCATGGCTGGATGAACACTGTCGGCATGGACATCACCCGACGACAGGTGCTGGCCTTCCGCGTCCAGGCGCAGGGACTGCACCGCGAGGCGGCGCGCGCCGAAGAGCTCGCCGTGCTCGACATCGGCGTGCAGGACTTCACGTCCGGCGAGCTAGCCCGGCTGGCGATGGACGCCCGGCTCGACGCTCCGCCGCCGGCGGACGTCTTCGGGCCGGACCGTCCGCTCGCGCTCGTCTGGTCGCTGCGCGGCGCGCCGTACGTGCATCGCCGAGCCGACCTGGATTCCCTTGCCGGCGCGCTGTATCCGCTGTCGGAGCAGGACGCCGCAGGGCGCCTGAACGAGACGGGCCCGAGCGTCGCGCGAGCCGGGATCCCCGCACTCGAGCAGTACGCGATCGCGATCGCCGCCATGCGGGCATCGGTACGCGCGGCTACCGGCAAGGGTGCGGCGAGCGCGGCCGTTACCAAGCGCATCCCGCAGGCGATGTGGCGCGACTGCCGGCCTTGCAAGGCGCAGCACGTGTCCGACTCGGCGATGCGCACGTCGATGCTCGCCGCCGGGCTGGAGCTGCAACCGGGCACCGCGCCGCCGGTGTTGCAACCGCGGCGCGGCGCCCGGCTGCCGAAGCGGACGGACCTGGCCGCCCTGCGGGAACTGGTGTTGGGGTACCTGCGACTGCTCGGTCCGGCGACCCCGGTCGAGGTGGCCGACTATTTCGGGGCGCGCCGGGCGGACCTGATGGCCGCCTGGCCCGGCGAACTGGTGGAGGTGCGCGTGGAAGGCGGGCGCGCCTGGCTGCCCCCGGATGCCGTCGATTCCCTTACCGCGCCGGCAGATCCGGACGTCGTGCGCCTGCTCGGCGCGTTCGACCCGTTCCTGCAGGCGCGCGACCGGGACCTGATCGTCCCGGACAAGGCGATGCAGAAGGCGCTGTGGCCGGTGCTCGGCCGTCCGGGTGCGCTGTTCGTCGACGGCGAGGTGGTCGGCACGTGGCGCACCCGGCTCTCGGCCAAGAAGCTCACCGTCGAGGTGGACGCCGTCGCGCCGTTGCCGCCGAGCACCTGGCGCGCGATCGACGCCGAGGCCGAGCGGCTCGCACAGGTCCGCGGTGCTGCGGACGTCGCCGTGGTCCGCGCAGGCTGATCACCCCGGCGAGCTCGCCCCGCCGGGCAGCTTGCGCGGGGAACGGATCATGTCGATCCGCGTGATCAGCCCGCCGTCGAAGGTGAACGCGACGACGGAGGACAGCCCGGTGTAGTCGACGATCCCGATGCCGAGTTCGCCGTTGAGCACGACCGGCTCGATCTCCGCGCAGGGCGGCAGCTGGTTGAGCAGGCCCACCAGCAGGCGACCGACCTTGTCGGCACCGAGCACCGGGCGCAGCGCCGCGGTTACCTCTCCCCCGCCGTCGCTGGTCAGCACGACGTCCGGGTCGAGCGCCTCGATCAGTGCGCTCAGGTCGCCGCCTGCCGCCGCGCTGATGAAGCTGCGGACAGCCGCGTCGTGCTGGCCGCGGCTGACGTCCACCCGCGGCGCGTGCGCGTTGACGTGGGCCCGCGCGCGGCTGGCGAGTTGCCGCACCGCGGCCGGCGTGCGGCCGACAGCCTCGGCGATCTCGCCGAACGGCAGACCGAACAGGTCGTGCAGCACCCACGCGGTGCGCTCGGCCGGGCTGAGGCTCTCCAACACGACCAGCAGCGCATAGCGGATGGTGTCGTCCAGGCTGATGCGGTCGGCCGGGTCCGAAGCAGTCGCCTCCCCGCCCCGTCCCACGACGGGCTCGGGCAACCACGGCCCGACGTAGACCTCCCGGCGCCGGCGGGCCGAACGTGCTGTGTCCAGCGCGGCCCGCGCGACCGTGATCGTCGCCCAGGCCTCGATGTCGCGGACGCTCTCGCGGGCGTCCGCCGCGACCAGGCGCAGCCAGCAGTCCGACACCACGTCCTCGGCCTCGGAGTGCGAGCCGAGCACCGCGTAAGCGACGCTGACCAGTCGCGGCCGCGCGCGTTCGTAGGCCGCGGCCAGCTCGGTCTCGCGCGCGCCGGCCGCTGTCACGCGCGCGGTCCCGACTGCTCCGCCAGCCACCTGGCGAAGGTGATCGTTCCACGCGGCCCCGGCGCGGTCGGGAGCAGCGCACCGCCGGTGAACTGCTTGCCGACCTTGCCCGGCAGCCCGATCGGGACGACCGGCCGCCGGCCGTGTCGCGCGTGGGACAGCTGGCGGACCATGTCCTGCATGCGCAGCTGCTCGTCGGGCCCGGCCAGCTCCGGAGCCATCCCCTGCGGCTGGCCGTGGGCGAGCTCGACCAGGTATGCAGCCACCTCGGTGAGAGCCACCGGCTGGCTGAGCATCTTCGGAGCGATCACGAACGGCCCGGGCCGGTCCAGCATCTGCGCGGCGAACTCGTGGAACTGGGTGGCGCGCAGCACCGTCCCGCGGCCGCCGGCGAGCACCAGTTCTTCCTGCGCCCGCTTGCCGCGGTAATAGCCGTAGTCGACGCGGTCGACGCCGATGATCGACAGTGCGACGTGATGGCCGACGTCCGCTTCGTTTTCCTCGTTCAACAGGTTGGTGGTGACCGCTTCGAAGAATCGGATCGCACGCTTGGCCCTGGTCGTGACGATGTTGGTGACGTCGACGACGGCGTCGACACCGTCGAGCCGCCCGGCCAACCCCTTTCCGGTGACGAGGTCTACTCCGACGGAGCGGGCCAGCACGACCGGCTCGTCACCACGGACCCGGAGCTCCTCGATGATCAGCCGGCCCGTCCAGCCGGTGCCACCGGCGATTGCGATGCGCATGGGGTTTCCTTTCAGCGGGCTCGCGAACGAGTGTCTCGCGTGACGGGGATCGGGACGAGGAGCACTGCGGCGAGGACGATCACGACGAGCAGGCTGACCACGTTGCCTGCCTTGTCCATGGCGTCGTACATGTCCAGGTGCCGGACGTGGTACGCGAAGTGCAGGACGTTGAACACGAGCCAGCCCAGCCCGAGCATCGCGAACACCTCGCTGCTCGGCCTGATCGCCGCCCACGCCGAGATGACCGCCAGCGCCAGGTACAGGCCGCCGACGTCGCGGATTAGGTGCTCGTTGTACGGGCCGAGCGCCAGCACCCAATGTCGCCCGAGACCCGGGAACGAGTCGTAGAACTGACGCGGGCACGCGGCGGCCCAGAGGCCGACGTACGCGCCGGTCAGGGCCAGGATCGCCGCCGCTACCTGCTTACTGCGGATGTTCACGCGGTTAAGACGAGACAGCCCGGCGCGGTTGTGACATCGCCGCGCCGCGAGGAATCAGCCGGCGAAGTCCGAGGACGCGAACGTGTAGTCGCGGTGGACGGTCGCGATCCGCACCCGGTAGTCGTCGTACCAGCGCTCGCGCCCGCGGCTCTGCGCGATGCGGTGCGCGGCGACGTCCTTCCAGGCACGTGCCGACGCCTCGTCCCGCCAGTAGGAGACAGTGATGCCGAGGCCGGACGCGTCGCGCACCGACTCCACGCCGAGGTAACCAGGCTGCTGCGCGGCGAGCTCGGCCATCGCGTCCGACATCACCCCGTAGCCGTTGTCACCGGCCGTCCGGGTCGAGGTGAAGACGACCGCGGTGTACGGCGGTTCGGGCGTTGTCGCAAACGATGCCGCTTCCACCTACTGCCTCCCACCACGTGCCGAGTCCATCATCGGGCCCGGTTCGCTCGTCGTGTTCGACTGGATCGTGGCGGGCTGGCGCGCATCTTGTCCCGCACCGCCGACAGCACCCGCGTCATCTCGGTGGCCTCGCGTGCGTCGAGGTGGTCAAGGAGCATCTCGCGCACGACCGCTATGTGCCCCGGCAGGATCCTCCGCACCAGGGCGCGGCCCTTGCGCGTGATGGTGAGGACGGTCGCGCGTTCATCGGTCTTGTCGGCAGCGCGCCTGACGTAACCGGCCTTCTCCAGCTCGCGCGCCTGGTAGGTGAGCCCGCTGCGGCTGTAGACGACGCGGTCGGCGACGTCGGTCATGCGTTGAGCGCCGGACGGCAGGTCGTTGAGGCCGGCCAGGATCTGGAACTGCACCCAGCTGATGTCCCCGTCGGCGCGCAGCTGTTGTTCGACGGCGAACTGCAGCAGGCTGCTCGTCTCCATCAGGGCGAAGTAGACGGCGAGCTGCCCGCGATCCAACGGCTGCACCGCGGACTCCTCCGTCGTCACTCGGCCAGCCTACCCCGGGGTGCTACCAACTCGTAGCAATCGCGGCATCCGGCGGGCGTGGCGATGCGGATGTGGCGCAGCGCACGGTCATCGCACTTGCTACGAATTCGCAGCACGTCTATCGTCGGCGTTGCTACGAACTCGAAGCACTCTGCGGCGAGCGACGCAGGAACGAGGAGTGGGCATGACCGAGACCCGAACCGAGCTGTTAGCACCGGTGAACCGCGACGTGTTGGAGCCGCTGTGGCGGCCGATCACGGTCGGGGCGCTGCAGCTGCCGCATCGCCTGGCGATGGCACCCATGACGCGGGACCGCTCGCACGAGGACGGCACGCCGAGCGCGATGAACGTCGCCTACTACGAGCAGCGCGCCTCGATGGCGCTGATCGTGTCCGAGGGCACGCAACCTTCGGAGGACGGGCAGGGTTACCTGCTGACGCCGGGCATCCACGTCGAGGAGCACGTCAAGGGCTGGCAGCAGGTCACCGACGCCGTGCACGGGCGCGGTGGCCACCTGTTCATCCAGCTGATGCACGTGGGCCGGGTGGCCCATCCGGACAACACCCCGCACGGCAGGCGCCCGGTCGCCCCGTCACCGATTGCCGCCGGCGCAGCGATGTTCACCGCGGCCGGCATGCAGCCGATGCCGACCCCACGGGAACTGAGCACCAGAGAGGTCGCCGACGTGGTCGGCGAGTTCCGGGACGCAGCACGCCGCGCCGTCGACGCCGGCGCCGACGGCGTCGAGATCCATTCCGCGAACGGGTACTTGCTGCAGCAGTTCCTGTCCAGCAACGCCAACCAGCGCAGCGACCGCTACGGCGGGTCGATCCTCAACCGCATCCGGCTCAGCGTCGAAGTGGCAACCGCGGTGGCCGCGGAGATCGGGCCGGAACGAACCGGCATCCGCATCTCACCCGGCAACCCGTTCAACGGCATTGTCGAGGACGACGTCGACGAGCTCTATCCCGCGCTGGTCGACGCGCTCGCACCGCTCAAGCTGGCCTACCTGCACATCGCCTACCGCCTGCCCGACGACGCACTGCTCGCCAACCTCCGCGAGCGGTGGCCCACCGCGCTGCTGCTCAACCGCGGCGGCGCACCGCTCGAGCAGCGCGTCCGCGACATCGAGACCGGGCTGGCCGATGTCATCACCGTCGGTTCGCTCGCGCTGGCCAACCCCGACCTCGTCGAGCGCCTGCGCGAGGGCACGCCCCTCAACACCCCCGACACGACGACCTTCTACGGCGGTGATGAGCGCGGCTACCTCGACTACCCCACCCGCGAGCAGATCTAACCCGAACTATCAACCGAAGAAGGGCCCATCATGAAAGCCATTCGCTACAACCGATTCGGCGCACCCGACGTACTTGAACTCCTCGACGTCGACATCCCCGAAATCGCCGACGACCAGGTGCTGATCCGCGTCGCCGGCACCGCCCACAACAGCCTGGACGCCAAGATCCGCAGCGGCGACTTGGCGGGCGTCATCCCTGTTCAGCTCCCCCACACACCGAGCCTCGACGTCGCCGGGCGTATCGAGGCCATCGGTGCGGCAGTCACCGCATGGCACGAGGGTGACGAGGTCATCGGCTTCCTTCCCATCGTCGAGGACGGCGCAGCCGCCGGGTTCGTCGCGGCCCCCGCAGACGTCCTGGCCGCCGCGCCCCGCGGCGTCGCCCTCAGCGATGCGGCGGCGTTGCCGTCGTCGGCACTCACCGCCTGGCAGGCCCTCACCGAACACGGCGAGATCGCCGGCCGGCGGGTGCTGATCAACGGTGCCGGTGGCGGGGTCGGCGGCTACGCCGTCCAACTCGCAGCGGCCCTCGGTGCTCACGTCACCGCCGTTGCCGGCCCACGCAGCCACGAGGCTGTTCGCCGGTTCGGTGCCGACGACGTCGTCGATTACACCAGCACCGACGTCACCGGCCTGGACCCGCGGAGCTTCGCTCTGGTCGTCAACCTCGTCACCGTCCCCGGCCCCACCAGCCCGCGTCTTACCGAGCTGGTCGCGGACCGCGGCGCCGTCGTCACCACCACGTTCCCCGTCCCCGGGGATCCGTCCCGGGACGTCGACAGCGTTGCCCTGTTCGTCCGCAGCGACGCCACGCAGCTCGCCGAGCTGGCCGCCCGCGTCGAGCAGCACGCCCTCGACCTCAACATCACCGGCCGCTACCCGCTCGCCGAACTCTCGCGGGTGCACGCCCTGGACGCCGCCGGGGCACTGCACGGCAGGACCGTGGTCGTGCCGGACTCCGAGTGACCGGCGAGCTCGGCGCAAACCTGTTATGCCGATTCGCGGCAAAGCCCGCCTTTTCCGGCACGGTGGCCGGTTCGGACGCGTCAGGCGGTCCTGGTGTCGGAAAAGGCGGACTTCACGTCACGTACCCCCGGTCGGACTCGAACCGACACTGTGACCCTTTTAAGGGGTCTGCCTCTGCCATTGGGCTACGGGGGCGGTGGGCGCAGCGCCCATTGTGCCCGCCGGCGGCCGACCCACGCGTGAATTCACACCGCCAACCGCCCGTGATCAACAGCCGGTTCCGGCCGTCCCGGCGACCACAACGTGCTGTTGATCAGCGGAGGGAGCCGGCCGGTCAGCTGACCTCGGGCAGGCGACGCTTGCCGGCCGCCTGCTCGAACTCGGTGCGCGGCTGCTGCAACTGGCCTAACGACACGACCTCGCGGCGGAACAGCAGCGCGGCCGTCCAGTCGGCGATCACCCGCACCTTGCGGTTGAACGTGGGCATCCGGGAGACGTGGTACGTCCGGTGCATCCACCAGGCGACGAAGCCGCGCAGCTTGATGCCGTAGATCTCGGCGACGCCCCGGTACAGCCCGAGCGAGGCGACCGAACCGGCGTACGCGTGCCGGTAGTCGCGCAGCGCACCGCCGTGCACGGTCGCGGCGACGTTGGCCGCGAGCGTCTTCGACTGCCGCACCGCGTGCTGCGCGCTCGGCCCGCACAGCGCGTTCGGGTCGTCGCTGGTCAGGTCAGGCACCGCCGCGCAGTCGCCGGCCGCGAACACGCCCGAGACGCCCTTGACGGTCAGGTTCGCCGCGCAGGGCAGCCGGCCCTTCTCGTCCAGCGGCAGGTCCGAGTCGGCCAGCATCGGGTTGGCCTTGACGCCCGCCGTCCAGACGACGGTGTCGGAGTCGAACTCGGTGCCGTCCGAGAGCACGACATGCCCGCCGACGACCGACTCCAGCCGGGTGTTCAGCCGCACGTCGATGTTCCGCTCGGTGAGCCGGTCGACCGTGTACGCCGACAGCCGCACGGACACCTCGGGCATGATCCGTCCGGCCGCCTCGACGAGTACCCAGCGCATGTCGGACGGTTGCAGGTCGGGGATGTAGCGCAGCGCGTAGCGGGCCATGTCCTCGAGTTCGGCCATCGCCTCGACGCCCGCGTACCCGCCGCCGATGAACACGAAGCTCAGCGCGCGCCGCCGTTCATCCGGGTCGCTCACCGAGGCCGCGTAGTCGAGGCGGGACAGCACATGGTTGCGCAGGTAGATCGCCTCGCCGATCGTCTTGAAGCCGATGCCGCAATCACCGAGGCCGGGGATCGGCAGCAACCGCGACACCGAACCGGGACACACCACGAGCAGGTCGTAGCTGCGCTGGAACGGTTCACCCTCGACGGCCTGGATCGTCACCTGCTTGTGCGCGTGGTCGATCCGGGTGACGGCACCGGTGATGATCGTGCACTTCTTCAGGACCTTGCGCAGCGGAACGACCACGTGCCGCGGTTCGACGCTGCCGGCCGCCGCCTCGGGCAGGAACGGCTGGTAGGTCATGTTCGACTGCGGTTCCACGACGGTGATCTCGGCCGCGCCGCGGGAGAGCTTCCGCTGCAGCCCCAGCGCGGTGTACATGCCGACGTAACCGCCGCCGACGATCAGGATTCGAGTACCGGCCATACCGTCAACGCTAGCGAAGTCTGGACGGGCCAGGGCAGCCAATAATGTGACCTCAGGCCAATCCGGCCAACTGCGCGGCGCGGATCAGGACGGCGTCCAGCATCGGTTCGGTGAGCCGTCCGGTGAAGGTGTTCTGCTGACTGACGTGGTAGCAGCCGAGGACGGTGCGTCCGTCGACCTGCGCCTCGGCGCCGTGGGCGAAGACGGGCAGCGTGGCCGGCAGCGGCACCCCGATCGCGCGCAGGGTCGGCCACAGCGACGTCCAGCCGAAGCCGCCGAGCACGACCACGCAGCGCAGGGCCGGCCAGAGCAGCGACAGCTCGCGCAGCAGCCACGGGCGGCAGGTGTTCCGCTCCTCGGTCGTCGGCTTGTTGGCCGGTGGGGCGCAGCGCACCGGCGCGGTGATGCGCACGCCGCGGAGCGTGAGTCCGTCGTCGGCGGAGACCGCGGTCGGCTGGCTGGCCAGGCCGGCGCGGTACAGCGCGGCGAACAGCCAGTCGCCGCTGCGGTCGCCAGTGAACATGCGGCCGGTGCGGTTCGCGCCGTGCGCGGCCGGCGCCAGGCCGAGGATCAGGATGCGGGCGTCGGTGGGCCCGAAGCCGGGCACTGGACGCCCCCAGTAGTCCTGGTCGGCGAACGCGCGGCGCTTTTCGACGGCGACCTGTTCGCGCCACTGCACCAGCCGGGGGCAGGCCCGGCAGACGCTGCTGCGCGCGTCGACCTGCGCGATCGTCCGGGCCGAGCTGGCCAGCCGCGCGATGTCCTCGGGCCCGTGGGCGACGGGGGTGCGCGGTGTGGCCGGATCACCGGGCCAGCCGGTTCCCGGTCGCGCGATCATGCGGCCCAGCTTCGCACGGGCTCCTACTGGGTAGGGTGACGGCATGGCCAACGTCGCCGGCAAGCTGACCATGAAGGTGCTGACCGTGGCTGTGGGGATCCCGATCGGGATCGTCACCAAGAAGGTCGTCGCCCGCACGTGGGCCGCTGTCCGCCCGCAGAACCCGAACCGCCCGGTGAACGAGAATGAGGTGCGCTGGGGCGACGCGATCGGCTATGCGGCGCTGGCTTCGGGCGCCGCGGTCGCCGCGAAGCTGATCACGCGCAAGGGCGCCGAGCAGACTTACCGGACGCTCATCGGACTCGAGCCGCCACCGCCGCCGCCGACCAAGGCGCAGAAGAAGCTCGCGAAGGCGCAGCAAGCCGCGGCAGAGTAGGCGTTACCCCAGCAAGGACAGCGCGATCCCGTCCAGGATGTCGTGCTCGCTGGCGATCACCTCGGCGACGCCGGACACCTCGACCAGCGTGCGCAGCACCAACGCTCCCCCGCCGATAACGTCGACGCGGCCGGGATGCATCACGGCGATCGCGGCCCGTTCGGCGTGTGTCATATGCACCAGCTCGTCGGTGATCTTCGCGACCTGAGCCGCGCTCATCCGGCTGGCGTGGATCGCGTCCGGGTCGTACTCGGTCAGGCCGAGCGCGATCGCGGCCATCGTGGTGACGGTGCCGGCGACGCCGACCAGGACGTTGGCCTCGTGCAGCGGGACGCTGCGTGCGGCGCGCTCGAACGCGGCCCGGACGTCGGCCACGACCGCGTCGATCTGCGCCGGTGTGGGCGGGTCGTCGTGCAGGTGCCGCTCGGTCATTCGGACGCAGCCGACGTCGGTGCTGCGCGCTTGCAGGCCGTTGGGGCCCTCGGGGCTGCCCGCGACCAATTCGGTCGAGCCGCCCCCGATGTCGGCCAGCAGGATGGGGCCCTGCAGTCCGGGGATGGTGCCGACGGCGCCGCGGAACGAGAGCGCGGCCTCCTCGTCGCCGGTGATCACCTCCGGGTCGACGCCCAGGGTCGCGCGCACCATCGTCACGAACTCGTCGCGGTTCTGCGCGTCGCGGGTCGCGCTGGTGGCGACCATGCGCACCGCCGTCGCGCCGTGCTCGTCTATCGCTGCTGCGTAGTCGGCGAGCGCGACCCGGGTCCGTTCCAGGGCGTCCGGCGCGAGCCGCCCGGTGCGGTCGACGCCCTGGCCGAGGCGTACAACGCGCATCTCGCGCACCACGTCGGTGAGCGCGCCGGCTCCGTCGGAATCCGCGATCAGCAACCGGATCGAGTTCGTCCCGCAGTCGATCCCAGCGACCCGCATCACTCGGTCTCCCTTGGCACGCAGGGGCCGGCCGCCCACCACTCGGGCAGCTGCGCCAGCGCTTCGTCGCCCAGCGGGTTGACGCCCGGCCCGGACGCCAGCGCGTGCCCGACCAGCACGTGCAGGCACTTCACCCGGTTGGGCATGCCGCCGGCGCTGATGCCGGCGATCTGCTCGACGTGCCCGATCTGTTCGCGCCGCGCCAGGTACGCCTCGTGCGCCGCGCGGTATGCCGCCGCAAGCTCCTCGTCCGTCTGCAGCCGGTCGGTCATCTCGCGCATCAGCCCGGACGACTCCAGCGTGCCGATAGCGGACGCAGCCCGCGGGCAGGTCAGGTAGTACAGCGTCGGGAACGGGGTGCCGTCGGCCAGCTGCGGCGAGGTCTCGATGACATCCGGGTTGCCGCACGGGCAGCGATGCGCGACCTCGCGGATGGCCCGCGGTTCACGTCCCAACTGTGCGGCGACCGCGGCCCGGTCGGCAGGGCTGACCATTACTTGGCCGCTTGCTCCACGCTCGACCACAGCCGGGTGTTCCACGACCCCGCGGCCTGCTTGTCTGTCGGCGCGGACTCGGTCTTCTGGATGTCGGACTTCGCGCCGCGGTCGACGACGACGTACACGGTGTCACCGGGCATCGCGTACTGCAGCCGCTGGCGCGCCTGCTGCTGGATGAAGCCCGGGTCGGACCACTGCCGGTACTGCTTGTTCAGCTCGCGCAGCTGCTGCTTGTCGCTGTGCAGCTGCTGCGCGGCACCGCTGAGGTCGCTGCGGCTCTTGAAGTACCGGTTCAGCGGCGAGGCCAGCAGCACCAGCAAGACGACAACCAGCGCGCCGAGCACGATCGCCCGGCCGGTCATCGCCCGCCGCGGCCGCACGGCTGCCGAGGCGTGCTGGTCAGGCATGCGCACCGGGCGTGAAGCGGTGGAACGCGCGCGCTCCGGCGTACCGCGCGGCGTCGTCCAGTTCCTCCTCGATGCGCAGCAGCTGGTTGTACTTCGCGACCCGCTCGCTGCGCGCCGGCGCGCCCGTCTTGATCTGGCCGCAGTTCACCGCGACGGCCAGGTCGGCGATCGTGGTGTCCTCGGTCTCACCGGAACGGTGACTCATCATGCACTTGTAGCCGTGCCGGTGCGCGAGGTCGACCGCGTCGAACGTCTCGGACAGCGTGCCGATCTGATTCACCTTCACCAGCAAGGCATTCGCGGCGCCCTCGTCGATGCCGCGACCGAGCCGCTCGGGGTTCGTGACGAAGATGTCGTCGCCGACGAGTTGCACCTTGTCGTCCAGCTGATCGGTGAGCGCGACCCAGCCGGCCCAGTCCTCCTCGTCCAGCGGGTCCTCGACCGAAACGATCGGGTAGCTGTCGACGAGGTTGGCGTAGTACTCGACCAGAGCACCGGACGTGGTCACCTTGCCCTCGAACGTGTAGCCGTTCTCGTCGTGGAACTCGCTCGCCGCGACGTCCAGGGCGAGGGCGATGTCGACGCCGGGAGTGAGGCCGGTCGCGCTGATCGCCTCGACGATCAGGTCGAGTGCCGCACGGTTCGAGTCGAGGTTCGGCGCGAAGCCGCCCTCGTCGCCGAGGCCGGTGGCCAGGCCCTTGCCCTTCAGCACCGACTTGAGCGCGTGGTAGACCTCCGCGCCCTGTCGCAGCGCCTCGGCGAACGTGGGAGCGCCGATCGGGGCGATCATGAACTCCTGGACGTCGACGTTCGAGTCCGCGTGCGCCCCGCCGTTGAGGATGTTCATCATCGGCACCGGCAGCAGGTGCGCGTTCGGGCCGCCGAGGTAACGGAACAGCGGCAACTCGGCGCTGTCCGCCGCGGCCTTGGCAACCGCGAGGGAGACGCCGAGGATCGCGTTCGCGCCGAGCTTGTGCTTGTCCGGCGTCGCGTCCAGGTCGCGCAGCGCCTGGTCCACCAGCCGCTGCTCGCTGGCCTCGAAGCCGACGATCTCGGGACCGATCGTGTCCAGCACCGCCGCGACGGCCTGCTGCACGCCCTTGCCGCCGTAGCGCGCGCCGCCGTCGCGCAGCTCGACCGCCTCGAACCTGCCGGTGGACGCTCCGCTCGGCACCGCGGCGCGGCTGATCGTGCCGTCGTCGAGCGCGACCTCGACCTCGACGGTCGGGTTTCCACGCGAGTCGAGGATCTCGCGGGCGCCTACGGCCTCGATGCTGGCCACGGTGGTCCTTTCGTCGGCTCTGCAGTGATCGCGCCCAGCCTATCCGTCCACCGCCGCGCGCCCGGCCAACCCCGCGGCGTGGCCTGCCCGCGAGTGGGCACCTACGCGTCGAGTGGGCGTCTATAGGTGCCCACTCGCGGGACAAGTGCCCACTCGAGGAGTCAGTCGCCGGTCGCGCCGTCGATGCGCTCGCGCAGGAAGTCGGCGTGGCCGCAGTGCCGGGCGTACTCCTCGATCATGTGCACCAGGATCCAGCGCAGCGAGAA
>DASTXN010000175.1:0-3659 GCA_035765515.1 Jatrophihabitantaceae bacterium | reverse complement strand
TGCAGGACGGCCTCGACGACGATCCGACCGATCGTTCGTACCTCAACAACACCATCTACTACGACCCGCGCCAGACCTACCTGCCGTGGGCCACCGGCGACGGGTCGACGCGAATGACCGGCGGCACGTCGGTGGACAGCGTGTACACCTCGTGGAACCAGGTCGGCGGCGCCGACATCTCCTGCGGCTGGAACTGCACCATCGCCGGCACGCGCGACCTGCGCAACAACGTCGAATCGGTGTTCTACGTGCCGAAGACGGGCGTGACCGCGTCGACCAGCAGTTCCGACTTCGACCGCTACCGCATCAATGCATCCGGGAAGGTCGTGGTGCAGGGCAGCCCGGCACGGACGCAAGTCACGGGATTCCCCAAGGGTCCGCTCGACTCGGACATGAACGCCTACACCCAGCGGACCTTCACGACCGCGGTCCCCTCGGGCGCGACGAAGATCGAAGTGTCCACGACCGGCGGCGGCAAGAACGTCGAGCTGAACCTCGTCAAGCCGAACGGCAACCAGGCCTGCAGTTCCAGCAACGGCAACGGCGGCGAATCCTGCTCCGCCAGCAGCCCGACCGCGGGCAACTGGAGCGTGCAGGTCTACCGCGACAACAACAAGGACTTCTCCAACGTCACGCTCGACGCCTACATCACGTCGAGCAGCGAAGTGGAGCAGACGCCGACGGGTCGCTCCCAGGCCGACGAACTCACCAACATCGCCACCTGGTATTCGTACTACCGGACCCGGATCAAGACCGCCAAGGCCGGCGCGAGCGAGGCCTTCAGCCAGCTCGGTTCCTCCATCCGCGTCGGCTACGACTCGATCTGGAACCGGAACCATCTCGCCATCCCGGTGGGCAGCGACGACGGCCTGTTCCGCGGCGGCAACCGCACCACGTGGTTCTCGCACCTGCAGGGCGCGTCCGCCAGCGGCGGCACGCCGTTGCAGGGCGCGCTCCAGCGCACGGGCGAGTACTTCCGCGACAAGAACGCGGCCGCCGACGGCCCGTGGTCGGGCCCGGGCACCACCCGCGACGACCAGCTCAGCTGCCGGCAGAACTTCGCGATCCTGACGACGGACGGCTACTGGAACGACGATTCCGGCTACGACGACGGCATCGGGATCGACGACTCCGACTCCGAGGACGGATCGGTCATCGTCTCCGAGGACGGCAACACCAGCCTGCAGTACACCTCCATCAATCCGTACCGGGACGATTTCGTCACCACCTCGCACGGCCACAGCACGCTCTATTCGAAGTCGGACACACTGGCCGACATCGCCAACTACTACTGGAAGCGCGACCTCGTCACCGACCTGGCCAACGACGTCCCCGCGTCCACCGCCGACCCGGCGTTCTGGCAGCACATGGCGACGTTCGGCGTCTCCATCGGCCTGCAGGGCACGCTGAACCCCAAGACCGACCTGCAGAGCATCACCAACGGCAGCAAGCACTGGCCCGATCCCTACGTGAACACGGGCGCCGGCCGCATCGACGACCTCTGGCACGCGTCGGTCAACGGCCACGGCAACTTCGTCGCCGCCAGCAACCCGAGCGAATTCGTGCAGGGCCTGATCGATGCCCTGGCGACCGTCGCGCAGCGCCTGGGTTCGGCGTCCAACGTCACCGCCAACAGCACCTCGTTCCAGACCGACACCCGCGTCTACCAGGCGAGCTACGTCTCCGGGAAGTGGACCGGCGAGCTCGCCGCGTACGAGGTGAGCTCGGCCGGCGTCTCCACCACCGACGCGGATGGCGACGGCGTGCCGGATGCGGCGTGGCAGGCGTCGGAGCACATCCCGGCGTTCGGATCGCGCGACATCTTCACTTCGTCCGCCACCGGCCAGTCCCACGGCACCACGTTCCCGACGACGGCGCAGCTGACGGCGCTCGACCAGACCGGGCGCGCCACCGTGAACGGCGGGTCCACCACGGGCCAGGAGAACGCCGACTACGTGGCCGGCTCGCGCGCGAAGGAGGTCCGCTACGGCGGCACCCTGCGCGACCGCGACACCCTGCTGGGCGACATCGCGAACTCCTCGCCGATGTACGTGCAGGACAACGAGATGATCTACGTCGGCGCCAACGACGGCATGCTCCATGCCTTCTCGGCCACCGACCGCCAGGGGTCGAGCCATGCCGTCGGCGGCCAGGAGCTGTTCGCCTACGTGCCGGCGGGCATCGACTTCTCAGCCCTCGGCACGCTCAGCGACCCGCAGTACAGCTCGAACCATCGTTACTTCGTGGACGGGCCGGTGGTCGTCACCTCGCAGGCGAGCGGCGGCGGCAAGAACTACCTGGTCGCCACGCTCGGCCGCGGCGGCAACGGGCTGTTCGCGCTCGACGTCACCGACCCGGAGGACTTCGGCGCCGGCGACGTGCTGTGGGACATGACCGGCAGCGCGCTCGGCGCGGACATGGGCCGCGTGCTGGGCGAACCGCTGGTCGTCACCCTCAACGACGGAACCCGCGCGGTGATCACCGGCAACGGCATCAACAGCGCGAACGGCGACGCCGTGCTGTTCGTGATCAACCTCGCCACCGGCGCGGTGATCGCCAAGCTCGATACCGGGGCCGGCGGCGACAACGGCCTCTCCGCGCCGCGCGCCGCGGACGTCGGCGGCGACGGCAAGGTCGACTACGTGTACGCGGGCGACCTCGAGGGCAACATCTGGAAGTTCGACCTGAGTTCGTCCACCAGCACCGACTGGAAGATCGCGGGCGGCAAGGCGATGTTCAAGGCGACCGACGACGACGGGAACGCGCAGCCGATCACCGCCGGGCTCGCGATCGCACGCGACCCCGCGACGAGCCGGATCTGGATCTTCGCCGGCACGGGTTCGTTCATCGAATCGGGCGACGTCACCGACATGGACGTGCAGTCGATCTACGGCGTGATCGACGCCGACTTCGGCAGCACTTCGCCGAGCACCACGATCGACCGCGGGGACCTCGCCGAGCGCAGTATCGTCGCCGCCGGGATCTCGGACGACGGCAAGGCGGTCCGCGGCTTCGAGGAAGCGGCCGACCTGCCGTCGGGCGTGTCGGGGTGGTACGTCGACCTCGACTACCCGAGCGCCGCGGGGGAGCGCGTCGTCAGCAATCCGCGCGTGCAGGGCACGGTGCTGCTGGCGGCGAGCCTCGTGCCGCCGGCGAGCGGCACCTGCGACGCCGGCGGCTCCGGTTTCATCAATGCGCTCGACGCGTTCACCGGCACCAGCCTCGGCAGCCCGTATTTCGACGCCAACGGCGACGGCCAGTACGACGACGACGACACCGTGACGACCACGGGCGGCACGAAGGTCGCGGTCGGATCGATCGACCTCGGTGTCGGCATGCCGACGCTGCCCACGCTGATCGAGAAGCTGCTGGTGGTCGGCGGCTCGAAGGGCACGCTGGGCTCGATCGCCATGAATCCGCAGGGCGGCGCGGCGCGCCGCATCTCCTGGCGCGAGATTCTGCGTGACTGATCGCGGCCATGCGCGCCCGCAGGGCGGCTTCACCCTGATCGAGCTGATGGTCGCGCTGGCGGTCGCCGCGGTCCTCACCGCCATGGCGATCGCCGCCTACGACTTCGCCAACGTGAAGACCCGGCGCGGCGCGGCGAAGGGCTGCCTGCTCGAGGCCGCGCAGGCGATGGAGCGCTACGACGCCGACCA
>DASTXN010000174.1:0-8593 GCA_035765515.1 Jatrophihabitantaceae bacterium | reverse complement strand
TACCGCACCAACCTCGGTGCCGAGCACGTGCTGTCGGTCTACGGGCTGCACAACGCGATCCCGGACGCCGAGGGCCACGGCACGTTCGTGACCACGTTCCAGACCGAGCCGCGCCTGAGCGACGGCACCGAGGCGTACGTCCTCGGTGTCACTCCGGACGCGTTCCGCCAGTTCGCCTACCTGACTTCGGACCAGCGCGACGATGTCGGCCAACTGCACAGCGTGCCGGCCGGCACCGCCGTGCCCGCGATCCTCGTCAACGCGACGGGCGGCGAGGCGGCCGCGGCCAAGAGCATGTCGATCCGCGACACCATGATCCCGCTGGACGTCGTCTCACGGGACGCGGTGTTCCCCGGGCTGCGCAACGGCTCGCGTCCGATGATCGTGGTGGACGCCACGGCACTGGTCCACGTCGACCCGAACGCCGACCGCGAGAACCAGATGTGGACGTCCACGGCCGAACTGGACAGCGCCCTGGCGTGGCTGGACGTGCACGACGACACCGTGCTCACCGAGATCACGTCCGACGTCGTCATCGGCACGACCGGGCTGCTGCCGGTGACCTGGATCTTCGGTTACCTGCGGGCGCTGGCGATCCTGATCGGCGTGATCGCTGTGGCCGGGCTGGTGTTCGCGCTGGCGGCCCGCACTAGGCGACGGACCGTGTCGTACGTGCTGAGCCGGCGGATGGGCATGACCAAGCTGGCGCACGTCCGCTCGCTGGTGCTCGAACTGGTGCTCGTGGTCGGGCTCGGCTGGCTCGCCGGGTCCGGGGTCGGGGCGGGTGCGTTCGGCGTCATCTTCCATTCGCTGGACGTGTATCCCGCGCTGCCGCCGCCGATGCAGTTCGTGCTGCCCGCGTTCACGCTGGTGGCCACTGCCGTCGTCACCGCGTGCGTGATCCTGCTGGCCTCGCTCGCCACGCATGCCCTCGCCGAACGCGCCCGACCCGCCGAGATCCTGCGGCTGGAGTAGTCACTGCCACCGCAGTCCGCGCTGACAGGTAGGTTCCTCCGGGCAGACAGGCCGGAACGGGACGGGGTATGGCAAGCATCAGCGAGACGGCGGCACCGGCCGCGCTGCGTGCACGGAACGCCGTGCTCGCCGTGTTCGCCGCCAACGGGTTCGCGTTCGCCTCGTGGGCGTCGCGGGTGCCCGACATCAAGACGGCGCTGTCCCTCACTCCGGGGCGGCTGAGCCTGCTGCTGCTGGCGATCTCCGCCGGATCGGTCCTCGGCCTGCCGCTGGCCGGACGGATCAATCACCGCATCGGCGCCGCGAACGGGGTCCGCCTCGGCACGGCTGTCGGCATGCCGGGGATGGTGCTGACCGGGATCACCGTGCAGGTCCGCGGCCCGATGTGGCTCGCGGCAGCGGGACTGTTCCTGCTCGGTCTCGGCATCGGCGTCACGGATGTCTCGCAGAATCTCGAAGGGACCGTCGTCGAGCGCGCGATCGGCCGGGCCATCATGCCCTGGTTCCACGCCGCGTTCAGCCTGGGCACGGTCGTCGCAGCACTCGTGGGCGCGGGCGCGACCTACTTGCGCATCCCGGTGGGCGTGCACATCGGAGTGGCCGCAGCGCTGACCTTCGCGGTGATCTACGCCGGCGCAACTCGATTCACGCCCGCCAACGATGATCCGGACGCGGCCGACGGCCCTTCGGCGGACGGCCCCGCGCGATCGCCCTGGCTGGAGCCGCGCACACTGCTGATCGGGCTGATGGTCCTGGCCGCCGCGTTCGCCGAGGGCAGCGCGAACGACTGGATGGCGGTCGCGTTCGTCGACGGCCACCACGTCGGCAAGGCGCTCGGCGTGGTCGCGTTCTCGGTGTTCCTGATCTTCATGACCATCGGCCGTGTCCTCGGGACCCGGTTGCTGAACGAGCGTGGCCGGGTGCCGGTGCTGCGCGTGCTGTTCACGATGGCGATCGCCGGCTGCCTGCTGGTGGTGTTCGGGTACACCTGGCTCGCCTTCGCCGGCGCCGCGATCTGGGGTATCGGCGCGAGCCTCGGCTTCCCGGTCGGCATGTCGGCCGCGGCGGACGACCCGCGGCGGGCGGCACTGCGCCTCAGCACCGTCTCGACCATCGGCTACCTGGCGTTCCTCGCCGGCCCGCCCGCGCTCGGCCTGCTGGGCGACCACTTCGGCACGTTGCGCGCGCTGCTGCTCGTCGGCGCCGTCTCCGTGCTCGCGATCCTCGTCGTCCCCGTGGCCCAGCCGCCTGCCGGCTCAGAGACTCATCGCGCTAAAGGTTGGGCAGGTAGCGGCGGAGCTCGAAGGGGCTGACCTCGGCGCGGTACTCCGTCCACTCCTCGCGCTTGTTGCGCAGGAAGAAGTCGAAGACGTGCTCGCCCAGCGTCTCGGCGACCAGTTCGGAGGACTCCATCGCGCGTAACGCATCGGCCAGGTTGTGCGGCAGCTCGTCGTAGCCCAGCGCGCGCCGTTCGGTGTCCGACAGCGACCACACGTCGTCCTCAGCACCCGGCGGGAGCTCGTAGCCCTCCTGCACGCCCTTCATGCCGGCCGCGAGCAGGACCGCGAACGCCAGGTAGGGGTTGCAGGCGGCGTCCAGCGAGCGCAGCTCGACGCGCGTGGAATTGGCCTTTCCGGGCTTGTACATCGGTACCCGCACCAGCGCGGACCGGTTGGCGTGGCCCCAGCACACGTACGTGGGCGCCTCGACCAGCTGGCCCGGCCCGGCGAACCCGAACAGCCGCTTGTAGGAGTTCACCCACTGGTTGGTGACCGCGGTGATCTCGCGCGCGTGCGTGAGCAGGCCGGCGATGAACGCCTTGGCCGTCTTGGACAGGTACAGCTCGTCGGACGGGTCGTGGAATGCGTTGCGGTCGCCCTCGAACAGCGACAGGTGGGTGTGCATGCCGCTGCCGGGCTGCAGCCGGAACGGCTTGGGCATGAACGTCGCGTGCGCGCCGTGCGCGATCGCGACCTCCTTGATCACGTGCCGGAACGTCATGATATTGTCGGCCATCGACAGCGCGTCCGCGTAGCGCAGGTCGATCTCCTGCTGGCCGGGAGCAACCTCGTGATGGCTGAACTCGACCGAGATGCCCAGGCTCTCCAGCGTGCTGACGGCCGCGCGGCGGAAGTCGTGCGCGGTGTCGTGAGCGGTCATGTCGAAGTAACCGCCGTTGTCGATCGGCTCGGGCTCGGTTCCGTCGCCGGGGCGGTTCTTGAGCAGGAAGAACTCGATCTCCGGGTGGGTGTAGAACGTGAAGCCGAGCTCGGCCGCCTTCGACAGGGTGCGGCGCAGCACGTAGCGCGGGTCGGCCCAGGACGGTGATCCGTCCGGCATCTGGATGTCGCAGAACATGCGCGCCGAGTCGACCGGCGAACCGTCGGGTTCGGGCAGGATCTGGAACGTCGCGGGGTCCGGGCGGGCGAGCATGTCACTCTCGCTGGCGCGGGCGAACCCCTCGATGGCCGAGCCGTCGAACCCGATGCCCTCCTCGAACGCCCCGTCCAGCTCGGCCGGCGCGACAGCGACGGATTTCAGGGTGCCGAGGACGTCGGTGAACCAGAGGCGCACGAACCGGATCTGGCGCTCCTCGAGGGCGCGGAGCACGAATTCCTGTTGACGATCCACGCCGTCCAGTGTCTCAGGTCAGCGCGCTCCCTGCGAGCCACTTGGACCACGGCACGCTCCAGTCGCCGCCCTGCCACAGCTGCAGCTTCGGGGCGCCCTTCGCGCCGTGGATGACCACCGGGTCGCCCACGAGCGAGTGGTTGTAGAACCACTTCGCGTTGTCATGGTTGAGGTTGAGGCAGCCGTGTGAGACGTCCCGGCCGTGGTTCTGGTCCCAGATCGTGGTGTCCAGCTCGTGCAGGTAGATCCCGTCGGTGCTGATCTTCGTCGCCCAGTAGATGTCCTCGCACGCGTAGCCGCCGGGCGCGTTGACGGGAAGGCCGTAGCTGTCCGAGCACATGTTCGCGGGGTTCTCGAAGCCGAGGACGGTGTACGTGCCGTCCAGCGTGTAGAAGTTGATGTAGTTGCCGTTGACGGTGATTCCGTCGTGCTCACCCATCGACGTGTTCATCGTCCGCACCAGCTGGCCGCTGCGGTACACCTTGACCTTGTTCACGCTCTTGGGCGCGGTGTCGTAGGCGATCGTCTTCTGCTCGCGACCGATCGTGAACGTCCGATGGACGTCGGACTGCCCGTACAGGCCGTCACCGACCCGCACGCCGTAGACATCGGCGTCGACCGTGACCTTGGTGCCCGGCTGGTAGTAGTGCTCCGGCCGCCAGTGCACGTGCGAGTTGTCCGTCCAGTACCACGAGCCGTCGACGTGCGGGGTCGTGGTCACCTTCAGCGCGCGCTCCGCGGCGGCCTTGTGGGTGATCTGCTCGTCGAACACGACGTTGATCACCATCGCCACGCCGTACTTGCCGCCGTTCTTGATCCCGGCGCCGTAAAGGTCGTCGATGTACGGCATCGTCTGGTTGGACGGGGTGAGCGTCGTGAACCGGCGGGTCTTGGTCGACGGCGTCCCCGCGGCGTTCACCGCGTGCGCGGTGATCGTGTACGTCTTGCCGTAACCGAGCACCTCGGTGGTGTGCCACGAGGTGCCGTCGGCGGCGAGCTCACCGGTGACGCGCTTGCCCGACGCGTTGTGCATCGAGACCGAGGTCAGCGTGCCGCCGGCGACCGAGACCGTGACCGGCGTCGTCGGGTTGACCGAGTGGCCCGCGGGCGAGGCCGTGATCTCGGCCAGCGCGCTGCCGTCCTGCGGGGTGCCCGAGCCGGTCGGGTCCCCCGAGCCGGGCGGATCCGTCGGCCCGGAGGTCATGCTGCCGTTGTCGCTGACGCCGCTGGCGTTCTTGCTGCCGGACGGTGAGCCCGTGGAGCACGCGGTGAGGGCGAGCAGCGCGGCGACCGCCGCGGCACCGGTCGCCGTCAGCAGCGCCCGACGCCGGCGCGTCGGCTTCGCCGCGGCAGACGTCGTCGTGACCTGCGAGCCCATGGCACTCCCGTACGCAGTCGATCAAAACGGATCTTCACAAATCATGACGTGCGAGAGCGGTCAGACGTTGCCTTGGTGCCGATTCGTCACGAACATGTTGCCTCAGTCTGCCCTAATGTTCCGACTGCACCGGGCAGGCTCGCAGCCCGGTCACAGCCATGCGCCAGACTGCTGGTGTGCCACTTTTACGTCTTGCCCTTGCCCAGGTGAACTACACGGTCGGTGACCTGGCCGGGAACGCCGCCATGGTGCTCGACCGCGCCCGGCAGGCCGCCGACGCCGGGGCGCACCTGGTCGCGTTCCCCGAGATGACGCTCACCGGGTACCCGCCGGAGGACCTGGTGCTGCGGGCGTCGTTCCGCCAGGCCTCCTGCGCCGCGCTGCAGCGCCTGGCCGGCGATCTGGACGCGGCGGGCCTGGGTGAACTGGCGGTCATCGTCGGCTACCTGGACGAGGACGGTGCCACCGGCGGTGGCCCGCGCAACGCGCTGGCGTTCGTCCACCGGGGCGCGGTCGTGGCGCGCTACTACAAGCACCACCTGCCGAACTACGGGGTGTTCGACGAGCGGCGCTATTTCACCTCCGGCTCCCGGTTCGTCATGGTGCGGCACCTGGGTGTGGACATCGCGCTGACGATCTGCGAGGACGTCTGGCAGGACGGCGGCCCGTTCGCGGTCGCCGGCGCCGCCGGCGCGGGCCTCGTGGTCAACATCAACGGCTCGCCGTACGAGCGCAACAAGGACGATGTCCGGCTGCCGCTGCTCCGGCGGCGTGCGGCCGAGGCCGGCGCTCCCGTGCTGTACGTCAACACGGTCGGGGCTCAGGACGAGCTGGTGTTCGACGGCGACTCGATGGTCGTCGGGCCCGCCGGCGACGTCCTGTTGCGGGCGCCGCAGTACCGCGAAGACCTCTACCTGGTCGACGTCGATCTGGCGGACGCGCCCGCCGTCCCGCCCGCGGCCGATAACGCGGCGATGGCCGTGGAGCGGTTCGCCACCGGCGTTCCGGCACCGGAACCGCCGCCGTCCGTCCGCCGCGGCGACCTCGCCGAGAGGATCCCGGACGAGGCCGAGGTGTGGGGCGCGCTGGTCACCGGGCTGTGCGACTACGTACGCAAGAACGGCTTCAGCTCGGTCGTGCTCGGCATGTCCGGCGGCATCGACTCGGCCGTCGTCGCGGCCATCGCGGCGGACGCGATCGGGGGCGCCAACGTGCACGGCGTCTCCATGCCCAGCTCGTACTCGTCCG
Source organism: Jatrophihabitantaceae bacterium (assembly GCA_035765515.1). Classification (GTDB taxonomy): domain Bacteria; phylum Actinomycetota; class Actinomycetes; order Mycobacteriales; family Jatrophihabitantaceae; genus DASRSS01. The sequence goes on along the minus strand of DASTXN010000174.1, from coordinate 2,361 downwards.
AGCACTCGAAGTCGGACGCGGCAGAGCTCGCCGAGCGGCTCGGTGCCGAGTACCGGGTGGTGCCGATCGCGCCGATGGTGGACGCGTTCGTGTCCTCGCTCGGGCTCACCGGGCTCGCCGAGGAGAACGTGCAGGCCCGGGTGCGCGGCACGACGCTGATGGCGATCTCCAACGCCGAGGGGCACCTGGTGCTCGCGACCGGCAACAAGAGCGAGCTCGCCGTCGGCTACTCCACCATCTACGGCGACGCGGTCGGCGGGTTCGCGCCCATCAAGGACGTCCCGAAGTCGCTGGTCTGGCAGCTCGCCCGGTGGCGCAACGCGCGGGCGGTGCAGCGCGGCGAGAGGCCCCCGATCCCGCAGAGCTCGATCGACAAGCCGCCCTCGGCCGAGCTGCGGCCCGGCCAGCTGGATACCGATTCGCTGCCGGATTACGAGGTGCTGGACGCGATCATCGAGCGGTACGTGGACGGCGACCAGGGCGTGGCGGAGATCGTCGCGGCCGGCTTCGACCGCGACCTGGTGGTGCGGACCGCCCGGCTGGTCGACATGGCCGAGTGGAAACGCCGGCAGTACCCGCCGGGACCGAAGATCAGCTTCAAGTCCTTCGGCAAGGACCGGCGGCTGCCCATCACCAACCGGTGGAGGGATTTGTCTGGCTAAACCCCGCTCGGGCGTGAGAATCGTCTCTGCCGTGTCGGGGAGACAAACCGGCGGGCGAGGGCGCAGGATTGGGGAGTCCACCTGACGTGCCCGGGGACCGGCGAGCCGGCCCCGAGGAGAGAAGTGAGGCAAGCCATGACCCAGTCCAGCCTTTACGGCGGCGTGTCCAACCGACGGATCACGATCCGCGACCTGCAGGCGGCCAAGGAGCGCGGCGAGCGCTGGCCGATGCTCACCGCGTACGACTACTCGACCGCGCGCGTGTTCGACGAGGCCGGCATCCCGGTGCTGCTCGTCGGCGACTCGGCGGCGAACGTCGTGTACGGCTACGACACCACCGTGCCGGTGACCGTCGACGAACTTCTGCCGCTCGTGCGCGGCGTCGTCCGCGGCACCAAGCGCGCACTCGTCGTCGCCGACCTGCCGTTCGGCAGCTACCAGTCCTCCCCCGCCCAGGCGCTCGACTCGGCTGCGCGATTCATGAAGGACGGCGGGGCGCAGGCGATCAAGCTCGAGGGCGGCCAGCGGGTCGCGCCGCAGGTCGAGGCCCTCGTCTCGGCCGGCATCCCGGTGATGGCGCACATCGGCCTCACCCCGCAGTCGGTGAACGCGTTCGGCGGCTACCGCGTGCAGGGCCGGGGCGACGAGGCGGCGCACCGGCTGCTGCAGGACGCGAAGGCGATGCAGCACGCGGGGGCGTTCGCGGTCGTGCTCGAGGTCGTGCCGTCCGAGGTCGCCGCGCAGGTGACGAAGGCGCTGCACATCCCGACCATCGGCATCGGCGCCGGTCCCTCGTGCGACGCGCAGGTGCTCGTCTGGCAGGACATGGCCGGGCTGCGCGGTGAGGGCAAGCCGGCGAAGTTCGTGAAGGAGTTCGCTGACGTCGGTGCGGTGCTGCGCGACGCGGCGACCCGCTACGCCGACGAGGTCCGTTCGGGCGCGTACCCCACCGCGGAGCACGAGTACCACTGACTTACCGGCGCCGTAGGTGGCCTTCCTTGACCACCCCAAAGAGCGGGGTGGATCGAGGAACGCCAGGCGCAAGCTCGCTGACGCTCGCGCGCCGCGCGGGCTCTTCGCGCTGGGGGTACCCCCTCTGGGGGAGCTCATCGCGTGGTGGGTCGCCATTCGTGGCCGGCCCTCTGGTTACACCTGAAAACGCACCATGCGGGTTGTGGGGTCGGCTTCGGCGAGGGTGACTGTGATCTGCTCGCCCACGGGCAGGTTGTCACCCGTACAGCGGGCGCGAATGGCAGGTTCGTCGACCACGACGGTTGCGGCGTGCGCGTCGGCGTCGATCACCGTGGCGGTGAAGCGTTCGCCGACGCGGTCACGCAGCAGCCATGCCTCGGTCGCGTCGATCACCGCGCGGTCCACCTCGTGCGCTCGGCGATCCGCGTCTGCCATCGTTGCCGGCAGGCTCAGGAGCCGCTCGAACACCCACTGCGGCACGGCGGTTCCGGCCTTGGCAGCAAGGCAGATCTCGCTGCCGTAGCGATCGACCAGCCGGCGCAACGGCGCGGTAACGTGCGCGTACGCGGCACCGATGCCGGCGTGCGTCCGCTGCTCGGGCTGGGTGCCGTCGAACGTCGTGTACGCCGCGCCGCGTAGCAATGCGGCCGCATGCTCGACGAACGCGACGTGCCGGGAGTTGCCGCGGTCGGCCGTCGCGAGCACGTCACCTGGCCGGGCGCCGGCC
>DASTXN010000173.1:0-27487 GCA_035765515.1 Jatrophihabitantaceae bacterium | reverse complement strand
ACGGTCATGTCCTTGCCGGTGAGCGCCGAGATCGAGTGCGCGCTCGGGTTCGGCGTGCCCAGCGGCGCGTCGATCACGGTCTGGTAGTCGTACGTCCACGGGTCGCCGTAGTCGTCGATGCTGGGCAGGTCCGGGTTGTAGAAGATCGACAGCAGCTTCTTCAGCCGCCCGCCCGCCTTCAACTGCAGCCGGCCCTTGCGGTCCAGGGTCCAGCCGCCGTGCCACTGTTCCTGGTCCTCGTACCGCTTCGGGTAGCCGATGCCCGGCTTGGTCTCGACGTTGTTGAAGTAGACGTACTCGGTGCCGGGCCGGTTCGTCCACACCTGCTTGCACGTGACCGAGCAGGTGTGGCAGCCGATGCACTTGTCGAGGTTCATCACCATGGCGACATTGGCCATTACTCGCATGCGCAGACCCTCTCAGCGGTATTCGACGTCTTGGGACCGGCGGCGGATCACGGTGACCTCGTCGCGCTGGTTTCCGGTGGGCCCGTAGTAGTTGAAGCCGTAGGACAGCTGCGCGTAACCCCCGATCATGTGCGTCGGCTTGACCACCAGGCGGGTGAGCGAGTTGTCGCCGCCGCCGTGCCAGCCGGACACCTCCGACTTCGGCGTCATCAGGTGCCGGTCCTTGGCGTGGTACATGAACACGGTGCCCTCGGGCATCCGGTGCGTCACCGCGGCCCGGCACACGACGACGCCGTTGCGGTTGTAGGCCTCGATCCAGTCGTTGTCGCCGACGCCGATCTTGGCCGCGTCCTGCGGGCTCATCCAGATCACCGGTCCGCCGCGGAACAGCCGCAGCATGTGCAGGTTGTCCTGGTACTCCGAGTGGATCGACCACTTCGAGTGCGGTGTCAGGTACCGCACGGTGATCTCCGGACGGCCGGGGTCGCCGAGTCCCTGGTCACCGAAGTGCCGCGCGTAGTCCAGCGGCGGCCGGTAGGTGGGTAACCACTCGCCGTACTCGGCGATCCAGTCGTGGTCGAGGAAGAAGTGCATCCGGCCGGTGAGCGTGTGCCACGGCTTCTTGCGTTCGACATTGACCACGAACGGGGAGTAGCGCCGCCCGCCGGTCTCGCTTCCCGACCACTCCGGCGAGGTGATCACTGCGCGCGGCTGTACCTGCGTGTCGGCGAAGCTGATCTGCTCACCGGAGCGTTCCTCGGCGAGGTCCGCGAGCGGCATGCCGGTGCGCTTCTCCAGCTCACGCCAGCCCATGACCGCAACCTCGCCGTTGGTGGTGCCGGAGAGCGCCAGGATCGCCTCCGCCAGGTCGACGTCGCGGGCGAGCGACGGGCGTCCCGCACCCGGTCCGCCGCGTACCGTCCCATTGCGCCGCCGCAGGTAGTCCACCGCGTTGGACGGCAGGCACTTGACGCCCTTGGTGACCGTGCCGAGCGTGTCGACGAGCGGGCCGAGCGCGGCCATCTTCCGCGCCACTGCGGCGTAGTCGCGCTCGACCGTGATCAGCTTCGGCATGTTCACGCCCGGCACCGGGTCGGTGCCCTCCGCGCGCCAGTCGACGACGCGCCCGCCGGGCTGCGCGAGTTCGTCGGCGGTGTCGTGCGCGAGCGGCGCGGCGAGCAGGTCCGTGCGCGTGCCGAGATGCGTCTCGGCGAGGCGGGAGAACCGCGCGGCGATCGTGTGGAACGCGTCGAAGTCGGTGCGTGCCTCCCACGGCGGCGGGATCGCCGGATTGAAGGAGTGCACGAACGGATGCATGTCCGTGCTGGACAGGTCGTGCTTCTCGTACCACGTGGCCGCCGGAAGCACGATGTCCGAGTAGGTACACGTGCTGGTCATCCGGAAGTCCATCGTCGTGACCAGATCGAGCTTGGCCCGTGGCGCCTCGTCATGCCAGCGCACCTCCGACGGACGCAGGTCCTCAGGTGACTCCTCGGCGCGCACGGCGTCCTCCACGCCGAGCAGGTGCCGCATGAAGTACTCCATGCCCTTGCCGGACGAACCGAGCAGGTTGGCCCGCCACACGGTCATGACGCGGGGGAAGTTCGCCGGGTCGTCAGGGTCCTCGCCGGCGAAGTGCAGCCTTCCGGCCTTGAGCTCGTCCACGACGTGCTCGCCGGCGTCCTTGCCCGCCGCGGCCGCCTCGTCGGCGACGTCCAGCGGGTTGCGGTCGAACGTCGGATAGGACGGCTGCCAGCCCAGCCGCGAGGCCAGCGCCAGGCAGTCGGCGAAGGTGCGCCCGCGGAACCGGCCGGGCCCGAGCGGGCTGGCCAGCTCGTCGGCGCGGAACTTCTCGTACCGCCACTGGTCGGTGTGCAGGTAGAAGAACGACGTGCCGGTCATGTGCCTGGTCGGCCGCTGCCAGTCGAGCGCGAATGCGGTCTGCATGAATCCGGTCAGCGGACGTACCTTCTCCTGGCCCACATAGTGCGCCCATCCGCCGCCGTTCACGCCCTGGGTGCCGCACAGCATGATCAGGGTGAGGAACGTCCGGTAGATCTGGTCCGAGTGGTACCAGTGGTTGGTGCCGGCACCCATCGCGATCATCGAGCGCCCCTTGGACAGTTCGGCGTTGCGCGCGAACTCGCGGGCGACCCGCGCCGCGGCCGCGGCGGGCACGGAGGTGATCGTCTCCTGCCAGGCCGGCGTGTACGGCTGGCTGGTGTCGTCGTAGCCGGACGGCCACTCGCCCGGCAGTCCGTCGCGGGGAACGGCGTACTGCGCCATGAGCAGGTCGAAGACGGTGGTCACCAGCTTGCCGCCGACCCGCATCGCCGGCACGCCGCGCCGGATCGCGCTGCCGCCCTCGGTGTCCCCGACGTCGAAGCGGGGCAGGTCGACCGTGACGGCCTCGGTGTGCCGACCGTGCAGCGTCAGCAGCGGGTCCACACCCTCCAGGTCGAGGTTCCAGCGGCCGACGCCGGAGTCGGAGTAGCGCGTTGCGAGCGTGCCGTTGGGCAGCACCGGCTCACCGGTCGCCGCATCGAGCAGCACGGGGTGGTGCGCGGCCGCCTCGACGTCGCGTCCGAGGTCAGCGGCCGTGAGGAAGCCGCCGGGCACGTACCCGTCCCCGTGCTCGCGCAGCGTCACCAGGAACGGCAGGTCGGTGTACGTCTTGGCGTAGTTGTCGAAGTAGGGCACCTGTCGGTCGCGGAAGAACTCGGTGAGCACCACGTGCCCCATCGCCATCGCGAGCGCGGCGTCCGTTCCCGGCGCACACGGCAGCCAGTCGTCCGCGAACTTGGTGTGGTCGGAGAAGTCCGGGCTGACCACGACGACCTTCTGACCGCGGTACCGCGCCTCGGTCATGAAATGCGCGTCCGGGGTGCGGGTGATCGGCAGGTTCGTTCCCCAGATCATCAGGTAGGACGAGTTCCACCAGTCACCGGACTCGGGAACGTCCGTCTGGTCGCCGAACACCTGCGGCGAGGCCGGTGGCAGGTCCGCGTACCAGTCGTAGAACGACAGGATCGTTCCGCCGATCATCGACAGGAAGCGCGTGCCCGCCGAGTAGGACACCTGCGACATGGCGGGGATGGGCGAGAACCCGACGACGCGGTCCGGCCCGTACTGCTTGATCGTGTGCACGTGCGCGGCCGCGATGATCTCGCTGACCTCGTCCCAGCCGGCGCGGACGAAGCCGCCCTTGCCGCGGGCGCCCTTGTAGCGCTTGGTGCGCTCGGGATCGGACGTGATCTCGGCCCACGCGAGGACGGGATCCCCGAGCCGGCCGCGTGCCTCACGCCAGATCTCCAACAGCGGGCCGCGCACGTAGGGATACCGGACGCGCGCGGGGGAGTAGGTGTACCAGGAGAAGGACGCGCCACGGGGACAGCCGCGGGGCTCGTACTCGGGCGAGTCCGGGCCCACCGACGGGTAGTCGGTCTGCTGCGTCTCCCAGGTAATGATGCCGTCCTTGACATACACCTTCCACGAACACGAACCGGTGCAGTTCACGCCGTGGGTGGAGCGCACCTCCTTGTCGTGGCGCCAGCGGGCCCGGTAGAACTCCTCCGCGCCGCGGCCACCGGCCCGGTGCAGCTCGCGGTAGTCCGTGCTCGGCGAACCGGTGGGCGTGAAGTATTGGGCCTTGCGCAGCAGCGACTCGACCGGTTCGCCCCTGGGCAGCAGCGGCGCCAGCCGCTGGGTCGGCGGCTCGCTCGCAGCGGGCCGTTCGGTCGGGCGGGTCGGTTCCGTCTGCGTCATTCGGCTGCCTCGCGGGTCGACGTTGTGCTGCAGAATTTCCGGACCAATCCGACCCTAGTGGGGGCCGTGCTCGGGCGGAACAGGGTCCAAGGTCCCGCGCCGCATTGTTTGCACGAGCGTGATGTGAAAAAATGGCCACGTGACGAAGTCCGACGTGCGGCGTTCCGACCCGCAGCCCGAGGCCGCGCTGGGCGACAGCCGCGCGCGGGTACTCGGCGTGCTGCAGGACGCAGGCGCCGCGCTGGGCGTCGCGGACGTCGCAGAGGCGGTGGGCCTGCACCCGAACACCACCCGGTTCCACCTGGACGGACTCGTCGACGCCGGACTGGTCCAGCGCGCCACCGAGGAGCGCGAGACCCCGGGCCGTCCGCGCACGCTCTACAGCGCGCGCCCGGAGGTGGGGCGGGCGGGACCGCGCAGCTACCGGCTGCTGGCCGAGATCCTGACCAGCTACCTGGCCGGGCAGTCCCGTCGGCCGGGCGCGGCGGCGCTGACGGCGGGCACCGAGTGGGGTCGGTTCCTGGCGCGGCGACCGGCGCCGTTCCGGCGGCCCACCGCCGAACAGGCGACCGCGGAATTGGTCCGCGTGCTGGACGAGGTCGGCTTCGCGCCGGAGGCAGTGACCGTCGGCCGCAATCGCCGGGTACTGCTGCATCACTGCCCGTTCCGCGAGGCGGCCGAGCAGCACCGCGAGGTCGTCTGCTCGGTGCATCTCGGCCTCATGCGCGGCCTGCTCGAGGAGTCCGGTGCACCACTGCAGGCCGATCGGCTGGACCCCTTCGTCGAGCCGTCGCTGTGCGTCACGCACCTTGCCGCTCGAGCCCGCAAGACCAGCTAGCGCCCTAGTGACGGGCGTGCTGCAGCGCCGTCCGGAGAAGGCTCCCGGGCGGGCCTAAAGTCCGGCGCCGCCCTGCCGATGGAAAGCACGGACAAAGAGCGTCCTGTGTGATGTTGGAACTCCGGGATTGCTGGCAAAACTACCTGCCCGCCCGATGTGAGTCCTTCTCCCTTTTTCCTCGTAGCAACTGCTGCGTGCCGTCGGCATGCGCCGACCCGATACACCTGTCGAAAGGTTTTCCCCTGCCATGTCCAAGTACTCCACTTACGGCGCCAAGATGGTCGTTCTTTCGCAGCTGGCCTTCGCCAGCCTGACCGCGCGCGTCCGTAACAACCGTGAGGACCGCGGCGCCACCGCCGTCGAGTACGGCCTGCTGGTCGCGCTGGTTGCGGCCGTGATCGTCGCCGCCGTCGTGCTGTTCGGCAGCAAGATCAACGAAATCTTCACCGGCACCACCGCGAAGATCCCGACCCCGAGCAGCAGCACCACCACCGCCCCCGTCGGCGGCTGAGCCGAGTCCGAGCCGGCCGCGGCGCTGCCCAGGTGGCGCCGCGGCCGCTCTCGGCAGGTTCTGCTTTTTCCTGAACGAAGGGTGGGGATCACCGCGATGGCCCTGTGCAGGCGAGGCACACGCGGTGCCGAGCGCGGCGCCGTTGCGGTCGAGTTCGCGCTCGTGCTCGTTCCGCTGCTCCTGCTCGTCTTTGGGATCATCGACTTCGGCCGGGTCTACAACGAGCAGATCACCCTCACCTCGCTGGCGCGACAGGGCGCTCGCATCGCATCGCTCAGCCCGGCCAGTCCGGACCCGACCTCGGCCGTCCAGCAGCAACTGATCAGCAGTGCCCCGGCCTGGCTGGACCTGACGCCCGCCCAGATCTCGGTCCAGCGCTGTCCCAGCTCGCCGTCCGGGAGCAGTACCGCGTCCGCCACGGTGACCATCACCGCGAACTACACGTTCACCATTGCCCAACTGGCGAAGTTCAGCCACGCCAGTGTCGGGCTGACCGGCAAGGGAACCATGCCGTGCACGGGTTGAGGCGACGACTGCGCGACGTCCGCGCCGGTCGTGAACGCGGTGCCGTCGCGGTGCTGATCGCGATCCTGCTCGGCACCGGGGTACTGCTCACCTGCGGTGCCCTCGTGGTGGACGTCGGCGGCGGCTACGCCGAACGCGCGCAGTTGCAGAACGGCGCCGACAGCGCTGCGCTGGCAGCGGCCGATGCGTGCGCCGTCGGTGCGAACAGCTGCACGGGCTCGACGGACGCGAGCAGCACCGTGGGTTGGTTCGCCGACGCCAACGCCAACGACGGGACCTCCGCCGTGACCGCGGTGTGCGGCCACGACGCCAACGGCCGGCTGCAGGCGTGTCCGACGGGTACGCAGGTGCCGGGCTGCGCCAGTGCGGCGCCCGCGGCCGGAAGCAACTACGCCGAGGTGCACACGCGGACGCGCACCACCAGCGGTTCCGGGTTCCTGCCGCCGGCATTCGGCCGGGCCGTGCTGGGTTCGCACTATCCCGGCATGCAGGAGGACGCGTGCGCGCGGGCCGAATGGGGACCGCCCGCACCCGATCCCGATCTCGGTGCGGTCGGCATCACGGTGTCCCGCAGTGAATGGCTGGGCGCGGTCGGCGAGGACTGCGCGGAGTCGACGGCACCGCAGTACAGCCGCGCGCAGACGCTGAACTTCCATGATCCGAGCACTTCCGATTCCACCACCTGCGGCCTGTCCGGCAGCGGCGGAGCTGGGGCCGACAGCTCGGGCGCGTTCGGGCTGACCGAACCGAGCCCGACCAACGGCTGCCTGACCCAGTTCACCGTCAACGCGCAGTCCGGCGACACGAGTTACGGCGTGGTGACCGGACGCCAGCCCGGCACGTTCGGCAGCTGCTTGTCCGGCCAGCTCAAACCGGACATCGACGGCCGCCAGCCGGTGTTCCTGCCGGTCTACGACGACCGGGTGCCGATCGCGAACGGAACCAACGGCGAGTACGCGCTGTGGCGGATCGCCGCGTTCGTGATCACCGGGTACTGCTGGGGCGGAGACCTCTATCCGTCCTCGCTGAACACGTCGTGCCCGTCGAGCACCGACTCCATCTTCGGCTACTTCACCCAGGCCGTCATGCCCGCCGGAACCATCGGCTCGGGCAAGGACGCGGGTGCGTACGTCGTCCAGCTCGTGAACTGATTCGAGGTTTCTTTCGATGCAACGCCGTTCTCTGCTCCTGCTGATCTCCGCTGTGCTCGCCGTCGTCGGCGTCACAGGTGTGTTCGTGTACGCCAAGAGCCCGCGTTCGGCGGCTGCGGTGCAGACCCCCACCGCGCCGACCTCGGCGCCGGTCTCTGCCGCGCCGACGACGCAGGCCGCGACCACCCCGCCTGCGACCGCAGGGCTGGCGATCCCGAGCGGCCTCATGGCGGTCTCCGTGAGCGTGAGCCCGATCGCGTCCGTCGCCGGATACCTCGAGAAGGACTCGCGGATCGCGATCTTCGATACCTACCCGTCCACCGGCAAGTCCGCCGTCCCGTCCGCGCTCAAGGACGTGCAGAACCCGACGGACGACTGGGCCACCAGGCTTGTCGTGCCGCAAGCGCAGGTGCTCGCGGTCACGCCGAAATCCGCGAACGGCACGGCCCAGTCCGACTCGCAGGGCCCGCTGATGATCACCGTTGCGGTCGGCCAGGCCGACGCGCAGCGGCTGATCCACGTCGCGCAGACCGGGCGGCTCTACTTCGCGTTGCTGACGGGCAGCTCCAAGGTCACGCCGCGGAGCGGTGTGGACAACCAGGGCGTCCTGGGCGGGCTCTTCGACTCGAACGGGGCCGGACGATGACCGCGACCGTGCTCTGCGCTCCGCTCACACCGCCGGCCGAGATCACGACGGCGCTGCCGGGGACGGTCGTCACCGCAGCCGATCTGGCCGCCGCCGGCCGAGCGATCGAGGCCCAGCCCGAGGGCGTCCTGGTCGTGCTCGCGCCCTCGCTGGAGTTCGACGACGTGCTCGCCTTCTTGGAGGCGCAGATCGCACTGCGACCGTGGCTCGACGTCGTCGTGATGCGCGAGCGGGTGGAGCTGGCGGACGTCCGCCGGGCGGTGCGCGCCGGCGCACGCGACGTGCTCGAGGCATCCGACGTGACCGGGCTGGCCGACACGTGCGCCCTGCTCGCCGATCGCGCCGCGCGCCGCGTGGTGCCGACCATCGTGGCGCCCGAGCGGACCAGCCGCGGCAAGGTGATCACGGTCTTCTCGGCCAAGGGCGGTGCGGGCAAGACCACGGTGGCCACCAATCTGGCGGCGACGCTGAACGACCGGGGCGCGGCGCGGGTGTGCCTGGTCGACCTGGACCTCGAGTTCGGCGACGTGGCGATCACCCTGCGGCTCGACCCGCGCAAGACCAGGGCCGACATGCTGACCTGGGACGAGTTCACGCCGGATGCAGTGCCGAGCCTGCTCACGGCAGCGGGCCCGCGGTTCGACTGCCTGCTTGCGCCGTTGGGCCCCGGGCAGGGCGAGAAGCTACCGCCCGCGCTGACCGGGCGGCTGCTCGAGCACCTGGCCGAGAACTACGACTACGTCGTGGTCGACACGCCCGCGGGGTTCACCGAACATGTCCTCGCCGCGCTGGACGCGTCCGATCGCCTGGTGCTGATCACCGCGCCGGAACTGCCGTCGCTGAAGAACCTGCGGCTCACGCTCGACATGCTGGACCTGCTCGGTTACAGCAAGGACATCCGCTCGCTCGTGGTCAACCGTGCAGACGTCAAGGCGGGCCTCACCCCGGCCGACCTCGAAGACGTCACGATGACCCCGCTGACCGCGCACATCCCGTCCAGCCCGGACGTTCCCGCGTCGATCAACCGGGGCGTGCCGCTGGCCGTCGACCAGCCGGAGCACCCGCTCAGCCGGGCGCTGCGCCGGCTCGTCGCCGAGCGGCTGGACACCGACCGCGTCGTGCGCGGCAAGCATCGCGCACCGCTGTTCGCGCGGCTCATGCGCCGGAAGGCAGCGGCATGACGCTCGCCGATCGACTGGCCGCGCGGCAGCCGTCCGGCGGCCAGGCCACCCTCGAGCCCGGCACGGCTACGGGCTCGGCCCGCGGGACGGCTCGGCTGTTGACGATCAAGCGCCAGGTGCACGCCGCGCTGCTCGAGGCGCTGGGGCCCAAGCTGTACGACGCAGACATGGCCGAGTCCGAACTGGCGGCGCAATTGCGCAGCGCGCTGCAGCTGGTGCTGGACGGCGAGGAGGAGACGCTCGCCCCCTCCGAGCGCGCCCGGATCACCGACGAGGTGCTGGACGAGATCCTCGGCCACGGTCCGCTGGAGGCGTTGCTCCGTGATCCGGAAGTCTCCGAGATCATGGTCAACGGACCGCACCGGATCTACGTGGAGCGGTCCGGCAAGCTGACGGCCGCCGGCGTCGCGTTCACCGACGAGTCGCACCTGCGCCGCACGATCGACAAGATCGTCGCGCGCGTCGGCCGCCGCGTCGACGAGTCCAGCCCGATGGTCGACGCCCGCCTGCCCGACGGAAGCCGGGTCAACGCCGTGGTGCCGCCAATCAGCATCGACGGTTCGACCCTGACGATCCGGAAGTTCTCCAAGGACCCGCTCGTGGTCACCGACCTCGTCCGGTTCGGCACGATGACCGACCAGGTCGCCGAGTTCCTGCGCGTCTGCGTGCGCGGCCGGCTCAACGTGCTCATCTCCGGTGGCACCGGCTCGGGCAAGACGACGACGCTGAACGTGCTGTCGTCGTTCGTTCCCGAGGACGAGCGGATCGTCACCATCGAGGACGCCGCCGAACTGCAGCTCGCGCAGGACCACGTGGTGCGTATGGAGTCGCGTGCCGCAAACATCGAGGGTCGCGGCACCGTCGAGATCCGTGAGCTGGTGCGTAACGCGCTGCGCATGCGCCCGGACCGCATCATCGTCGGCGAGGTCCGCGACGGGGCTGCGCTGGACATGCTGCAGGCGATGAACACCGGCCACGACGGCTCGATCACCACGCTGCACTCGAACTCGCCGCGCGACTCGATCTCGCGGCTGGAGACGATGGTCATGATGGCCGGCGTCGAGCTGCCCCAGCGCGCCATCCGCGAACAGATCGCGTCCGCCATCGACCTGATCGTGCACCAGACCCGGCTCAAGGACGGCACGCGGCGCATCACTCACATCACCGAGGTCTCCGGCATGGAGGGCGACGTGATCACGCTGCAGGATCTGTACCTGTTCGACTTCGCCGCAGGGCTGGACGGACAGGGCCGCTACCGCGGAACGCTGCAGTCGACCGGGCTGCGCCCGCAGTTCGCGACCGCGCTGGCAGACCGGGGCTTCCCGCTGCCGCAGCCGGTGGCCGCCGCGGCGAGGTGGTGACGCAGATGGTGTTACTCATCAGCCTGTGCGCGCTCGCGGCCGGAGTGTGCGGGACGGCCTGGACGCTGCTGGCTCGTCCGTCGGCACGCACGGACGTGCGCAGCCGGCTGGTCGAGACCGAGGTCTACCGACCCGAGCAGTTGCGGTCGGCCGAGCAGCCGCCGGAGAAGTCCGAACCGCCGGCCAGGGAGCTGTCCAGCGTCGGACGGACGGTGCTGTCACTGGTCGACGCGGTGCTCAAGAAGCGCAGCCTGTCGGCGAAGATCGGCGACGGCCTCGATCGCGGTGGCGTGCAGCTGCGTCCGTCCGAGTGGGTGGCGATCCGGCTGGTCGCGTCCGTCGTGCTCATGGCTGTGCTGAGTGCCCTGCTCAACAACGGCGTGCTCGGCGTGCTGATCGGTGCCGTCGGCGGCTGGTTGGTGACTGCGCTGTGGTTGTCGCACCGGGCCCGAAAGCGGTGTGCGCACTTCGCCGAGCAACTACCGGACGTCTTGCAGTTGATCGCCAGCTCGCTGCGTTCCGGATTCTCCCTGGGTCAGGCGCTGGACGGTGTCGTGCACGACGGCGTGCAACCGGCTGCCGGCGAGATCGCGCGCGCCCTGACCGAGGCGCGGCTCGGCGGCGAGCTGGAAGATTCCCTGGACCGGGTGGCCACGCGCATGCGCAGTCAGGATCTCGCCTGGGTCGTCATGGCGATCCGCATCTCCCGCGAGGTCGGCGGCAACCTGGCCGAGGTGCTCATGACCACCGTGCACACCGTGCGCGAGCGCGGGCAGTTGGCGCGGCAGGTGCGCGCGTTGAGCGCCGAGGGCCGCCTGTCGGCCTACGTGCTGGTCGCGATGCCGATCGGCGTGGGGTTGTGGTTGTTCGCGGTGCGGCGCGATTACGTGCGTCCGCTCTACACGACCGGGCCCGGCATCGCGATGCTGGTGATGGCCGTCCTGGGATTGGTCGTCGGCTCCTGGTGGCTGAGCCGCGTGGTCAAGGTGCAGGTCTGATGTCGCCGCTGGTGTTGTTCCTCGCGCTGGCGTGCGCGGCGGCCGGCGGCGTGCTGGCCGTGCTCGCACTGGGCGGGCAGCGCTCCCGCGTCGCCACGGGTATCGACCAGATCGCGAAGTTCTACGGGCAGCAGGCGCCGGAACGTCCGCCGGCCGTGCCGCAGCGCCAGATCCGTCCGCTGCAGGAACGATTCCGGGCACTCATCGCGCGGCTGCTGCCGGGCACCTCGCAGGCCCGGTTGCGGCACCGCCTGGACGTCGCCGGCAATCCGGCAGGCTGGTCGGTGGAGCGGGTCCTCGCGTACAAGGCGGCCGGCGCGGTGCTCGTGGCGGCGTTCGGCTGCGTGCTCGGTACCGGGCACGCGGGTCGGATGGTGGCCTTCGCGCTGCTCGGCGGCATCGCCGGGCTGTTCGTGCCGAACCTGCTGGTGTACAACCTGGCGCTGAAGCGGCAGACATTGATGCAGAAGGCGCTGCCGGACGCGATGGACATGATGACCGTCTGCGTAGAGGCGGGCCTCGGCTTCGACGCGGCCGTCGCCCGCGTCGCGCGGAACATCACCGGGCCGCTCTCGGCCGAGTTCGCGCGCATGTTGCAGGAAATGCAGTTCGGGCTCTCGCGGGTGGAGGCACTCAAGGCCATGGCCGCGCGCACGACCGTGGCCGAACTGCGCACGCTGGTCTCGTCGCTGGTGCAGGCGTCCAAGCTGGGCATCCCGATCGCGACCGTGATGCGCGAGCAGGCCTCCGAGATGCGCGTCCGGCGCCGCCAGCGGGCGGAGGAGGCTGCGCAGAAGGTCACCGTGAAGATCCTCTTCCCGCTCATCTTCTGCCTGCTGCCCGCGCTGTTCGTTGTGGTCATGGGCCCGGGCGTGCTGAACATCGCCAAGTCGCTCTCCGGCGTGCACTGAGGCCTCGCGTCCCGGCGATCTCGGCGCACGGCTAAAGCCCGGAAGGCCTGATACCGATAAGTAACCGGACCGGGGTACGGGGCTGCTCGCTGACCTGCCGTCGGCGGCCGGAGCGCACGACGGGTGGAAATCTGCGATGTCGATGAACACAGGCTGGCGCGTGGAGCGGTCTGGGCGGCTGCCCGTGGTGCTGCTCGGGCTGGTCCTGATGGCCGGATCCGCCGCCGGTGGCTACTGGTTCGGTGACCACCACGCGAAGCAGGCCGCGGTGGCGACGCCGCGCAGCGCCCCGACCGACACGCTCGCGGTGAGCCCCGAGGTTCCTCAGGGGCACCCGTTCGTGAACGACTCGTTCCGGATCAAGGTGGTGGGGGTGCAACTGCACCGCCGTTCGCTCGATGCGCGCGGCGGTCGCGAGCCGATCCGTCCGCGGAACGGGCAGTTCATCGTCGTGCAGGTGACCGCGCAGAACGTGAGCAAGAAGCCGGCGATCATGAGCTCGACGGCCAGCATGCTGGTCGACGCCAAGGGCCGCCAGTACAACGCCGGCGTCTATCTGAACGCGTCCGGTCAGGGCATCGAGCACTACCAGCAGCCCGGCACCACCGCGCACGGGTGGATCGCCTTCGACGTGCCCGCGTCGGTGCACGGGGTCTCCGCGGTGATCGTGCAGCCCGACGAGGACCTGGCCACCAAGAACGTGCCCACCACCGTCGAGATACGCGGCTGACCTGCCGTCGGGCGCGCGGTCACCGGCTCGGCTGTCGTGCCCGGACGGCCGGCGCGACCCAGCGGCGCAGGTACGCGCGCAGCTCCGCCGGTGAGCGTGGCGGGTCACCCGGATCGATCACCAGCGACTGCAGTGTGCGCAGCAGGTGCTCGACCAGTTCGCGCTGATCGTCGGCGTCCAGCCCGGCTTCGGACCAGTCCAGCGGGAAATCGGCGAGCAACGAGCGCCCGAGGTCGATCGAGGACGGCGCCGTCAGGCCGGCAACCGTGCTGCTGATCCGGCCCGGGGCGATCAGCCGGTTGAGCGCAGGGTCGTCGCGCAGGTGCTCGTACACGAACGCGACGACCTCCGCGGCCACGTCTCCGGCGTCTGCACTGCTCCGGAGCACGAACCGCCGCACGTGCTCGCCCAACTGCACGACGAGGTCCGCGACGGCGTCCATCGCGGCCGCATTGAGCAGGTCCTCGGTCGTGCCGAAGTAGCGGTACACGGTCTGTCGCGTGACGCCCAGCACCGCCGCGACGTCGGACGTGGTCGTGGCGCCGGAGTCGGCCAGGCGGCGGCGCGCGGCAGCCAGGATGCGCGCTCGCGCCTCGGCGTCGTCCCCGGGCGGCGACCCGCCCCAGCCATGCGTTCTCATCCGCCCTCCTTGACGACCATACACTTTCGTGTTTCTGTACAGTCAGGGTTTCCGGCCCGGATCGCCCGATCGTGAAAGGAACACGCCCTCATGTCAGCGTGCCCGGCAGGATTCGACCTCACCGACCCCGACGTCAACCTGATCGCGGTGCCGCACGACGAGTTCGCACTGCGCCGCCGTACCGCACCGGTCGCCTGGGTAGAGCAGACGCCCGAGGCCCGCGCCGGCATGGAGGGCGGCACCGGGTACTGGGCCGTCACGAAGCACGAGGACGTCCTGGCCGTGTCCAAGAACAGCGCGGTGTTCTCCAGCTGGGAGAACGGCGCGATCATCCGGTTGCCGGAGACGTCGACGCGGGAATCCGTCGAGATGACCCGTGTCGTGATCATCAACCAGGACGCGCCGGAACACACCCAGACCCGCAGCATCATCTCGCGCGGCTTCACCCCTCGGGCGGTCAGCGCGCTCGAGGACGGCATGCGTGAACGGGCGCGCCGCGTCGTGGCCGAAGCGGTTGCACAAGGTGGCGGCGACTTCGTCCAGCAGGTCGCCGCGCAGCTCCCGCTCGAGACGATCGCGGACCTGCTCGGCATCCCGGCCCAGGATCGGCAGAAGCTCTTCGACTGGACGAATCAGATGACCGCCTCGGAGGACCCGGACTACGCCGGCGATCCGCAGGCCGCCTCCACCGAGGTGTTGATGTATGCCGTCGCGCTGGCCGGTGAGCGCGCCGAGTGCCCGCGCGATGACATCGTCACCAAGCTCATCAACGCCGACAAGGACGGCCGGGGCCTGGATGACCTCGAGTTCGGCTTCTTCGTGATCGCGCTCGCGGTCGCCGGGAACGAGACGACGCGCAATGCAATCACCCACGGCATGAACGCGTTCTTCGACCACCCCGACCAGTGGGAGCTCTGGAAGCACGAGCGTCCGGACACCATGGTCGACGAAGTCATCCGCTGGGCCACTCCGGTCACGGCGTTCCAGCGAACGGCGCTGGAGGACGTCGAACTCGGGGGCGCGCAGATCCGCGCCGGGCAACGCGTCGGGCTCTTCTACGCCAGCGCCAACCATGACGAGGACGTGTTCACCGATCCGTTCACGTTCGACATCACGCGATCGCCGAATCCGCATCTGGCCTTCGGCGGTCATGGCGCCCACTACTGCATCGGCGCCAATCTCGCCCGCATGGAAGTACGGCTGATCTTCGACGCCCTCGCCGAACTGGCGCCGGACATCAGCCGGGCCGGCACCCCGACCCGGCTGCGCTCGGGCTGGCTCAACGGCATCAAGCGGCTACCCGTCCGCTACGCGTGACGTCAATGACGCCGGGACCACGCCCGCCACACCCGTGACCGACCAAACAGCACCGGTCAGTGGGTGATCCGGATCCGAACCCGTCTGCTCGAGGCGAGATAGTTCCGGTTGCCGTGGTAACGGACAGTGAGCGTGTGGGTGCCGATCGCCATCCTGGCGCGGAAGGAGCAGTGGGCCGAGCCCTTACGGACCGCCGCCGCGCACAGCCGGTGCCTGGCTCGGTTCACCGTGACCAGGCCGGTTGCGCGCCGAGGCAGGCCACTCACCAGGACGGTGAGGCCTCGGCCGCGCCGGACCGATCTCGCCATCTTGACGGTCAGGGCCGTCGTGGCCTTGCGGACCACCAGCGCGAAGTGTGCCGAGGCGGCGGCGTACGACTCACTGCCTGAGTACAACCCGACGACGGTCCAGGATCCCGGGTGGTGCAGCCACGACCTCATCGAGCAGGTGGCCACCCCTTTGCTCACCGTGGCGGTGCAGACCGGCAGGCCGGACCCGAGCCGGAACTGCACGGTGCCACTGGCCGCAGCGGGCGCCAGGTCGGCCGTGACCGAGAGCCGCTGCCCGTACCTGATCCGCACGATGGCCGCAGCTGGGATCAACGTGGTCGTCACGACCGAAGGCGTAGGCGTCACGCTCGGTGGCGGAGGGGGCGGCGGCGCGGACGGCTTGGTCAGGGTCGCCGAGTCGAGCACCGAGTTCGTGGCGGCGTCGATCGCGTCGAGCTTCAGCGTGGACGGCGAAACGCTCACCTTGACGTATTCGTAGTGGCTGTCGTCGCGGAACGCGCTCCACGCCGGCGCCGGGTTCGTCGTGAACAGGTTGTGTCCGTTGCCGCCGCCGCCGCTGACCACATAGGTGATCCCGTCCGCGGCAGGCACGCCGTCTGTGAGAGGGAACGTCCGCTCGTAGTTGTGACTGTTGCCCGAGAGCACGAGGTTGACGTTGTTCTGCTGGAACAGCGGCACCAGATACTGCTGGACCGCCACGGAACTGGAGTGGGCCGAGCCCGAGCTGTAGGCCGGGCGCTGTGCGGCGACGATCCGCCACGCCGCGCCCTGGTGCGCGGCCAGGTCCGCCTGCGCAAACTCGTACTGCGGACTTCCGGGCGCGAAGGTCACCTCGGTGTCGAGCACCAGGATGTGAGCGTCTCCCCAGTCGTAGCTGTACCACGTGGTGCCCGGGGCCGCCGGCATCGGGAACGTCTGCAAGAACTTGCCTTGGCTGTAGTACTCCTGGTTGCCGATCGCGGGGAAGAACGCCTGGTTGCGCACGACCTGTCCGAACATGTTCTGGAGGAAGAAGCGCGCGTCATAGTCGGAGTACGTGGTGGAGAAGTCCGGATCGGGCGGGCCCGCCGAAGGATAGATGTTGTCGCCCAGCGTCTGCACGAACGAGGTGCCGCCGCCCGCGATGTTGTGCGCGTTCTCGCTCTCCCCCGGGCTGGCTCCGCCGAAGTCACCGATCGCGGCGAACGAGAACGGCGTGCCCGGCGCCGCGGCCGTACGTAGCGTTGCGGGGGCGGAGCTGACGGTGCCGTCGCCGACCGTATAGGTGTATGCGGTGCCCGAGGTCAGACCGGTGATCGGAACCGCGTGGTGCTGGACAGACCCGGCCGGGTCGGTTGCGCTGTGTTCGCTGGTCGATTGCGCGCCGTAGCTGACCACGCCCTGGGACGGAATGTTCGTCCACCACGAGACGATCGCGGACGTGGACGTGACGTTGGACAGGTAAGGACCGCGCGCGATCTGCACTGTGCCGGGCGCGAGCGTGCTCGCTTTGGCTGGCGGCTTGGCCGTCGTCGGTGCCGAGATGTTCCCGGCGGAATCGACCGCTTCGATGGTGTAGCTGTGCACCCCCGGGCCCGGATTGTCGTCGCTGAAATGCAGGCCGCCGGGCCGGTCGAGCCGGCCGACTTGCGTGCCGTCTCGCAACACCAGATAGCCGGACACGTCCAGCGAGGGCGAACCCGCCCAGACCACGTCGATGCGCGTATCCGAGAAGGGCTTGGCCGACACGCTGGCGTCAGAAGGAGGCTGCGGCGCCGTGGTGTTGGCGTTCGCGAGTGTGGTGAGAGTGGCAGTTGACGGCGTGGACGTGCGGCCCTGCGTGTCGAGCGCGACGATAGCGAACGTGTATGCGGTGCTGGCGTACAGATGCGCTGCCGCGTACTTGGTGATGCCGCCATCGGTCGTGCCGATGAGCCTGGGCGTCCCGCCGGTGCTCCGGAAGACCTCGTAACCCTCGACGCCGATCGTGTCCCGCGAGGGACCCCACGACAGATTGACCGAATTCATCGTCAGGTTGCTGATGACCACCGCGCCCGGCTGCGTCGGCGGCCCGTCGACCAGCGTGGCTGACGCCGGTGACGCAACGAGAAGTCCGGCGGCTGCGACAGCGCCGAAGCACGCGCACATCGCTCGCAAACCGGCACCACGAATGCGTCGTTTCATGATTTCCCCAAGTTCCGAGCGCCGCTCCTGCCGTGATCAACCGCTCATATCGTGATCGTCCTGGCCGCGGATGTCCTGCTTCACCTGGACTAACCAGGCTCATGCAAATGGGGGGGCGACCGTCAGGGGCGCAGCTATTACAGCCGAGGATCGACCGGCTCGGACTCCAACGCGAGCACGGCGAAGACGCACTCGTGTACTCGCCACAGCGGTTCGCCACGGGCGGCCCGGTCGAGCGCTTCCAGGCCGAGGGCGTATTCGCGCAAGGCCAGGGAGCGTTTGTGACCCAGGTTGCGCTGGCGGAGACGGGAGATGTTCGCCGGCTCGGTGTAGTCGGGGCCGTAGATGATGCGCAGGTACTCCGGTCCGCGAACCTTGAGCCCGGGCTGTGCCAGTCCCTTGCGCCCGCGGACCAGGTTCGCCGCCGGCTTGACGACCATGCCCTCGCCGCCGGCCGCGGTGAGCGTCTCCCACCACGCGGTGCCTTCGGCAACCGAGGCCGGGTCGGTCGTGTCCACGAACAGGCGCCGCGTCGGCGCAATCAGGTCGGGAGCCGCGGCGACCAACCGGTCGGCGATCTCGAGGTGGAAGGTGTGAGGGCGTTCCTGGTAGGTGGTGCCTTCGGTCGCCAACAGCTGGAACGGAGCGAGGCGCACGCCGCTAAGGCCTTCGGTCGGCCAGCAGTAGCGGCGGTAGGCAGCGGTGAACGACTCCGCGTTGTCGGCGCGTGAGCGCGTGCGCGCAAGCAGCTCGCTCACGTCGACACCCGAGGCAGCGGCCTGCTCCAGGGCGGCGACGGCAACCGGTAGCGAGGCCCGGGCGGCTGCCCCGACCGCGGCGTACTGGTCGCGCAGCAGCTGCTCGGCCTTCACGCTCCACGGCAGCAGCTCGGCGTCGAGCAACACCCAGGAGGTGTCGAGCTCGTCGAACAGCCCGGCTCGCTCGACGGCACCGTGCAGACCGGTGAGCAGCTCGCCGCTCAGCTCGGCGTCGAAGAACGGTCGGCCGGTCCGCGTCCACACCGAACCGATCGCCTCGCCAGGCGCACCGAACCGGGCACGCGCCGCGTCCAGGTCGCGGCAGACGAGTGCCACGGCCCGCGAGCCCATGTGCTTCTCCTCGCAGACCACGGCGTCCACACCGTCCGCGCGAAAGGCGTCGAAAGCCTGGTCAGGGTGTTCGAGAAGCCCCGGCGACGCGGACGTCGCGACCGGGCTCATGGTCGGAGGCAGGTACAGCAGCCACCGCGGGTCCGTCGCGAACCGGCTCATCACCTCGAGCGCCGCGGCGGCGTTCTCCTCCCTGACGCCGATCCGCTTCTGGTACGTCGTCTCGATGACCCGGCTGCCCGCCACGTCGGTGATGTCGAGGACGTCGGGATCGCGCCGGGACGGGGCAGCGAGGTCGTCGGAGTTGGCGGGGAACGGCCGGGCGGGCTCGTAGTAGATGTGCTCGGCCGGCACGGAGACGATCTCGCGCTCCGGGTACCGGAGTGCGGTCAGGCGTCCACCGAAGACGCAACCGGTGTCCAGGCAGAGCGTGTTGTTGATCCACTCCGGGGCGGGCACGGGCGTGTGGCCGTACAGCACCGTCGCCCGGCCGCGGTACTCCTGCGCCCACGGGTAGCGAATCGGGAGTCCGTACTCGTCGGTTTCGCCGGTGGTCTGGCCGTAGAGGCAGAACTCGCGCACGCGTCCGGACGCCCGCCCCTGGTAGCGCTCGATGAGTCCGGCGTGCGACACCACGAGGTTGCCGTCGTCGAGCACGTAGTGGCTGATCAGGCCGTCGAGGAACTTCTCGACCTCGGCGCGGAACTCGGCCGGCTCGGCCGCCAGCTGCTCGAGGGACTCGGCCAGGCCGTGGGTGACCTGGACCTTGCGTCCGCGCAGCGCGCGCAGCAGCTTGTTCTCGTGATTGCCCGGCACGCACAGCGCGTCGCCGGCCGTGGCCATGCCCATCACGAGGCGCAGCACGCCAGGCGTGTCCGGCCCGCGATCGACGAGGTCACCGACGAAGACCGCGCGGCGTCCGTCGTGGTGCGCTCCGACCGCACGGCCCTGCTCGTCGCGGGCGATGGCGTAGCCGAGCTCGGCGAGCAGGGTCTCGAGTTCGGCACGGCACCCGTGGACGTCGCCGATGACGTCGAACGGTCCACTTTCGTGGCGCAGGTCGTTGTAGAGGCGGGTGCGGGTGATGACAGACTCGGCGACCTCGTCCGGATCCTTGAGGACGTGCACGGTGCGAAAGCCCTCGCGCTGCAGACCTTTCAGCCCGCGGCGCAGCTGGTCGCGCTGGCGTCGGACGACGTGCTCACCGAAGTTCCTGTCGGGCCGGCCGGAGTTGCGGTCCAGGCAGAGCCGCTCGGGCAGGTCAAGGACGATCGCCACCGGCAGCACGTCGTGCTCGCGGGCCAGCGCCACGAGTTTCCTGCGGGCGTCCGGTTGGACGTTGGTGGCGTCGACGACCGTCAGCCGGCCGGCCGCGAGGCGCAGCCCGACGATGTAATTCAGCAGCTCGAAGGCCTGCGGCGTGGCGGACTGGTCGTTCTCGTCGTCGGCCACGAGGCCGCGGCAGAAGTCCGAGGAGATCACTTCGGTCGGCTTGAAGTGCGCCCGGGCGAACGTGGACTTCCCCGAGCCACTAACGCCAATCAACACGACGAGGCTGAGTTCGGGCACCGCGAGTTCCCGGCTCATCGCGTCTGCCCTTCGCCGGTCGTGTTCTTCGTGAAGACGGCCAGCTGTGTCGGTGGGCCCACCTCGGGGTCGTCGGTGCCGACGCGCAGGTGCCGCACGCCGTAGCCGTGTTCTGCCGCGACCCGTGCGGCCCAGCTCTTGAATTCGTCGCGGGTCCATTCGAAGCGATGATCACGATGCCGTTTCGTGCCAGGCGGCAGGTTCTCGAACCGGACGTTGTACTCGACGTTGGGGGTCGTCACGATCACCGTCCCCGGCCTGGCATGGCCGAACACGGCCCGCTCCAGCGCGCCGAGGCGGGGCGGGTCCACATGCTCGATCACCTCCATCAGCACCGCGGCGTCCAGGCTGCAGAGCCGGTCGTCGCGATACGTCAGCGAGGACTGGAAGATGTCCAGACGGACCCGCTGCTGTTCGGTCATCCGGTCCAGCCGCAGCCTCCGCGCTGCCAGCTCCAGGCTCCGGGCCGAGACGTCCACCGCGACCACGTGCTCGATCGACTTGTCGGCCAGCAGTTCGGCGACGAGCGCACCCTCGCCACAACCCAGGTCGCCGACCCGTCGGGCACCAGAGGCGCGCACCGCTGCCAGCACCGCCCCCCGGCGCTGCTCAGCCAGCGGGACCGGCCCTTCCGGCGCGGCGCCGGCCAGTGGTGCGTCCGCCGCGTTGTCGAGCTGCTCGGGCTCGGTGTCGTCGACCTCGGCCAGCCGGGCCAGCGCGTCCCGGGTGAGAACGCCGCGGTGCGCGAGATAGCGCCTCGTGATGAGCGCCTTCTCGGGGTGGATCGCGAGCCAGCCACCGGCTCGGACGAGCTTGTCGACCTCGTCCGGACTCACCCAGTAGTGCTTCGCGTCGTCCAGCACCGGCAGCATCACGTAGAGGTGATTCAGCGCGTCGGCGAGACGGATCCGACCGGTCAGCCGCAGATCGACGTATCGCGAGTCGCCCCACGACGGGAACACCGGGTCCAGCGGGACGGTGCCCGCTTCGACCGTCCAGCCCAGCGGCTCGAACACCCGGCGTGCCAGGTCCGCACCGCCGCGGCACGGCAGGGCGGGGACGCGGATCTCGAGCGGGATGGGCGCCGCCGCCAGCTGCGGTCGCGCGTCGCAACGGCCGGTCATCGCGGTACGGAACACCTTCGACAGGGCCATCGACATCATCGATGACGCCGCGTAGGGCCGGTCGTTGACGTACTGGCCCAACGTGAAGCCCTCACTCGACGGGCCCTTGCGCCCGCGGACCAGTGCGATCGGGTCGACCTCGAGCAGCAGTGCCGCCGTGCAGCGTTCGGCGGTGGCCTCCGGGTAGAAGACCTGCGCCGTCCCGACCGACACCTCGAACGACTGCAGCCGCCCCGGATGCTTGTGCAGCAGGTACCCCAGGTCCGTAGCCGGAGTCAGGCTCGTCGAGATAGAAAGCAGCACGACCGGCCATTCTCCACGACAGGCCTTTGATCGGCCCGCCCTTTACTGGTGAGCCATGCTGGCCAAACACAGACTCGGCGCGTTTCCCTTGATCGTTTTCGCATCCCGCGTCGTCTAGTTGCGACCAATGAGCCAATAGGCCAGCGAGTTGCCCGGGTTGACGGTCACGATGAACCGCCACAGGTTCTTGGGTCCACGTACCTGATCGTCTGACCGCTCGGCCAGGTCTCGCCACGCCAGGACCGAGCCGACGGTCTGTGCCGCCACCACCGCGCCGCAGATCACCTTGCCGCGCTTCGACTTCGGCAACCTCATGCGGACGGCACCACGCTCATCATCTTCTGGATCGCTTGACGCGACACGTCCAACTCACGCGCGATGTCACTCTGCGACCAGCCCGCATCCAGCAGAGTCTGCATCAAATCCCGTCGTTCCAGCGCCAGCCGGCGGGCCTGACGGGTGTGCTCGATGGCCTGGGCGCGGACGTCCTTGATGCGAGCGATGATCTCCTGATGTCTGTCTGAACTCGTCATGCCTCGAGTATGACAACCACCCGTTGTCAGTGTCAACTACCGGTTGTCAAAGTCCTGCGCGCAACTACTGATCCAAACGCGACAGGGCGCGCAACCGGCTCCTCCATACTTCGTGGTGCCCCCGGCAGTGTCTGATTCCGGGACATAGTCGGCGGCTGTCCCGCGACATGGTTGGCACCTACTGCGGCAAGGTCGAACGCCGCTACTACAACACCGTCCGCCCGCGCCGCGCCGTCGCCCGCCGCACCCCGAACAGGCCTACACCGCCCGCCCGAAAGCACGCCCGACCCGCGCCTCGATTTCGGTGCACTACCACGTCCGCCACGACAAAATCGACGACAGCGGCGTCATCACCGTCCGCTACGACAGCCAACTACGCCACATCGGGCTCGGCCGAGCACACCGCGGCAAACGCGTCATCGCCCTCATCGCCGACCGCTACATCCGCATCATCGACGCCGACACCGGCGAACTACTCCGCGACCTCACCATCGACCCCAACCGCGACTACCAGCCACAAAAACCGGTCTGAAATGCAACGATGTCCCGAGACACCTGTCAACGGTGTCTCGGGACATCGCAATGGTGCCCCCGGCAGGATTCGAACCTGCGCTCCCGCCTCCGGAGGGCGGTGCTCTATCCCCTGAGCTACGGGGGCGGCAAACTCGCTCAGCCTAGCAGCGCGTGAACGAGCCGCTCGCACACATCCGCCGGCCCGAGGCAGGCCGTCCTGCGGCAAATTCCAGGACCCGCGGCCACTAGGATTGCCCGGTGACTCCCACTGAACTGTCGGCAGCCGTGTCCGCGGCGGTCCAGGCGTGTCTCGACGCAGGCGAGTTCACCGGCGAGGTACCTAACGAGGTCGCCGTCGAGCGGCCGAAGAACCCCGAGCACGGCGACTACGCCGCCAACATCGCGCTGCGGCTGGCCAAGGCGGCCGGCAAGCCCGCCCGTGAGATCGCCGAGGCGATCGCGACCCGGCTGCGCGACGCGGACGGCATCGCCAAGGTGGACGTGGCCGGCCCGGGCTTCCTGAACATCACGATCGCTGCGGGCTCACTCGGCGAGCTGGCGCGCACCATCGTCGAGGCCGGCGCCGAGTACGGCCGAAGCAACGAGCTGGCCGGCCAGCGCATCAACCTGGAGTTCGTATCGGCCAATCCGACCGGACCGGTCCACCTCGGCCATACCCGCTGGGCGGCGCTCGGCGACTCGCTGCGCCGGCTGCTGGAGGCGGCCGGGGCCGCGGTCACGGCCGAGCACTATGTGAACGACCACGGCTCGCAGATGGACAAGTTCGCGGCCTCGCTCTTCGCGGTGGCGCACGGCCGGGACGTTCCCGACGACGGGTATCACGGCGACTACATCGAAGCGGTCGCCCAACAGGTGGTCTCCGCCCGCCCGGACGTCCTCGACCTGCAGCCGGCCGAAGCGCTCGAGCTGTTCAAGACGACCGGGCAGCAGCTCATGCTCGACGCCGTACGGGCGAGCCTGGAACGCTTCCGGGTGACGTTCGACGTGTGGTTCTCCGAAGAGTCCATGCATCGATCCGGTGCGGTCGACAGGGCGATTGCCCGGCTCCGCGAGCAGGGACATGTCTTCGAGGCCGACGGTGCGATCTGGCTGAGGACCACCGACTTCGGGGACGACAAGGACCGTGTTCTCGTTCGCAGCAACGGCGAGAAGACGTATTTCGCCCCCGACGCTGCCTACTACCTGGACAAGCGGGCCCGCGGCTTCACCCGCTGCGTCTACATGCTCGGTGCGGACCATCACGGTTACGTGCCGCGGCTGAAGGCGATCGCGGCGTGCGCCGGCGACAACCCGGACGAGACGCTCGAGGTGCTGATCGGCCAGCTCGTGAAACTGGTGCGCGACGGCGAGGAACTTCGACTGTCCAAGCGCGCCGGCACGATCGTCACCCTCGACGACTTCGTCGACCTGGTAGGGGTGGACGCGGGCCGGTACTCGCTTGCCCGCTGGTCGGCGGACACGCCGCTCACGCTCGACATCGCCGAGATCACCCGCAAGTCGAACGACAACCCCGTCTACTACGTGCAGTACGCCCACGCGCGCACCTGCAACGCCCGGCGCAACGCGGCCGAGGTCGGCATCGGGCTGAACGTCTTCCGGCCCGAGCTGCTGAACGACCCGCACGAAGCGGCACTCCTGGCGGCGCTGGGCGAGTTCCCACGGGTTGTCGCCACCGCGGCCGAGTTGCGCGCTCCGCACCGGGTCGCTCGCTACCTGGAGGAGCTGGCCGGCAGCTACCACCGCTGGTACGACACCTGCCGCATCGCGCCGAAGGGCGACGAGCCGATCGAGGACGTCAACCGCACCCGCGCCTGGTTGAACGAGGCGACCCGTGTCGTGCTCGCGAACGGCCTTACGCTGCTGGGTGTTTCGGCTCCGGAGCGGATGTGAGCAGGTCAGCCCACCCGGCGGGACCAATGCACGGGGGGGTGCTGGCGGAGACGCACCGATCCGCCGCCCCGCAGGACGTCAACCGGCTCGACCCGGCGATCTGGCCGGGTTCGGCGCAGCGTGTCGACGGCGTTGTCTCGATCGGCGGCCGCTCGGTAGTCGACCTGGCTGCCGACCACGGCACGCCCGCGCTGTTCCTGGACGAGTCGGACGTGCGCGCCCGCGCGCGGGCCTACACGGCGGCATTCGGCGGCGTCGACGTCTTCTATGCCGGCAAGGCGTTCCTGTGCACCACGATGGCGCGCTGGATCGCCGACGAGGGCCTCGGCCTGGACGTGTGCACCGGTGGCGAGTTGGCCGTCGCGCTGGCGGCGAACTTCCCGTCCGAGCGGATCGCGGTGCACGGCAACAACAAGTCCCGCGCCGAGTTGCAGCGCGCCGTTGACGCCCGGGTCGGCCACGTGATCGTCGATTCCTTCGACGAGATCGATCGGCTGGCCGAAATCGCTGCCGCAGCGAACGTCAGGCAGCCGGTGCTGGTACGCGTCACCGTCGGAGTCGAGGCGCACACGCACGAGTTCATCGCCACCGCGCACGAGGACCAGAAGTTCGGGTTCTCGTTGCGAGACGGCGCGGCCGAGCGGGCAGTGGCGGCGGTCCTGGCAGCGTCATCGCTGGAACTGGTCGGATTGCACTCGCACATCGGCTCGCAGATCTTCGACACCGCGGGCTTCGAAGTGGCGGCGCACCGCGTGGTCGCGCTCGCTGCGCGGATCCGCGACGTGCACGGCATCGAACTGCCCGAGCTCAACCTGGGCGGCGGACTGGGCATCGCCTACGTGAGCGGCGACGACCCGGAGACGCCGAAGCAGACCGTCGAGCGGCTGCTGTCGATCGTCGAACGCGAGTGCGCCGCCGCCGGTCTTGCGATGCCGCGCCTGTCCGTCGAACCGGGACGCGCGATCGTCGGTCCCAGTGCCGTCACGGTCTACGAGGTGGGGACGGTCAAGCAGGTCGTGCTGGACGGCGGCCAGACCCGCACCTACATCTCGGTCGACGGCGGGATGAGCGACAACATCCGCACCGCGCTGTACGACGCCGAGTACACCTGCGTGCTCGCGAACCGCGAATCGGACTCACCTCCGATGTTCGCGCGCGTCGTCGGCAAGCACTGCGAGAGCGGTGACATCGTCGTGCGCGACACATGGCTGCCCGGCGACGTGGTTCCCGGCGACCTGATCGCGGTCGCGGCCACCGGCGCGTACTGCCGCAGCATGGCAAGCAACTACAACCACGTGCCGCGGCCGCCGGTCGTCGCGGTGCGTGACGGCGTGGCGCGCGTGATCGTCCGGCGCGAGACCGAGGATGATCTGCTGCGGCTGGATGCAGGCTGGGAAGGGACGCCGGGTGTCTGACGCGTTGAGAATCGCCTTGCTGGGCTGCGGTGTCGTCGGTTCGCAGGTCATCCGCCTGCTGGACGAGCAGGCCGACGACCTGACCGCGCGCGTCGGCGTCCCACTGGAACTCGCCGGCGTGGCCGTGCGTCGTCCCGCCCGGCACACGGACCTGCCGGAGGGGCTCGTCACCGGTGACGCCGAGGCACTCGTCGCGCGCGATGACGTGGACATCGTCGTCGAGGTGGTCGGCGGCATCGAGCCCGTCCGCAGCCTGTTGCTCAGCGCGCTGTCCAGTGGCAAGAGCGTCGTGAGCGCCAACAAGGCGTTGCTTGCCGAGGACGGCGCCTCGCTGCACGATGCCGCGACCAAGGCCGGAGTGGACCTGTACTACGAGGCCGCAGTGGCCGGTGCGATCCCGTTGCTGCGGCCGCTGCGCGAATCGCTCGCCGGCGACCGCATCACCCGGGTAATGGGAATCGTCAACGGCACCACCAACTTCATCCTGTCCCGCATGGACGCGACCGGCGCCGGTTTCGAGGAGGCGTTGGCCGAAGCCACCGCGCTCGGCTACGCCGAGGCAGATCCGAGCGCAGACGTGGACGGGTTCGACGCGGCTGCCAAGGCGGCGATTCTCGCCGGGCTCGCCTTCCACTCCCGGGTGACCTCCGCGGACGTCTACCGCGAGGGCATCGGTGAGGTGACCGCCGCCGACATGGCCAGCGCGAAGGCGGTGAATTGCACGATCAAGCTGCTCGCGATCTGCGAGCGCACGTCCGGTGCCGACGGCAGCGAGCAGGTCGCCGTACGGGTGCACCCGGCGATGCTGCCGCTCAGCCACCCGCTCGCGGGTGTCGGCGATGCCTTCAACGCCGTGTTCGTCGAGGCTGAGGCGGCCGGATCGCTGATGTTCTACGGACGTGGCGCCGGCGGCGCTCCGACCGCGAGCGCGGTGCTGGGCGATCTGGTGGCCGTCGCGCGCAACCGGGTGAACGGCAGCCGCGGCGCGGGGGAGAGCGCGTACGCAGCGCTGCGTGTGCAGCCGATGGGCGAGGTCGCCACGCGGTACCACGTCGCGCTGGACGTCTCGGACGAACCGGGTGTGCTCGCCGCCGTCGCCGGCGCGTTCGCCGAGCACGGTGTCAGCATCCAGACCGTGCGTCAGGAGGGCCGGGGAGACGCTGCGACGCTGGTACTGGTCACGCACGGCGCCCCCGACGCCGCGCTGTCGCGCACCGTTGAGCGGCTGTCACAGATGAGCTTCGTCCGACGCGCCGCCAGCGTCATGCGCGTGGAAGGCATGGCGTCGGACTAGCCGCGTCCGTATAGACAATCCGCTTATCCAGCAAGGAGATTCGATGTCGTACCGACCGTGGCCGGGCCTGATCGAGGCCTTCCGCGACCGGCTGCCGGTCACCGATGCGACGCCGGTCGTGACGCTGTTCGAGGGCGGCACCCCACTCGTCCCGGCCAAGGTGCTGTCCGAGCGGACGAACTGCGAGGTGTACCTCAAGGTCGAGGGCGCGAACCCGACCGGTTCGTTCAAGGACCGCGGCATGACGATGGCGATCTCCAAGGC
>DASTXN010000172.1:0-28340 GCA_035765515.1 Jatrophihabitantaceae bacterium | reverse complement strand
GTCGAGAAGCACGTCGCGAACATCCTGCTCAAACTCGACCTGCCGCCGTCGGACACCGAGAACCGCCGCGTGCTCGCGGTGCTGCGCTACCTGGAGTCCTAACTACCGCGCGAGCTGGTCCACTGCAGCGCCGAACAGCCGTGGCAGGCGTGCAGCCACCGGGACGAGTTGGCGCCGCAGCGCCGGACGGCCTGCCGCGGTCAGCAACGCGGACGTGATCAACCGGTAGCGGCGGCTGATCACGCGGTAGTCGCGCTCGTAAGCGGCGGCTTCACCGGCGGCCACCCGCGTGACGAGCGCCCGCGCGCACCCGAACGCGAGCGCCAGCCCCTCGCCGGTCAGGGCGTCGAGGTAGCCGGCCGCATCCCCCACCAGCAGCACCCGGCCGTGGACGCGGCGCGCGACGTCCTGGCGCATCGGCCCGGCGGCCAGTACGGGGCCGGGCCGGGCCGCGTCCAGCCGTGCCGCAAGACCAGGGAAACCCTGCAGCCGTTCGGCGAACGAACCGCCCCGCCCGCCGAGCAGCGCGACGCCGACACAGTCCGGCGCCACCGGCGTCACGTATGCCTCGCCGGCGCCGGACCAGTACACCTCGACGTGATCCGTCCACGGCGGAACGGGCAGGTGTGCGCGCATGCCCCACCGGCGGGCGCGCCGAGTCCGGTGCGCTGACCCGTCCACCGCTCCGCGTACCGCCGAGTGCAACCCGTCGGCCGCTACCAGGTAGCGCGCCTCGATGCCTGCGGCTCGCACCGACGCGGCCGACTGCTCGACGCCGTCGACACGTGCGCGCACGACCTCGACTCCGGACGCCACCGTGGCGTCGTGCAGCGCGCGGTGCAGTTCGGTGCGTCGCACGCCCAGACCCTCGCCATGCCGGAACGCAGCATCGACGGCGAGATCTCCTTGCACGTAACGGATTCCGCGCATCGGCATGCCCCGCGGGTGTACGCCGAGCTCGTCCAGCAGGCCCACCGCGTGCGGCATCAGCCCCTCACCGCACGCCTTGTCGATCGGCGCGGCACGCGGCTCCATCACCACCACGGCCAGGCCCGCGCGCCGGGCGTACAGCGCGGTCGCCAGACCCGCCGGTCCGCCGCCCGCGATCAGCAGGTCGATCACGCGGCGACCAGAGAACGCAACGCGCCGTTCTCCACGCGGATGCGCACGCTCAGCAGCAGCGCGTTCAGCCCGGTGAACACGACCGCGGTGATCCACGCCGTGTGCACGAGCGGCAACGCAAACCCCTCGACCACGACCGCCACGTAGTTCGGGTGGTTGATCCAGCGGTACGGCCCGCGCTCGATCCGCGCACCGCCGGGCACCACGATCACGCGCGTGTTCCACCGCGTGCCCAGCGTGACGATGCACCACCAGCGCAACGCCTGCGCCGCGAGGACCAGCGCGAACATCGTCCACCCGAGCGCAGGCAGGAACGGACGGCCCCCTGCCGCCACCTCCGCGACCGCGCCGGCCAGCAGTCCGGTGTGCAGCAGCACCATCGGCGGGTAGTGGTTGGCGCCGAACTCCACCCCGCCGTGCTCGCGGCTCCAGCGCTCGTTGCGGCGGGACACGACGAGTTCGGCCAGCCGTTCGACCGCGACGAGCGCGATCAGCAGGACGAACCAGGCCATCGCGTCACTGCCACCGCAGCAGGACGAGCTCGGAGCAGAACCCCGGCCCCATGGCCATGAGTAGCCCGGCCGTGTCAGCGGGTGGACGCTTGACGATCGTGTCGCGCAGCACGTGCAGCACCGAGGACGACGAGAGGTTGCCGACCTCGGCCAGCGAGCGCCAGGTCAGCTCGAGCGCATCGGCCGGCAGGTCCAGCACGTCCTGGATCGCCTCGATCACCTTCGGCCCGCCCGGGTGGCTCACCCAGGCGGCCACATCGCTGACGGTCAGGTCGTGGTCGGCCAGGAATCCGCGCACGTCGTCGCCGAGGAACTGGTGCACCAACTCGGGCACGGCCGCGTCCAGCACGATCTGCAGCCCGGTGGACGTGACATCCCAACCCATCGTGCGCTGCGTGTCCGGGTACAGATGGCTGCGCGAGTCGAGGACCCGCGGCCCGAACGCGTCCGCGGCACGCGCCTCGCCTACCGCGACGACAGCGGCCGCGCCGTCGCCGAACAGGCCGCTGGCGACCAGGTTGGCGGTGCTGTGATCGCCGCGCTGCATGGTCAGCGAGCACAGCTCGACCGACAGCAGCACGCCGACCTCCTCGGGCGCCCCGCGCAGGTAGTCGTGCAGCCGGGCGATGCCGGCCGCGCCCGCCACGCAGCCGAGCCCGAACATCGGCACGCGCTTGACATCGGGGCGCAGCCCGACGGCAGCAGCGATGCGCGCCTCGACCGAGGGCGCGGTCACGCCGGTCACGGTGGTGGAGAAGATCACGTCGACGTCAGCCGCGGCCAGGCCGGCCTGGTCGAGCGCGCCGCGGACGGCGTCGACGCCGAGCGCCACCGCGTGCTCGACGAACGCCGCGTTGGCGGTGCCGAAATCAGCCAGCTCGCGGTAGTCGTCGATCGGAAGCGCGAGGTGGCGCGTGCGCACGCGTGCGCTTTCATGCAATCGCCGCACGAGGCGCTCGCGGCTGCGGTCACCGAGCACGTCCAGGAACATCTCGGTGATCTCGTCCTGGCCGTACTGCCGGGGCGGGAGGACACCGTGCACCGCTGCGATCACACTCACCCGAGCCTCTTACCCGATTCGAGCAGGTGTGTCGCGGGAAGATGGCTGCCATGAGTCCAGCCGAGGTGGTGCGCGTCGAGACGCGGACGGACGCGTCGCCCGAACGGGTCTGGCAGCTGCTCGCCGATCCCTACACGTGGGCGCACTGGGTCGCGGGCACGTCTGCGATCCGTGACGCCGACGCGCACTGGCCCGCCAGCGGGGCTCGGCTGTACCACCGCTTCGGCCCACGCCCGCTGGCGGTGCGCGGCCACACGACCGTCGTCGACGTCGATCCCGCCCGCCGGATCGGCCTGCTCGCCTCGGCGCTGCCCTACGCCCTGGTCCGGATCGAGATCACGGTGGCCCAGGCAGCCGGACGGACCCGGGTCGAGCTGTGCGAACAGCTGGTAGGCGGCCTCGGCATGCGCCTGCCGCGCCTGTCCCGGCCCGTCCAGCTGGCCCGCAACCGACGTTCCCTGCACCGGTTGATCGAACTCGCCGAGCGGGGCGGCCGGTGAACCCGGTGCGGACGGCCTCCGCGCTGGCGCGCTCGTGTCATCCCGCCCCGACCGTGGCCGTCACGTGCTTCACGACGGTGCTGGGCGGCGCGGCCGGCAACGGCGTCGGCACCTGCACGCTGCTCGCGATCGCCGTGCTCGCCGGGCAGCTGTCGATCGGCTGGTCGAACGACCGGATGGACGCGGGCCGCGACCGAACCGCGGGCCGCGACGACAAGCCGCTGGCCATCGGTGAGCTCGCATTGCGGACCGCAGATGTCGCGATCGCGCTGGCGCTGCTGACGACGGTCGCGTTCTCGCTGAGCCTCGGCTGGCGCCCCGGTCTGCTGCACCTCGGCTCCGTGGGCTGCGGCTGGATCTACAACGCGTGGCTGAAGTCGACGTGGTGGTCGTGGCTGCCCTACGCGGCGGCGTTCGGGGCACTGCCGGCGATCGCGACGCAAGCGCTGCCGGGCGCGCCCTGGCCGGCGGGGTGGGTCGTCGCGGCCGGCGCGCTGTTCGGAGCCGCGGCGAACCTGACGAACGCGCTGCCGGATCTCGCCGGCGACCGGCTGACCGGCATCATCGGCCTCCCGCACCATCTGGGCGCGCGAGCCTCACTGCTGACGGCGGTCGGCCTTTTGATCGCGGCAACCGGCTGCGCCGCGTTCGGTCCCCCGGGCGCAGTGACGGCCCTCGGCTGGGCGGCGCTCGCGCTGAGCGTGCTCGCCGCCGTCGCCGGGGCCGTCCTTGCGTTCACCAGGCCGACCAGCAAGCTGTCGTTCTACGGCATCGTCGCCGTCGTCGGCCTGGACCTAGTGCTCATTGTGGTGAACGGTCACCACTTGCACTGACCTGCTCGCGGTCGCGCTCGCGATCGCCGCGACGCATCCGCAGGAAGTGCCGGTGCGCGTGGTCGTTCTGTTCGCGGGCGATCGCGCGCCGGGCGTTCTCGCGCGCAACCACGTCCTCGCCCTCGCGGCCGTCGGCCGGAGCCGTGCTCGTGGTCGGCGCGGCAGCCGGCACGGCCGTGCTCGTGGTCGGCGCGGCAGCCGGCCCGGCCGTGCTCGTGGTCGGCGCGGCAGCCGGCACGGCCGTGGTCGCGGTCGGCGCAGCGGCTGGAGCGGCCATGGCGCGCTCGTCTGCCGCACGCCGTTCCGCCGCACGCCAGTCGGACACGCTGTGCACCGACAGCCGGCCGAGCGCAGCCGAGGCGAGGAACAGGATCACCGCGCCGAGGGCGTAGAAGTACGCCAGAGCTTCCAGCGCCCTCATACCGGTGCTGGACGCCGTCGGCAGCCCGACGTTCAGGCCCATGAACGGTGCCAGCGGCAGGCCGATGACGAACCAGGCGCCGCCGGCGATCGCGAACCAGGACGCCGTGCAGGCGACGAGACGGTTGATGCTCAGCAGCATCACCAGGCCCGCGAGCGCGACCACGACGCCCGGCAGGACGTCCAGCCAGCCGCGAGCCGCCGTCCACGTCCACGCGTTGTCCGGCGTGTAGGCGAAGTCGAAGTACGGCCCGACGAACGGGATGATCGCTCCCCAGACGCCGAGCAGGATCAGCAGGGTGCCGCTGAGTGCGCCGCGGGTGCGGGGCACGCGCATGCGGCCCGTGCGCATTGTGGTGTCCGCTGTAGTCATCGCTACCTCCTAAGGCTTGCCAGGTAGGTATTCCCGGCGGACGGCCCGCTCAACCACCCGTGTTCGATTCGGCGGTGGCTGGCTCGCAGTTTGAGATCGGGCCTCGTCCGGGTAGGCGGCAGGCAGCGCATGGCGCGCACTCCGAACCACGGAAAGCAGGTAGCCGCATGACGTCCACCGTGGAGCCGACGAACGCACTGGAACGGCTGGATCAAAACGTTCCCACTCGGTTCTACTGGTCACTCACCCTGCTGGCGACACTCGGCGGCTTCCTGTTCGGATACGACACCTCGAACATCGGGTCCGCGCTCAACTTCATCCCGTACCAGCTCGGCTCCTTCGCCGAGGGCTACCTCGTCGCCGGCGCCTCGCTGGGCGCGGCCGCGGGCGCGTTGCTCGCCGGGCCGCTCACCGACCGCTTCGGCCGCAAATCGCTGCTCATCACGGACGCGCTGGTCTACGCGATCGGTGCGATCCTGTCCGCGGTCACCTGGCACGTGGCCGTGCTGCTCACCGCCCGCACCCTGATCGGGTTGGCGATCGGCGCCGACTCGGCGATCGCGACCGCCTACATCGCCGAGTACGCACCGGCCAATCGGCGCGGGTCGCTGAGCATGCTGCAGCAGTGGATGATCACCGTCGGCATCCTGTTCTCCTACCTCGTCGCACTGGTGATCTTGAAGGTCTGGCCCGAGGCTTCGGACGTCGACTGGCGCTGGTTCTTCGGTCTTGGCGCCGTCCCCGCGATCATCGGGCTGATCCTGCGCTTCGAGATGCCCGAGTCGCCACGCTGGCTGATCCGCAAGGGCCGCTTCGAAAACGCGCGGCACACCTTCGCCAAACTCGGCCTGGAGGTAACTGTCGAGGACATCGAATACACCGCGCGCGAGCTGGAGCGCTCTGACGAGAAGCTCGAGCGGGCCCGCCGGCGCGGCTGGACGCCCGGCGTGCGGCGCGCGCTGACCGTCGTGTGCGTGTTCTTCATCTTCCAGCAGATCACCGGCATCAACGTGCCGCTCTACTACGGGCCGCACCTGCTGGCGAAGTACTTCCAGAACGGCAACTCCGTCGTCGAGTCGACGACCGCCGGCGTCGAGGTCACCGCGATCATGACCGCGGTCAACGTCGCCGCCACGTACTTCGCGTTCCGGTACATCGACAAGATCGGGCGGCGCCGGCTGGCGATGGGCGGGTACGCCGGCATGGCGTTCTGGGCAGTCATAGCGGCTATCGGGATCGGCCTGCTGTCCGGCACCCCGCGCATCGTCGTCGGCATGCTCGGGCTGAGCCTGTTCATCGCGTCGTTCGCAATCGGCGTCGGCGGCACCGGCTGGCTGATCCAGGGCGAGATGTTCCCGACCGCGGTACGCGGCCAGGCGGCGTCCATCGCCGCGTTCTTCGACTGGATCGCGAACTACGCGCTCATCGAGGCGTTCCCGGCCTGGCAGCGCAACATCGGGCTGAGCTGGGTGATGGTGTGCTTCGCCGGGCTCTGCCTGATCGCGATCGGTTTCGTGTACCGCTACCTGCCGGAGACCAAGAACATGTCGGTCGAGGAGATCACCGAGGTCTTCGAGCGGGAGGCTGCTGCCGGAACGGCCTCAACGCGCTAGCGCGAGCTCGTACTCCTGGCCGATCAGGTCGACCCCGAAACTGTGGTGCGGCTCTTCCTCGACGAGCGTGAACCCGGCGGCGAGGTAGATCTTGCGCGCGGCCGCTAGTGGATCGTTCGTCCACAGCCGCATGCGCGTGTAGCCGGCCGACCGCGCGAACTCGACGCACTCGGCGACCAGCCGCTCGCCGAGGCGCCGGCCGCGCCCGTCCGGATGGACCAGCAGGATGCGCAGCTGCGCGGTGGACGGATCCTTGGCCACGCAGAACACGCAGCCGATGCGCCGGCCGTCCAGCTCCGCGATCCAGGCCGCCTCGCGCTCGGGGTCGTTCGACGCCGCGAAGTCGGCGACGATACGCGCGACGAGCGCCTCGAAGCTGGTGTCCCAGCCGAACTCCTCCGCGTACACCTCACCGTGCGCCTGAATCACCCAACCGAGATCGCCGGGCCGGCCGAGCCGTCGGATCGTCGCGTCCGCCACGTTGCCTCCAGAGTTACTGAAACGACCGTTTCAGTGGCACGATAGCGCCGTGAGCCGCACGAACTCAACCGCGAACCCTGACGCTCAGGCCGACGCCGTCCCCTCGGCGCGCCAGCGCGAACTGCTGGACGCGGCCTACGCCTACGTGCTGGAACACGGGCTGAGCGGGCTGTCGCTGCGACCGCTCGCCACCGCCATCGGTTCGAGTCCGCGCGTGCTGCTGTTCCTGTTCGGCAGCAAGGACGGCCTGGTGCGCGCGCTGCTGGGCCGCGCTCGCGCCGACGAACTGGCAGGGCTCGAACGGGCGCAGGAGTCCGCCTCGCCCAGCACTGCCGCCGAAGCCATCTGGTCCTGGCTGGCGGCTCCCGAGCACCGCGGCCTGCTCAAGCTCTGGATGGACGCCTACGCCCGCTCACTGATCGAACTGGACGGCCCGTGGGGCGAGTTCGCCGTGCAGACCGTGCACGAATGGCTGTCCGTTCTCGCCGGCACGCATCGCGGACGAGACCGGGTCGGGGACACGCTGCTGCTGGCCGTGCTCCGAGGCGCGCTGCTGGACCTGCTCGCCACCGGCGACGTCCGGCGCACGTCCGCAGCGGTCCGCCGCCATCTGACCCAGCGCTGACCCACCGCTGAACCGGCGCCCGCCCGGACCGAACGGCTCGCCGCGAACCGCCGAGCGTTAAGTATGCGCTTAGTCACGAGAATCCCTTGACACGCCTACGCGCGACCCGTGAATATGCGCTTACTCACCTCGCCGACCGCGGGAGGGGTCACCCGCTCGTTCTCGACGTTCGTCCGTCCGATTGGAGTGGCTTACATGTCCAGAAGAGTCAGATCCGCTACCGCGCTGGGCGCAGCGGTCGGAGTCGTCCTGCTGAGCGCCGCCTGCAGTTCGGGCAGCTCCGGCGCATCGACCGGAGGCAGCAGCGTGACCGTCGGTTTGGCGACGACGTTGTCCGGTTCCCTCGCACAACTGGGCCAGGACGCGGAGCGCGGCGTCGAACTGGCGATCGCGGATCTCAACGCCAAGGGAGGCGTGCTGGGCAAGCAGGTCAAGCTCGCGACCGAGGACAACCAGGTCACGCCCGCGACCGGCACGGCGAACGCGCGGTCACTGGTGCTCCAGCACAAGGCCGTCGCACTGTTCGGTCCGATCTCCAGCGCGGTCGCCGCCGCCGAGCAGACCGTGGCCGCCCAGTACAAGGTCCCGTTGATCGACTTCATGGCCAACGACGCCGGGTTGCAGACCAAGACGTTCAGCAAGTACTCGCTCCAAGTGGTTCCCAACACCACGATGGAGCCACGGGCCGCCGCCGACTATCTGGCCACCAAGTCCGCCGGCAAGCCGATCACGATCGGCACGTTCGCGCCGGACTACAGCTTCGGCCACGACAGTGTCTCGGGCTTCATCGACGCGCTCAACGCCCTGCACGTGAACTACAAACTGGTCAACCAGCAGTACCCGCCGCTGGGCGAGACCAACATCGCCCCGTTCCTGTCGAAGCTGGTCGCGGTGGCGCCGGACTACGTGTACAACGCGCAGTACGGCAACGACCTGGTCACCTTCACCAAGCAGGCGCAGAAGTACAACTTCTTCGACAAGACCACGGTCATCGCGATGTACGGCGTGCAAGAGCTCGGCGAGCTGGGCGACCAGATCCCTGCAGGCACCATCGACTTCAACCGTGCGCCGTTCTGGGTAATGGGCGACACGGTGACGCCGTTCGTCAACGAATACAAGGCCAAGTACGGGCAGCTGCCGCCGGAGTGGTCCCTGCTCGGGTACACGGCGGTCCAGACCTGGGCGGCCGGCGCGAAGAAAGCGGGCGACTTCGACGGCACCAAGGTCGCCGACGCGCTGTCGGGTGCCACGATCCCGACGATCCGCGGCAACATCACCCTTCGGTCCTGCGACAACCAGGCGGAGATTCCGGAGTACGTCGGCGTCCTGACCGACACCCCGGACCAGAAGTACGGCGTTCCGCTCTGGCAACCCGGTTCGGCGTTCACGGCACCGTTCGACAAGATCTCGACGAGCTGCTGAAGGCGACCGGCTACTCGTGCGCACCCTGATCCTCGACGTCGTCGGCATACTCGCGACCGCCGGCTCGCTGTTCATCGTCTCCTCGGGATTGACCCTCGTGTTCGGGGCGATGCGGCTGATCAACGTTGCACACGGCAGCTTCTACATGCTCGGCGCATTCGTGATGACCACCGTGGCCGCCAACAGTGCCGGCGCCCGCTTCTGGGTAGCCGTCGCTGCGGCCACGGTGGTCGTCGCGGTGCTCAGCGTCGTGGTCGAGGTCAGCGTGATGCGGCGGATCTACGCGTCCGATCACCTGACCCACCTGCTGGCAACCTTCGCGGTATCGCTGATCGTGGCCGATCTGGCCCTGCGGGTGTGGGGCAGCGGCGGACGGTCCGTGCGGGAGCCGAGCGTGGCGACGGGCGCGGTCTCCTTGGGCGGCGCGACGTTTCCGGCCTACGACTTGGTGCTGATCGCCGCCGCGTTCGCGGTGGGACTCGGGCTGTGGCTGTTGCTCACCCGCACCCCGTTCGGCTGGCGGATCCGGGCCGCTGTCGACGATCCGGAACTGCTGTCGTGCACCGGCACCCGGCTGAGCCTGCTACGCACCGGGGTGTTCATGCTCGGGGCCGCGCTTGCCGCGTTCGCCGGAGCGCTGGTGTCCCCCCAGGTCACCGTCGCCCCAGGGATGGACACCGCGATCATCGTGTCCGCGTTCATCGTCGCGGTCATCGGCGGACTCGGGTCGATCCCCGGCGCGGCCCTGGGAGCGCTGATCATCGGCGTGGCCGAGACGCTCGGGGCTTCGTACGCGCCGAGTTGGTCGTCCTCGTTCATGTACCTGGCGATGATCGCGGTGCTGGTCATGTTGCCGTCGGGCCTGCTCGGACGGGCGGAGCGTTGAGATGAACCAACCCGTACGGACGACGCTGCAGAAACACAGTGAGCGTCTCGTGCCGTTCGTCGGACGCGGGCCCGTCGACGTCCACCGGCGCCCACGGCAGGTCGCACTGCGCGTCGGCGGCGTCGTCGCCCTGCTGGTGCTTCTCCTCGTGGCCGGACAGGTCCTGGACATCGCCCGACTCCTCACGCTGGAGGAGGCGTTGGCACTGGCCGCGTTCGCCATGGCCAGCAACCTGCTGATCGGGTACGGCGGGCTGGTCTCGTTCGGGCAGGCCGCGTTCTTCGGCATCGGGTCCTACACCGTCGCGCTCGGGTGGCTGCACTGGCAGCTGTCGTTCTGGCTCGCGCTGGTCATCGCGCCGCTGATCGGTGGCGCGGTCGCCGGCATAATCGGACTGCTGGCGCTGCGCAGCAGGCGGCTGTACTTCGCCTTGTTGACGCTGGCCTTCTCGCAGCTGTGCTACGTGCTGGCGCAGGAGCGTTACACGTTCACGCAGGGCGCCAACGGCGTGATCGGCCCCATGCTGCCGGACTCCCTGATCGATCCGCGGCACGCGTACCTGTTCGTACTCGCAGTCGCCGCCGCAGCCGCACTGGTGCTGTGGAAGATCACGACGTCACCGTTCGGGCTGGTGCTGCGCGCGACGCGTGAGAACCGCGAGCGGATGCAGGCGCTCGGGGTGAACGTGTTCGGCCACCAGTTGCTCGCGTTCGTCATCTCCGGAGCGTTCTGCTCGCTCGCAGGTGTTCTGTTCGTCGTCTACAGCCAGTCCGCGTATCCCGAACTGCTGGACTGGACCCAGTCGGGATACGCCGTCTACATGGTCGTGATCGGTGGCATGTTCACGTTCCTCGGGCCCGCGCTCGGAGCCGGCGTCTACACCTTCGCCAACCAGTACCTGGCGCAGCACACGAGCGACTGGCAACTCATCCTGGGCCTGATCCTGCTCGTGATCGTGCTCTTCCGGCCGGACGGCCTCGCCGGGCTGCTGTCGCCGCGACCGTGGCGCTCCGCAGCGCGCCGACTGCAGGCCAGATTCGGCCAGCAGGAAGACTCGACGACGGACACAACCGATCCCGACCGCACGACGGGCGAGCTCCCATGACCGCGCTGCTGCGCGCCACGGGGCTGACCCGTCGCTTCGGCGGGTTCACCGCGGTGGACCACGTCGACATGGAGGTCCAGGAGGGCGGCATCCACGCCGTCATCGGCCCGAACGGCGCCGGCAAGACCACCTTGTTCCGGCTGCTGACGGGCCTGGTGCGGCCGACCGAGGGCCGCATCGTCTTCGCCGGCTCCGAGATTGGCGGCTCCCGGCCGCACAAGATCGCGCGACGAGGCCTGGCGCAGTCGTTCCAGCTGACCGCGATCTTCCCGCGGCTGAGCGTGCTGGAATCGGTGCAGGCCGCGATCATCGCCCGCCAGCGGCACACCCGGGACGTACTGCACTGGACGGGGCGCAGCACGACGGCGGAGGCCGGCGCGATCCTCGACCGCGTCGGTCTGGGAGCAGCGTCGGGCCAGCTCGCGAACACCCTCTCGCACGGCGATCAGCGCGCGCTCGATCTCGCGCTCGCCCTCGCCGGACGGCCCAGATTGCTGCTGCTCGACGAGCCGACGGCGGGCATGTCGATCCTCGAGACCCGGCAGACGATCGACCTGATCGTCGACCTGGTCCGGACCGACGGGCTCACCGTGCTGTTCAGCGAACACGACATGGACATGGTGTTCGGCATCTCCGAGACGATCACCGTCCTGCATCAGGGCCGCGTGATCGCGGACGGGCCGGCCGCAACCGTCCGGGCCGACGACGACGTGATGGCGATCTATCTCGGCAACGCCGTGCGGGAACGGAACTGACCATGCTCGAAGTCCACGACCTGCACGCCTACTACGGCGCCGCGCACATCGTCCAGGGTCTTGACCTCACCGTCGGCGCCGGGGAGATCGTCACACTGCTGGGCCGCAACGGCGCGGGCAAGACCACCACGCTGCGCACGCTCGTCGGGCTCGTCCAACCGCGCCGTGGCACCGTCCGGTTCGACGGAACCGACATCACCGGCAAGCCGCCGCACGCCGCACTACGCCGCGGCCTGGTCTACGTCCCGAGCGGGCGCCGGGTGTTCGGGTCGCTCACGAGTGCCGAGAACCTTGCCCTCGCGGCAGCGGGCGGGACGCGGCGCGGCGGTGCCTGGACGCTTGACCGCGTCTACGACACCTTCCCCAAGCTCGCGACCCTGACCAAGCGCACCGCCGGTCTGCTGTCCGGCGGCGAGCAGCAGATGCTCAAGCTCGGCAGGGCCCTCCTTGCCAACCCGAGCATCCTGCTGCTCGACGAACCGACCGAGGGGCTCTCGCCGGCGGTCGTGGACGAGCTGGGCACCTGGCTGGAGGAGCTCCGCCGTGCCCAGCTGGGTGTCCTGCTCACCGAGCAGAACGCGGTGTTCGCGCTCCGGCACGCCGACCGCGGATATGTCATCGAGAAGGGCCGGTGCCGCGCCACCGGTACCAGCGCGGAGCTCAACAGCGGCTCGGCACTCACGACGTATCTCGGAGTCGCAGCTAGCGGTGCGTGACGGACGGAGCGCAGAACCGCCGAGGTTTCGGCGCGCGCCGCTGCGCCCGCGGCCGTTTCACCGCACTCGGCGCCCCGACGTCCGGCCACGACGGAAGACGTCGCCGATCACGGTGAGCACGAACAGGATGCACGCGATCACGAACAACCAGAACAGGCCGTGCACGACGAATCCGATGATGCCCAGTGCCACCCATATGAGCACCAGGAGCAACAACAGTGTGAGCATCAGTTACCGCCTTCCGAGCCGTACGCCCAGCATTCCCTCGGCGTACGGCTCGCTCACGCATTGATGCGGGCGCTACTGCTCCTGCACCGAATAGGCACCGGCCTCGATGTCCTCGACGAGCGTCGGCCCGGTGGGCGCCCAGCCGAGCAGTTCCCGGGTCGCGATGCTCGTTGCCGAAGCGTCCGCGCCGAAGAATCGACCGATCCAGCCGAAGTGGTCCGCGACGTCGTCGGGCTCGATCGAGGCGACGGGCAGGTCGAACGCGCGGCCGATCGCCTCGGCGATATCGCGGGTGCGAACGCCCTCCTCCGCGATGGCGTGCAGCCGCGCTCCGGCCGGAGCCTTGGCGAGGCCGAGGGCCACGACGCGGGCCGCGTCGGACCGGTGCACGGCGGCCCACCGGTTGATGCCGTCACCGGGGTAACCGGCGACGCCCTTCTCCCGGGCCACGGCGGCGAGTACCGAGATGAAGCCGTGGTCGCCGGTGCCGTGCACGGTAGGTGCGAAGCGCACGCTCACGCTGTGCACCCCGCGGTCGACGAACTCCAGAGCGAGGTTCTCGCTGCCGCCGCGCGGGGAATCCGGGCCGTGCGCAGCCGACGCGTCGTCCTCGGTGGCAGGCCGGCCCGCGGGGAGAGCGACGATGCCCGAGGCGAGCAGGAACGGCCGTCCGGAACCGGCGAGCGTGTCACCGATCGTCTGGACGGCAGCGCGCTCGGCGGCCGCGGAGGCGGCCGGGTTCGCGAAGTCGTGCTTGTTCGCCAGGTGGATGACGGCCTCGGCCTCGGCGGCGCCCGCGCGGATGCTGGCCAGGTCGTCCAGGTCGCCGCGGCGGACGCGCACGCCCTTGGCCTGCAGGGCTGCGGCAGACCTTTCGGAGCGGGCCAGGCCGGTGACGTCGTGGCCGGCAGCGATCAGTTCATCGACGGTGGCCGAGCCGATCCATCCGGAGGCCCCGGTGACGAAAACACGCATGAGATGTTCTCCCTTCGTCGCCGCGCCGACGGGCGCGGCGTTGCTGCGGTGCGTGGTGACGACTGATGTCAGTCACAGACATAGCGTACACCGTGGATGTCAGTCACTGCCATCACTTACACTCGGCCCATGGCACGTTGGGAACCGGGCACCCCGGAGCGGCTGCAACAGGCCGCCCTGGAGCTGTTCGGCAGCCGCGGCTACGAGCAGACGACGGCCACTGACATCGCGCAGTCGGTCGGCCTGACCGAGCGCACGTTCTTCCGCCACTTCAGCGACAAGCGCGAAGTGCTCTTCTACGGGCAGGACGCGTTCGTGCAGGCCTTCCTCGAGGGCATCGCCGCCGCACCGCCGGACGCGTCCCCGATGGAGCTCGTCGGCCGCGCCCTGCAGTCCGCCGCGCGCATGTTTCCGGACGAGCGCCGGGCTCGCTCCCGCACCCGCCAGCTGATCATCGCGCAGAACCCCGCTCTGCAGGAGCGCGAGTCGCACAAGCTCGCCGGCCTCGCGACCACCCTCGCCGACGCCCTGCGAGCCCGGGGCGTCGACGATCTTGCAGCGACCCTGGCAGCGGAGTCGGCCGCCACCGTCTTCGGGATCGCGTTCAGCCAGTGGATCGGCAAGGGCGAGACGCGATCATTCGCCGAGATCGCCGAACACGTGCTGCGCGAGTTGCAGCAACTGACCGGCCGGCCGACGGGCTCACGCGGCCGACGCTGAAGCCTGACAGGGAGTCGCAACGGGCGCGTGTGCCCGCACGAACCCGGCGGCCCGATCCAGCGCCGCGTCGCCCTCCTCCAGCATGACCGCGAAGGCCTGGAAGACGTGCGGCACGCCCGGAGTGACATCGAGCGTGACGGCAACGTCATGCGCGGCCGCCCTGGTCGCGAGCGCCGTGGCATCGTCGAGCAGCACCTCGTGTGAACCGGCCTGAATCAGCAGTGGCGGCAGGCCGGTCAGGTCGGCGAAGACGGGGCTGACCAGCGGATCGTCAGCGGCCGTGCCGGTGCCGACCAAGTAGTCGACGGCACGGGTGCGGATCGCGGCCAGGGTGATGTTCGGGTCGCGCTCGGCGTTCGCGCGGAAGCTGTCGCCGCTGGCGGTGAGGTCCGTCATCGGCGAGAAGACTGCAGCGGCGGCGGGCATGGTGAGACCCGAGCGCAGCCCCCTGATCAGCAACTCCACGGCGAGGTTCCCGCCCGCAGACTCCCCCGTCACGACGATCGCCCCGGTGCCGCCGAGTTCCTCGGCCAGTGCCTGGTAGACCGCGGTCACGTCGTCCAGCGCCGCCGGGAACGGATGCTCCGGCGCGAGCCGGTAGTCGACGGCGACCGCACGCATTCCGCTCCTGCGGGCGAGCATGGACACCAGCCCGGCCGATCCGCGTGCCGAACCCAGCGCGAAGCCGCCGCCGTGCACGTGCAGGATCACGCCGCGCGGTTCGGTACCGGCGACGTCCACGAACACCACCGGCACGC
This sequence comes from Jatrophihabitantaceae bacterium, assembly GCA_035765515.1. Lineage (GTDB taxonomy): Bacteria > Actinomycetota > Actinomycetes > Mycobacteriales > Jatrophihabitantaceae > DASRSS01. The sequence goes on along the minus strand of DASTXN010000172.1, from coordinate 13,237 downwards.
CACCCAGTTCGCCCTCGCTGACGAGGACGTCCGCCGGCAGCGGCACGGCGGTCAGCATGGCATCGAGCAGTGGCCGTTGGACGGACGGGTCGCCGCCGAGGTCGAACGGCGCGTCCCGCAGCATGCGGTCCACCGCATCACGTTGTTGCTTGCTCATCTGGTGTTCTCCCTGGTCTAGGTCTCGGCTATCGGAGGCTTTAGCTTAGCACTAAGCTACTTAGCAGCAAGCTAGATAGCGCTGAGCTAGACTGAGGGAATGGGAAGTGATTCGAAACGGGCCGACGTGCGCCGGGTGTTCGACGACCTCGTGCGGTTCGAGACGATCCTGTGGAACGCGCTCGACCGCCGTCTGCAGGACGACTGCGGAATCAGCCTGGGCAGCCTGAACACGATGCTGGTGATCGACGGGACACAGCAGTGTCGCGTCTACGACATCGCCACCGCCCTGGTGATCACGGTGGGCGGCGCCAGCCAGGCCGTGGACCGGCTCGAAGCCGCCGGGTGGTGCGAACGCCGACCCAACCCCGTCGACCGGCGCTCGTCGATCGTCGCCCTCACCGCTCGCGGTCAGCAGCTGCTCGGCACCGCCGGCGCCGTGTTCGACGCCGAACTCGAGCACTGGCTGCGCGAGCCGCTGTCCGCAAGCGCGCTCACCCAGCTCGGCCGGACGCTCGGCACCCTGCGGCGAGCGGCCGACGCCCGGCCTTGCTGATTGGATGGTGGGCATGACCGATGAGAACAGCGAAACGCGCATCGTCAGCGCCACGCGGGAGATAGCGGCACCGACCGACCGGGTCTTCGAACTCATCGCCGACCCGGCAGTGCAGCCGCGTTGGGACGGCAACGAGAACCTGGCCGAGGCCGCAGCCGGACAGCGCGTCCATGGCGTCGGTGACGTGTTCGTCACGACGCTCACCAAGGACGGCGCTGTCCGCGAGAACCACGTGGTCGAGTTCGCCGAGGGGCGCTGCATCGCGTGGTGCCCCGCCGAGCCCGGCACGCCACCACCGGGGCACTTGTGGCGCTGGGAGCTCGAGCCGACCGACGGGGGCCGGACCCGGGTCACCCACACCTACGACTGGTCCCAGCTCACGGACCAGAACCGCTTCGCCCGGGCCAGGGCAACCACCGAGGACAAGCTCCACGCCTCGCTGGAGCGCCTGGCGGCGCTGGCGGAGCGGGCCTAGCGGGGCCAGCACGAACGTCCGTGGCCCGCGTTCCGCCACGCGACGTTTCACCAGGCGACGGGGCCGGCGTCGTCGAAGAACCCGCCGGTCGGTCCGCCGTCGGGCAGGGTGGCGAGCTGGATCGCGATCTGCGCGCCCTGCTCGGCGGTGCGGGTGCCGCGGAAGCCGTTCAGATCGGTGGCGCAGTAGCCGGGACAACCGGCGTTGATCAGGACGTCGGTGTCGGCGAGTTCTTTCGCGTACTGCACCGTTACCGCGTTGAGAAACGTCTTTGACGGTGAATACGCGGCCGAGATCGGGCCGACGAAGGCGCCCGGCGTGGTCTGCAGCGTCAGCGACCCGACGCCGCTGGACATGTTCACGATCCGCGGTGCCGACGACCGGCGCAGCAAGGGCAGCATCGCGTTGGTCACCCGGATGACGCCAACGACGTTCGTGTCGACGACCCGCAGCACAGTGGCCGGGTCGACGGTGGTCGGCTCCTGCGGCATCCCGCCGGTGATGCCGGCGTTGTTGACCAGGACGTCCAGCCGGCCGTGCTGCTCCTCGATCAGCCGGGCGGCAGCTGTGACGCTCTCGTCGGACGTCACGTCCAGCGCCACGCCGAACGCGTCCGCGCCATCGGCGCGCAGCTTGGCCACAGCGTCCTCGCGGCGCCGCTGCTCGCGCGCGCCGACACCGACGCGCCAGCCGAGCCGGCCCAGCCCGGCGGCAATTTCGAATCCGATGCCCTTGTTCGCGCCGGTCACCAGCGCAATGGTTGGTTCACTCATGCCATCGATCTTCGCCGGGCGCAGGTCGCCGGCGCCAAGACCGATCGGGTCAGCTGCGATACCCCCACGGTATCGACGCCCGGTAACGTGGCAGCGGTGGAGACGAGGGAGCTGCGCTACTTCGTCGCGGTCGCCGAAGAGTTGAACTTCGGCCGTGCGGCGCAGCGGCTCGGCATGGCGCAGCCGCCGCTGTCCCGATCCATCGCGCAGCTCGAACGGCGCCTCGGCGCGACGCTGCTGGAGCGCACGAGCCGCGGTGTAACGCTCACCGGCCCGGGCGAAGTGCTGCTCGAGGAAGCACGTGTGGCGCTCGAGGCGGTCGCCGCCGCCGAACGCCGCACGCGGCGCGCCGCCGAGGCCGCCGACCACAAGCCCGCCGTCGTCCTGGTCTCGAAGGCCGGCGCATCGACGGAGCTGATCGCCAAGCTGCTGGATGCCTACGCTGCGGAACCGGACTCCGTCGCAGTCGACGTGCAGCTCTGCGGTCCCGGGCAGCAGGCCAGGCTGCTGCGTGACGGGCACGCGGATGTGGCGCTGTTGCATGCGCCGTACGACTCCCTCGCCGGGCTGGAATACGAAGTGCTCACCACGGAGGGGCAGGTCGTGCTGCTGCCGGCCGGGCACCCGTTGACCGGCCGAACCGAGCTTCGGTCCGAAGAGGTGAGCGACGTACCCGGGTTGCCGCAGCCGCGCTGGCCGCAGGCGGACGGCAGCTACCTGGAAGGTCCTGGCCCCGAGGTTCGCGACCACGCGCAGTTGCACGGTCTCATCGCCCTCGGCCGAGCCTCGGTGATCGCGCCGGAATCCGCCCGCGCGAACCTGCGCAGCGACGTGGTCGCCATACCGGTCGTGGACGCGCCGCAGGTGACGACGGTGATCGCCTGGCCGCCACACAGCCGATCGAAGGCCGTCGCCGATCTCGTCCGGACCGCGACGCGGCTCTAGCCGGCCACGCCCGTCATCGGTGGCGCCGCGGCCGCGACCCCGGCAGGCAACTCTCGGGCACGGAGCACGTCCAACTGTCTGTACAGGCAAGTAAGTTCGCGAGCGGCGGATCTAATTTCGATTGCGGCGAGTAGTTCCGTCCGCGCGCTGCAACCGGTTGGGAAAGCTAGAGTCCGTCCATGGCGACGGACGCATTGAGCGCGCTGGAGGATGCGGCGTGGCGCGGCTTCCTGCTCACCCACGACAGGCTGTGGCGCGCCCTGGAGGCCGGGCTGGCCACGGTGGACGTGAGCATGGCCGAGTACAGCGTGCTGGCGCTGCTCGGTGAGGCCGGCCCGAAGGGGATGCGGATGTCCGAGCTGGCCGAGCGCCGGTTGATGTCCAGCGGTGGGTTCACCCGGCTCGCCGATCGTCTGGAGCGCCGTGGCCTGATCCAGCGCCGCCCGTCGGCCGTTGACGGCCGCGGCAGCGAGGCGGTGCTGACCAAAGAGGGCCGCGCCCTGCTGCGCAAGGCCTGGCGCAAGCAGCACGGCCAGCTCCGCGAGCTGTTCTTCGACCGCCTCGACCAGAAGGACCTCTCCCGACTCGCTGACATCTGGACCCGCCTCGACGATCAGCAGGCACCGAGAACTCGACGGGCTGCCGAGCGCAGCCGCGCGGGTCGCCACCGATAACGCCGGGCAGCCGCCGGTTACCACGGCACGGTGCCGGGGCCGGCTCAGGCTCTGCCGAATCGATCGGCGTAGTCGCGAGCGAATTGCTCGAAGGGTATGGCCGGTCGGCCGGTGATCTGCTCGACGACCTGGGTGATTTCGCCGGCCTCGCCGCGCCGGTAGTGGGCGTAGTCCTCCGCCCCGGGCTGCGACCGCCGCGACCTGCGCCGCCGTTCGCCGAGCTTGTCCTGCCGCTCCCACCCTGCGGGCGGTCGTTGACGGGCAACACAGCGTGGTTGCCAGGCCTCAGGTGCTCTGATCGCACTGGCTTGGAACCGGCTCAGCACCACCGGGTGCCCGCGATTTCGGGGCTGCGGCGACCTGGGCGGAAACGACTCGGCCCCCACAAGATGTGCGGGCCGAGGTTTCCGATCCGGTCGGAACTTTGTAGCGGGGGGCCCGATGGGCGGGTTAGCTCCAACCGATTCGGTGGCCGTCTCGGCCACCCTCGCTCTCGATTGATCCGCGCTCTGAGCCTCGACGACCTTCAATTCTCAGGCCTGAAGCGCGACGCCGAGCGCGCCGCGATCAAGCTCGAGCAGCGGGCTGCCGCGGGCACGCTGGCAGACGCCTCTCGCGGCCGGCTCACCTTCGGCGCCTCGGCAAGCTGCCCGACGCCGATGACCGCGCCCTGGCGGCCTTGAGGCCGCCCGTCACCGCTCGAAGAGTTAGGGTTAGGCATTTATCCGGTTTCGTGGTAGGCATTTCACCGGTTTCAGATTAGGCAAACGGTAGACTTCGCGTCGTGGATGTTTACCTGCCCCGTATCGCCGACGGACAGTTGGCGGCTCGGATGCGTGTCATGGGTGCCGTGCTGATCGAGGGGCCGAAGGCGTGTGGCAAGACGGCCACGGCTTCGCAGGTCGCCAAGACGATCATCCGGTTCGACGAGGACGAGTACGCGCGCTCGATGATGGCACTCAATCCCGCCGCCTTGTTCGAGGGCGAGCCACCCATCCTGTTCGACGAGTGGCAACTCGAAGACGCCGTCTGGAACCGAGTGCGCCGCCAGGTCGATGACCGGAACCTCCCTGGGCAGTTCATCCTCACCGGCTCGGCCACACCACGGGACGACGCTGCGCGGCACTCCGGGGCGGGCCGTATTGCAGTGATCAAGATGCGGCCCATGAGCTTGTTCGAGTCCGGCCAGTCGAACGGTCAGGTCTCCCTCACGGCATTATTAAATGGCGAGACCCAGCCTGGACGCGGTGACCATTTGAGTTTCGACGAGCTGCTCCACCGCATCGTCGTCGGCGGGTGGCCGAAGATCGTCAACAGCGACGAACACGACGCCCGCGATTGGTTGGCCGACTACCTCACGCAGATCGCTGAAGCCGACGTTCCCAACATGGGACATCGCCGCAACCCGACGAATCTGCAGCGACTGTTCGCTTCCCTTGCTCGTAACGTCGGCCAGCCGGTCGTCCAAGCAGAGCTTGCCAAGGATGTCGGCGGCGAAGCTGGCCCGGTCGCCGACGAGACGATCAGCGGCTACCTCGATGCACTCACGAGACTCAACATCACCGAGAACTCGCCCGCTTGGCGTCCGCACATGCGCTCCCGCACCCGGCTGCGGACCGCGCCGGTGCGGTACTTCGTCGACCCATCGCTCGGCACGGCGGCGTTGAACGTCGGTACCGCCGAACTGCGAAAGGAGCCACTCGCGCTGGGGTTTCACTTCGAAGCGCTGGTGATGCGTGATCTGCGGATCTACTCGACTCCGCTTCGAGGGCAGGTGGATTCGTGGCGCGACGCCAACGGCAACGAGATCGACGCGATCGTCTCGCTGCGTGGAAACAAGTGGGCGGCCTTCGAGATCAAGCTCAACCCACGTGACGTTGATGATGCGGCGGCGTCGCTGCTGCGGTTTGCCGCCAACGTCGACACCAACCAACACGGTGAACCTGCCTGCCTCGGCGTCATCACCAGCACAGGTGCTGCGGGGCGCCGCGAGGATGGCGTCCACGTCATCCCCATCGGCTGCCTCGGTCCCTGATCACCGACTGTCGAGAACGTCGCGGAGCGCACTACGCGCTGACTCGAGATCGAACACGGCCGGATGCCATCCGGGCGGAAGCCATTGCCGTGCGTGCTTGGCGTTGCCGAACTGCTCGGGCAGCAGCGTCTTGTCGTAGCCGCTCTCCACCCACTTGGCGACGCCCTCGTAGCCCCAAGGGCCGCCGACGTCCTCTGGCGGGCAGGCCCGCCGACCGGTGACGAGTTCGACCTCGGCGGGAGGCTCCGGCAGGACCGCTTCGACTTTGACGATGTGCTCCCAGCCGTCACCGAAGTCGTAGTCGTACCAGAGCGCGTCGCCCTTCTCGGCGACCACTTGGTCGAGACGGACGCCGTCTTCCAGGACTCCTTCGTCACCTTCGTGCAGGTCGAACTCGGTGATGAAGTACGGCGAGTAGGGCCCGTTGCCGGTGCGGAATCGGTGCAGGTGGCTGTTGGTCCATCCCATGGCTTCGTTGAGCACGGCGTGGACGCGGTCGAGGGTGAGGTCGCCGGACAGAATCAGACGTCGCCAGATCGGCGGCTTCACCTGCAGCAGGTCGATCCGGACCTGGAACCCTCGAACCTTGCGCGGCTTGCGCAGCAGCGTGGGCAGCTCCGCCTTCGGTGGCGCGGTGAATCTGCTGGTGGCACCTTGCGCCAGCAGGTTGTCCAGAAGCTCGCGCTGCTCGGCCGGCGACATGGACGACACCAACCGAAGGACAGCAGCTTTCTGGTCGTCAGTGGGCACGGCACGAGTCAAGCACAGCGGTTACTACGCGCCACCCAGGTCAGCTTCGATCCCCGCGCTGGTGGCGCGGATCAACTTGACCATGCGCTCGTCGCGGAACCGCTCGAACTCCCGCAGGAGGATCTAGTGCTGGGAACCGGCGTTGACGGCGTAAATATCGCTGGACTGGATTCGTGGGGCGATGGTGGTGTCACTCTGGATGCGTCCGGTGATGCCGGATAGTGGATCTGGGTCACGACCATCACGTGCAGCGCGTGGTTGATGCGCCGATTCCCGGCGGTCCGGAAGAGTCGGTGCCGTAGCTGGTCGCCGGAAAAGGCGTCGATGGGTGCGGTGCCGTAGTAGGACACGAAGAGGTTCTCGCTCGGGAACCGGTCGCTGGTCTCAACCTCGGCGAGGATTCGGCCCGCGATGACCGGCCCAACTCCGCAGAGCTCAACGAGATGCCTGGACGGCCCGATCCGGCCCTGCACGACGCAGGTCGTCGTAGGCGGTGCTCACCCATAGCCGAGCGACCGAGACGACGTCGCACGGCAGCTCTCGTGCCGGCGTGGGAGTGCCGGAGATCGCTTCAGCGGTCGGAGACCACGCATAGGGACTGTTCACCTGACGAGGCTGGCAGACGCCTCATCACCCCTATATCCGCGACGAATCGCGACGGATGAAAAACCCTCCGGCCGCGTCGTTACGTTCGTAACTGCGCGACCGGAGGTTCAGACAGTAGCGGGGGCAGGATTTGAACCTGCGACCTCTGGGTTATGAGCCCAGCGAGCTACCGAGCTGCTCCACCCCGCGTCGGTAAGACCAGCCTACCTGGCCGCACCCGGCAACTCCAAACCGGCCTATCCGGTCGGCGACGGGTTCGGCGCCGGGGAGCTCGCGCCGCCCGCACCACCTGCCGGCGCCGAGCCGTAGGCCGCCAGATACCGCGCGACCAGCGAGTTGACCTTCGCCTGCGCCGCGCCGATCTTGGCGAAGTCACCGCTGGAGTACGCGCTCATCAACTTGTCGTAGGCGGTGTTGAGCTGGTTCAGCAGCGCCCGCTGGCCGGTGGCGACCGGTGGCGCGGACGACGACGACCCGGTGCCCGGTGACGAGGATGTACTCGGTGCGGACGGCGGCGTGGTCGTGGCGTTGTTGTTCGGCAGCGCGCCGTTCTGGATCGTGGTCCCGGTGGCATTGCCTTGGACGATGTCGCTCAGCGCATCGGCGAGGGTGGCACCGTAACCGATCTTGTCGCCGTAGACGACGATCACGCGCACCAGGATCGGGTACGTTCCGCCGCTGCCGTTGGACGTCTGGTTGTACAGCGGCTCGACGTACAGGAACGATCCGCCGACGGGCAGCGTCAGCAGGTTGCCGTGCAGCATCGAGGACTGGCCGCCCACGGAGTTGAACAGCGAGATGTCCTTCGTGATCGTCGCGTTGCCGGTGATCACGTTGTAGATCTGTTCCGGCCCTTGCACGGCCGACGAGTGCGCAGGCAGCTTGAGCACAGTGATCTTGCCGTAGTCCGGCCCCGGGTTGTTGTCCACGCTCATGTACGCCGCAAGGTACGTCGAGTTGTTCACGTTCATCGGCGAGGTCAGCTGGAACTCGGTCGACGTCGCGTCCGACGAGCCGGTCGGCGGCGCCGCGAGCACGTAGTACGGCGGCTGGTTCGCACCGGGATCCGTCGGGTCCTGCGGCACCGTCCACTTGTCGCCGACGTTGTAGAACGTCACCGGGTTGTCGATGTGGTACATCGCCAGCGTCGAGCGCTGCACCTCGAACAGGTCCTCGGGGTAACGGACGTGATCGAGGATCGACGCGGGCATCTGGCTGCCCTTGTTGCCAGGCTGCACGAGCCCCGGGAACACCGACATCCACGCCTTGAGCACCGGATCGCCGGCGTCCCACTGGTACAGCGTCACCTTGCCGGTGTACGCGTCCACGGTCGCCTTCACCGAGTTGCGGATGTAGTTGATGCTGTCGTTCGGTTGCTGAGCCGTCTTGTCACTCTGCGACAGCGAGTCGTTCGTCAGGCTCGATAGCGACTGCCGCTCCGAGTACGGGTAGTTGTTCGTGGTCGTGTACCCGTCGACCATCCAGACGATGTGTCCGGTCTGCGAGTCGACGATCGGGTACGGATCGCTGTCGACCTTGAGGAACGGCGCCACCTTGGCAACCATCTGCCGCGGATCGCGGTCGAAGATGATCTTTGCGCCCTTCGCGCTCGCGGCGTCGTTCAGGACGAAGTTCTTCTGCTTGTAGTGGACCGCAAAGGCGAGCCGGTTGAAGAAGCTGCCGAGCGAGACGCCGCCGCTGCCGGTGTACGTGAACTTCTGCGACCCGTTCCCGTCGTACTCCTTCGGCGAACCGGACGCGCCGACGATCGAGTAGCTGGGCAGCAGCTCACCGAAATACACCCGTGGCTGCTTCAGCGAGATCAAGCCAGAGGTCGGGATGCCACCGGCCGCGAAGGCACCCGGCTGGTTCCCGTCGTTGGTGATGTCGTTGTCAGCGGCGGCGGCGACGAACCCGTACCCGTGGGTGTAGTTGGTGTACTGGTTGATCCAGTTCGCCTGATCGCCCTTGAGGTTCGCCGCGTCCAGCTCACGCACGCCGACGATGTAGTCGTGCGTGACCTGCTTGCCGGTGGACGGATCCGTCATCGTGTAGCGGTCCACGTCCAACTTGCTCGGGAAGCCATACACGTTGCCGTACTGCTGGAACTTCGCAAACGTGTTGGACAGCAGGTTCGGGTCCAGAATCCGCAGGTTGTCCATAGTCGCGGTGTCCGTCTTCAGCGCCGACACCGGCGGCGACGATGTCGCGGTGTACTGCTTGTAGTCCACGTCCGTGCCGGTCTGCACGCCGTACGCGGCGCGCGTCGCCTCGATGTTGCGCTTGATGTACGGCGCTTCCTTCGTGCTCGCGTTCGGCTTCACCGAAACCTGCTGCACGATGGCGGGGTAGATGCCGCTGATCAGCACGCTGAGCACCATCAGCACGATGAAACCGATGCCGGGCAGCAAGGGACTGCGCAACCACAGCGACGCAAGCACCGCGAGAGCGAGAATCACCGCGATCCAGAACAGGATCGTGCGCGCCGGAAGGACCGAGTGGACGTCGGTGTAGGACGCGCCGGTGAACGTGCTGCGATCGGAGAACACCAGGCCGTAGCGGTCCAGCCAGTAGGCGATCGCCTTCAGGGCCATGAACACGAACACGAGCACCGTCAGGTGCCGCCGCGCGGCGGGCGTGACCTTGGGGCCCGGGGTTTGCAGCCGGATCGCGCCGGACAGGTAGTGCACGACGAGCGACAGGATGATCGCGAAGATGATCGCGGTGAACCCGAACCCCAGCATCAGCCGGTAGGCCGGGTAGTCCCACATGTAGAACGACAGGTCCATATGGAACTGCGGATCCGTCTGGCCGAACGAGCCGCCGTGCAGCCAGAGCTGCCACGTCTGCCAGTTGTTCTGCGCGGACATGCCCGCCGCGAGCAGCGTGATCACGCCGACGACAGCCAGCAGCAGCTTGCGGTGCGGTTCCAGCATCACCCGGTACCGCTCGAGGTTCTGCTGCTCCGCCGACATCGGACGGAACGGTGGCCGCATCGCGTACGCGGCCGCCATGTTGCCGCACAGGATCAGCGCCATGAGCACGCCGAAGATGAAGAACAGCGAGACCCGCGTCCAGAGGATCTTGCTGTAGACGCCGTGGTAGCCGGCCTGGTCGAACCACAGCCAGGTCACGTAGACACCGGTGAGCTTCGCCAACACGATCAGCAGCACCACGAGCGCGCCGACGACGGCGAGCGCGATCTTTGACCGGCGCGACAGGATCATGCTGGGCATGGGCGGCCGCATGGCCACGAGCGGCTCCAATCCGGATTACCTGCCTGAGGTCCGCAGGCACACGTGTGTTCTAACGTCCAGTCAACGTACCGGGCGCTGCGCGGGTTCCTTTGTCAGGAGGGTGCACTCGGCGGACTGCGCGCGTCATACGGCAGGATCGGCGGGGTGAGCACATCGCCCGTCGGCCTGCTGGAAACTGCAACCGCCGAGATCGAAGCCCACGTCGGTGCCGCCGGCTGGGGCCAGCGGCCGGCCGTCTTCGCGCTGGTCCGGGCGGACCGATTCGGCACGGACGAACCGGAAACCGCGGCGCAATTGGGTATCGACGGCGCACTCGGCGACGCGTTCGTGCCGATCGAGCAGGACGCGCTGCCGGACGGCCCGCTGGACGAGGCACTTGCGCAGATCGCCTGGCCCGACTCGGTCGCCGGCTGTGCACTCAGCCAGGAGATCGTGATGCTGCCGCCGACGGCCGAGGCGGACGTGCCGGACGGCCCGGAAAGTCTCGCAGCGGCTGCGAACCACCCCGACCGGCGCGAGGCGCGCCTGGTCGTCGGCGTGCTGCGCGAGGGTGTGACGGCCGCGGTGCTGCGGCTGCGTGGGACCGCCGGATCTGAGGACAGCGAGCTGCTGATCGGTCCTGATCTCGCGCCCAACCTCGCCGAGGCCTTGCTGGCGACCCTGCACTAGCAGTGCGGGACGGGCTGACCGGCGTTGAGCGCCTTCAGATCCGCGACCGCTTCGCTGAGCTTGCTGACCTTCACCACGTGCAGCCCGGCGGGGATCGCCCCACGCACGTCCGCGCAGTTGCCCGCCGGCGCGAGGAACACCGTGGCGCCGGCCTTGCGCGCCGCGATCATCTTCAGCTGGATCCCGCCGATCGGTCCGACGTTCCCGTCCGGATCGATCGTGCCCGTCCCCGCGATGAACTTGCCGTGCGTCAGGTCGACCGATCCGATCTTGTCCATGATCCCGAGCGCGAACATCATGCCGGCGGACGGACCACCGATCTGATTGCCGAGACCCAGGTCGACCGTGAACGGCAACAGGCACGCCTTCCCCTGGGGAACGCTGATGCCGAGGCCCGCGCCCTTCTTCTTCGCCGGCGGTTGGCCGAGCGTGACGGTCACAGTGCGCTGCGTGCCGCCGCGCTTCACGACCACCGGCACGGTCTTGCCCGGCGTCTCGGACTGCATGACCGAGCTGAGCTGGTTGTAGTCACTGGTCGGCCGGCCGTCGACGGAGATCAGCTGGTCGCCGAGCTCCAGACGTCCCGCCGCAGGACCGCCGGACGTCACGTCCAGCACGCCGAACGCCTTCGGGTAGCCGAGCTGGCAGGCGGCGGCCTCGGTCGCGCTGTCCTGCGAAGCCGCGAACTCCTGGCTGTTCTGCTCGTTCGTCTGCTGTTCGGACTGACCCGGCGGGTACACCGCCGCCTTGGGTACCACGACCTTGTCGTGCGCGAGCCAGCCGACGATGGCGTCGAACGCGGTCATCGGCGCGGTCGAGACATCGACCGTCGTCATGTTCAGGTGCCCCTTCGTCTTGTTGGCGGGGTGCCCCTTGATGACGATGATCGCGTTGCCCTGTCCGTCCGTCCCGAGCGTGTTGAACGTCGGGCCCGGGGACAGCTCGACGTACGGCACGGGCATCGTGATCGCCAGGATGAACAACACGAGGAACACGACGAGCGCCGCCAGCAGTGCCCGTACGCGACGGCTCAGGCGCAGGAAGCCGCGCACGCCCGGGATCGCGAACCACGACGGCGAAGACATGGCGCGCAGCCTATCGGCCGCGATTGTGCACGGGCTCAGTCCCGCAGGTCGCCGAGAACCGGCGGCGCGACGCGCTCGGTGCCGCGCGCAGGAACGGTGAGCGCGTCGAGGTAGTTCCGGTGCGCCTGCATCGCGTCCACGGTGTCCGCGCGCTTCGCCGGACGCGTCCGGCGCGCAGCCCACCAGGTGCCGACGGCGGCGAGCACGGTCGCCGCAATCGGCACCGCGAGCCACAACGCCCATGCCATGCGGGGGAAACTACCCGCTGCCGGCTGTTCGCCGAGCGCGCAACGCGGAACGATCGGCAGCGTTCGAGCGTCGCTACTACCGTGAACGATATGACGAACCTGCCGTTCGGATTCGGGCCCGGGTCCAGCGACCCCGGCGACTTCTCCGGCCAGATGCCGCTATTCGCTGAGCTGCAGAAGCTGCTGTCCTGGTCGGGAGGCCCAGTGAACTGGGACCTGGCCAAGCAGCTGGCCGTGTCCACGCTGGCCGGTGCCAACCGGCCGGTGGACGCCGACGAGCGCGCCGCGGTGGCCGACGCTGTCCGGCTGGCCGACCTGTGGCTGGACGAGGCGACCGAGTTGCCGTCCGGCGTGCACACGGTCGAGTCGTGGACGCGGCTGGAGTGGCTGGAGCGCACCCTGCCGGTGTGGTCCGCGCTGTGTGACCCGGTCGCGGCACGCGTGGTCGAGGCGATGGGCGCCGCGATCCCTGCCGAACAGCTCGAGGCGATGGGCGCCGGCAACCCGATCGCCGGGATCATGAACCAGGTCGGCGGCCTGATGTTCGGTGCGCAGGTCGGGCAGGGCATCGGCGCGCTGGCCCGCGAGGTTGTGGCCGCCACGGACATCGGCATCCCGCTCGGGCCCGCGGGCGTTGCTGCGCTCGTCCCGGAGAACGTGGCCGAGTTCGGCGAAGGGCTGCAGCGCCCGGCCGAGGAGGTCCGGCTCTACCTGGCGCTGCGCGAGGCCGCGCATCAGCGCCTGTTCACGCACGTGCCGTGGCTGCGGCAGCGGCTGATGGAGGCCGTCGAGAGCTACGCCCGCGGCATCACCATCGACATGTCCGCGATCGAACGGGCGATGGGCGAAGTCGACCCGACCAACCCCGAGAGCGTGCAGAACGCGCTGTCCGGCGGGCTGTTCGAGCCGCAGACCACGCCCGAGCAGCAGGCCGCGCTGCGCCGCCTCGAGACGCTGCTCGCGCTCGTCGAGGGCTGGGTGGACGCGGTCGTCGCCGCGGCCGCGGGC